>NZ_PPRC01000016.1 GCF_002902565.1 Staphylococcus petrasii | reverse complement strand
ATTTACTTAATAATCTTAAAATATAAATAAGACTTAATTAATAGTTTGAAACTATATAGAATTCAACAAATGACGATAAAAAAAGACTATCAACTAAGCTTTCCACTTAATTGATAGTCTAAAAATAATATTTCGATTATTATCTTTCAACTTCTACCATTTCAAAGGCTTCGATAATGTCGCCTTCTTTGATATCGTTGAATTTCTCAATTGTAATACCACATTCATAGCCTTGTGCTACTTCTTTAGCATCGTCTTTGAAGCGTTTTAATGTGTCTAATTCACCCTCAAATAATACGATACCATCTCTGATAACACGTACGCCTGCGTTACGAGTGATTTTACCTTCAGTTACGTAACTACCTGCGATTGTACCAACTTTAGATACTTTGAATGTTTGACGTACTTCAGCTTGGCCGATTACTTGTTCTTCAAATTCAGGGTCTAATAAACCTTTCATAGCTGATTCGATTTCTTCGATAACGTTGTAAATGACACGGTGAAGACGCATATCTACATTTTCAGCTTCAGCAGCACGTTTAGCACCAGCATCAGGACGAACGTTAAATCCGATAATGATACCATTTGAAGCATTAGCTAATGTTACGTCTGATTCGTTGATAGCACCTACTGCAGTGTGAATGATACGTACGTTTACGCCTTCAACATCAATCTTCATTAATGAAGCGGCTAAGGCTTCTACTGAACCTTGAACGTCACCTTTAATAATTACGTTAAGATCTTTCATTTCACCTTGTTTCATTTGTTCAAATAAGTTATCTAATGAAACGTTTTTACTTTCTTGACGTTGTTGAATCACGCTTGCTTCACGACGTGCTTCACCGATACGACGCGCTTGTTTCTCATCTTTGAAAATAACGAAACGGTCACCGGCTAAAGGTACGTCATTAATACCTGTGATTTCAACTGGAGTTGATGGACCTGCAGTTTTAATTCTTTGACCAAGGTCATTTACCATAGCACGAATACGTCCATACGTATTACCTACTACGATTGAATCACCAACATTTAATGTACCGTTTTGTACAAGTAATGACGCTGCTGGACCACGTGATTTATCTAATTCTGCTTCAATTACTGTACCAACAGCTTGTTTATCAGGATTAGCTTTTAATTCTTGAACTTCAGCTACTAAACCGATCATTTCTAATAAGTCATCGATACCATCGCCACTTAATGCTGATAATTGAACAAAGATTGTGTCGCCGCCCCAATCTTCAGGAATTAAACCATATTCAGTTAATTCTTGCATAACGCGGTCTGGATTAGCAGTTGGTTTATCGATTTTGTTAACTGCAACGATTGTAGGTACATTCGCTTCTTTAGCGTGGTTAATCGCTTCAATTGTTTGAGGCATTACACCATCATCTGCTGCTACTACTAAGATAGTGATGTCAGTAACTTGAGCACCACGTGCACGCATTGTAGTGAAAGCTGCGTGTCCTGGAGTATCTAAGAAAGTAATTTTCTTACCAGCATTTTCAATTTGGTATGCACCGATATGTTGCGTAATACCACCAGCTTCGCCAGCAGTTACTTTTGTATGACGAATTGAATCAAGTAATGTTGTTTTACCGTGGTCAACGTGACCCATGATAGTTACAACAGCTGGTCTTTCAATTGCATCTGGATCGTCTTCTTCGTTATCAAAGTAAGTTGAAAGATCTTCTTCATTAACTACTACTTCTTTTTCAATTTCTACGCCATAGTCATCAGCAATTAATTCTAACGTTTCTTCATCTAGAGATTGGTTAATGTTCGCTACAATACCTAATAAGAATAATTTTTTAATGATGCCTGATGATTCAATATTTAATTTGTCCGCTAATTCACCAACAGTAATGCCTTCTTCATAAGTGATTTTTGATGGCATTTCTTTAGGTTCAGCTGCTGGTTTATTTTTATTTCCTTTATTATTGTTCTTGTTGTTCTTATTATTTTTGTTGTTTTTATTTTTATTATTGTTTTTGTTATTTTTATTGTTTTTAGGATTAGCGTTTCCTTTGTTATTTTGTTTCTTGTTATTGTTGTTACTTTGTTGTTTTTGGTGATTATTTTGAGTAGTTTGTTTATCATTATTAGCACTTTGTTGTGGTTTAAATTTCTTATCAAGCACTTTGATTTGATCGTCTTCTAGCGCTTGCATGTGATTAGATACTTCCACGTCCATTTTCTTTAACTCATCGATAATCTCTTTACTTTTCACGTTTAATTCTTTCGCATATTCATAAATTCTTTTTTTACTCATATAATCACTCCTTACAATATTCATCAATCATAGACTTAAGCTTTTTAGCAAACCCTGAGTCAGTGACTCCAACATTTACACGTTCTGCTTTGCCTAAAGATTGGCCTAATTCTGCTCTCGTACCGAAAATTCTAAATGGAACATGATATGTTTCACATTTGTTTTGTATGTTTTTTATAGAGTTTTCAGAAGCATCAGAAGCTAAAATAACCAATTTAACATTTTGTTTTTTAATTTCTGTTAATAATACAGATTCTCCTGCTTTAACTTTTCTAGCTCTCATAGCTAACCCTAAAAAATTAAATATTTTTTCTTTGGTCATTTAGGAATCTCTTCTCTATAAATTAATCTGATAATTTCTTTGTAGACTGGGTCTAATTTTTCAGGATTTTCATTAAAATATCTCTCAAGTACGCCTTTTTTTTGAGCTTCTTCTACACTTTTAACATCTTTTGAAACATATGCGCCTCTTCCTTGCTGTTTCCCTGTACCATCAGCAAATATCTCGCCTTCTTTATTAATAACAACGCGAATCATTTCTTTTTTAGGACGCATTTCATTAGTAATAATACATTTGCGCATTGGAATTTTTTTCTTCTTCATTATTAATTACTCACCCCAATTTTGTGCTTAAACGTCTTTATTTTCTTTCTCGTCTTCTGTTTGTTCTACATCTTCAAATGTTTCTTCTGTTTCTTCATTTTCAGAAGCTTCTTCTTCAGAAGGCTCATCAATTTCAGCTGCTAATTCAGCAGTTGTTAAATTAGATTCTTCTAAATTAACATCATCGATTTCTACATCTTCGTCGCCTGTCATAACGATTTCATCAGCTTGTTCTTCTGATTCAATAACAGGATAAATGCCAGCTTCACGTGCATCAGTTTCTGATTTAATATCAATCTTCCAACCAGTTAATTTAGCCGCTAAACGTGCGTTTTGACCTCTTTTACCGATAGCAAGAGATAATTGATAATCAGGTACAACTACAACTGTAGATTGGTTATCTTCATTAACAATTACTTCAAGTACTTGTGATGGGCTCAATGCATTACGCACGAACACTTTAGGATCTTCATTCCATTGAACGATGTCAATTTTTTCTCCGCCAAGTTCTTCAACTACAGCTTCAACACGTGCACCTTTAGCACCTACGCATGCACCTACTGCATCAATGTCAGGATTTTCAGAGTACACACTAATCTTAGAACGGTCTCCCGCTTCACGTGCTACTGATTTAACGATAACAGTTCCATCATAGATTTCAGGTACTTCTTGCTCAAATAAACGTTTAAGTAAACCTGGGTGGCTTCTAGATACATAAATTTGAGGGCCTTTAGTTGTTTGTTCAACTTTATTTACGTACACTTTAATGCGTTCGTTTGGAATATAACTTTCATTTGGACTTCTTTCAGCTTCAGATAACACAGCTTCAATACGTCCTAAATTAACGTAAACATAACGGTGGTCAACACGGTCAATGACACCTGTTAAAATGTCTTCTTCTTTATCGATGAATTCTTTATAAAGAATTTCTCTTTCAGCGTCTCTTAAACGTTGCATTACAGCTTGTTTAGCCGCTTGTGCACCTACACGACCGAAGTCTTTAGGAGTAACGTCTTCTTCATAGATGTCGCCGATTTCATAAGCAGGGTTTTTAACTAATGCTGTGCTTAAATCCACTTCATCACGGTCGTCAAATACTTCTTCTACGACTTCTTTACGTGCTATAACTTTGAAAGTACCTTCATCCATGTTTAATTCTACACGAACGTTTCTAGCACTATCATAGTTTTTCTTATATGCTGTAATTAATGCTGCTTCAATGGCATCAATTAAAACTTCTCTTGGGATTTTCTTTTCTTTCTCTAAATATTCAGTTGCTAATAATAACTCATTACTTGCCACAATTATTCCTCCTCATCACGTTAAATCATTACTGCGTGACGTGCTTTTGCAATTTTATTTCTTGGGATTTCGATATTTTTAGTTCTAGCTTTTTCTTTAACTTCCATCGTAATTGCATCATCAGTTACCTCTTTCAAGATACCTAACCACTCTTTATCTCCTTCAATTGGAGCATATAATGATACAAATACTGGTTTGTCGATTGCATTTTGATATTCTTTTTCTTTTTTAATTGGACGCTCAGCACCTGGAGACGCAACATCTAAATAATACATTTCAGATATTGGGTCTTTCTCATCCATGACTTCGCTTATCTTTTCAGAAGCAAGCGTACAATCATTTAAATCGACGCCACCTTCTTTATCGATAGAAATTCTTAAGAAATGATCTTTTCCTTCTTTAGCATACTCGATATCTACTAATTCAAAATTTAATTCGTCTAAAACAGGAGAAATGATAGTTTCTACTTCTTCAGTTATTTTACTCATACAGGCCTCCTTTTTTGGCAAATAGAAAAGAGCGGGTATATGCCCACTCTTTCTGCCTGAGTCTAATTTTTACACAGTGCAATTATATCACAAGTTCATTTATTAAACAAATTAAGCTATTTAAACTAAGCCTTGCTACATACTAGTTTAGTAATTACTAGCTACTTAGCTACGTTGCACATTTTAGATATCAAAAATAGATAACTGTGCTTTATCTGGTAAATCTGGTAATGAGCCTAAATCATCTAAATACTCAATGATTTTTTGTGATAAACCTGCTTTTTTATTTAAGTCTTCTTTTGATAAGAACGGTCCATCTTCACGTGCTTCTACGATACGTTTGGCTACGTTCTCACCCAAACCAGGAACAGCGACAAATGGTGGTATTAATGTATCGCCTTCAATGATAAAATCAAACGCTTGGCTTTTCTCTAAACTAATAGGTTGCATACGGAAACCTCTATGTGCCATTTCATTCATAATCTCTAATACAGTCAATACGTCTTTCTCTTTCTTACCTAAATCCATATAGCGAGAATACATGTCTTTAACAGTATTTTTTATGCTTTCTTTATCTTTAATCATTGTAATTAAATCAAAGTCTGATGCACGGATAGTGAAATAAGCAGCATAATAATATAAAGGATGATGAACTTTGAAATACGCGATACGTACAGCCATTAATACGTAAGCTGCAGCATGGGCTTTAGGGAACATGTACTTAATTTTAAGACATGAATCTAAATACCAATCTGGCACATTGTTTTCTTTCATAGCTTCAATCATTTCATCCGTTAAACCTTTACCTTTACGTACTGACTCCATTGTTTTAAAGGCCATAGATGGTTCTAAACCTGCATACATTAAATAAACCATGATATCGTCACGACAACCAATTACGCTTGATAAGTCACATATACCAGAACGAATTAGTTCTTGTGCGTTACCTAACCATACGTCTGTACCATGAGATAACCCTGAAATTTGAACAAGCTCTGAGAATGTCGTCGGCTTCGTATCTTCTAACATCTGACGAACAAATCCTGTACCAAATTCAGGCACGCCGAATGTTCCTGTTTTACATAAAATTTCTTCTTCAGTCACACCTAGTGATTCAGGACTACTAAAAATTTGCATTGTTTCTTTATCGTCGACTGGAATCGTCTTAGGATCTATCCCTGATAAATCTTGTAACATACGAATCATGGTTGGGTCATCGTGTCCAAGAATATCAAGTTTTAACACGTTGTCATGGATAGAATGGAAGTCAAAGTGTGTTGTCATCCATGACGCACTTTGGTCATCGGCTGGGAATTGAATAGGCGTAAAATCATAAATATCCATATAATCAGGTACTACGATAATACCGCCAGGGTGTTGACCAGTCGTACGTTTAACACCTGTACATCCTTTAACTAGACGATCCACTTCAGCTCCACGTTTATGAATACCTTGATCATTTAAATAACCTTTTACATAACCAAAGGCAGTCTTTTCAGCAACCGTACCGATTGTTCCAGCACGGAATACTTTATCTTCACCGAATAATACTTTCGTATAGTTATGCGCGTTAGGTTGATATTCACCACTAAAGTTCAAGTCAATATCGGGTACTTTATCCCCTTTAAATCCTAGGAACGTTTCGAACGGAATATCTTGTCCTTCTTTAATTAAATCTGCACCACATGTACCACATTTCTTATCAGGTAAATCGAAACCAGATCCTACTGACCCATCATCGAAGAACTCACTTGTCTTACAGTTCGGACAAATGTAATGCGGTGGCAATGGGTTAACTTCTGTAATTTCAGTCATTGTCGCTACGAAACTTGAACCTACAGAACCACGAGACCCTACAAGATAGCCATCGTCTAGTGATTTTTTAACTAAACGTTGAGAGATTAAATAGATTACAGAGAAACCATTCCCGATAATACTCGCTAATTCTTTTTCTAAACGGTCAATAACAATTTGCGGCAAATCTTCCCCATAAAGTTTTCGCGCGTTGGCATAACTTAATTCTCGTATTTCTTCATTAGCGCCTTCCATACGTGGCGTGAACAATTTATCTTTAATCGGAATAACTTTATCTATACGGTCTGCTAATTCATTCGTATTTTTAACAACGATTTCATAGGCTTTTTCTTCTCCTAAGAAATGAAATTCATCTAACATTTCATCTGTCGTTCTAAAATGAGCCTCCGGTAACGTTGAACGATTTAATGGATTACCCGGTTGAGAAGCAATCAAAATTTTACGCGCAATAGCGTCATGTTCGTATAAATAATGCGCATTACCAGTTGCTAGGACTGGAATACCTGTGCTCTCACCAGCTTTTAAGATACGATCATAAATTTCATATAACGTTTCGGTATCTCTAATTAACTCACGATCAATTAAATCTTGATAAAGTTTTGGCGGTTGCACTTCGATGAAATCATAGTACTTCGCGATTTTTTCAACTTCTGCTTGATCTCGTTGCATTACCGCAGTGAACAGTTCGCCCTCATCACAAGCTGTACCCACTAATATGCCTTCGCGATATTCATTTAATAATGAACGCGGAATTCGTGGTGTGCGGTAATAATATTTAACTAACGATGCACTTACAATTTTGAAGAGATTTTTAAGCCCTTCTTGCGTTTGCACAATTAAAGTGACATGCGTAGGACGCGCACGTTTATAAGCATCTTCATTAGTTAATTTTTTATTGATATCTTTATGGTTTGTAACGCCCAACTCTTTCATTTGTTGTACCATTTTTATGAAAATGTAGGCCGTTGCCTCAGTATCATAAATGGCTCTGTGGTGTTGTGTAAGTTCTACGCCATATTTTTTAGCTAAGAAGTTCAAACCATGTTTACCATATTCAGTATTGATTGTACGAGATAATTCAAGTGTATCAATAACACCATTTGTAGAAGGACCGAAACCAAGTCTTTCATATCCCGTATCAATAAAGCCCATATCGAATGAAGCATTATGTGCTACAAATATAGCGTCGCCAACCCATTCTTTAAATTCTGTCAGAACTTCTTCAATTTCTGGAGCATCTGTTAACATATCGTCTGTGATATGCGTTAAGTTAATAATCGTTTCAGATAACTTTTCATGCGGATTACTAAAACGTTCAAATTTATCGATGATTTCGCCGTCTTTTACTTTTACAGCGGCAAGTTCAATAATTTGGTCATATTGGTTAGATAACCCTGTCGTCTCAACGTCAAAGACCACATAAGTTGCTTCTTTTAAGTCTCTATCTGTCGGCTTATAAGCAATTGGTACACCATCATCTACTAGCATACCTTCCATACCGTAAATCATTTTAATGCCATTTTTCTCAGCAGCACTATGCGCTTCTGGGAATGCTTGAACTACATTATGGTCGGTTACGGCAATAGCTTTATGACCCCAATTGGCTGCTTGCGCGACATAAGAGCTAATATTAGGAATGCCATCCATTTGACTCATAGATGTGTGTAAATGGAATTCAACACGTTTCTCTTCAGCTTTATCTTGTTTAGGTGTCTTTTTAATTTCTTCAATATCAGACATCATCATCACTAAGTCACGTACAAATGTATCTTCTTCGATACGTCCTTGTGCACGCACCCATTTACCTACGCTTAATGCTTTAAAGTGATCTAAGTCATCTTTATTTTTTCTAGTAAACATTTTTAAAACTAGTGAATCTGTGTAGTCTGTCACTTTCAATTCTACGATGTGACGGCCACTTTTAAGTTCTTTCAGATTAATATCAAAGATAACCCCTTCAATAGCTACTTTAAACTCTTCTTCAACAATTGATTCGATTGGTTTAATATTCTCAACTTGAATTGGTTTACCAATTTGACATTTATCAACGCTACTTTCGTTATTATCTTGTTGCTTCGCTTTTTCAGCTTTAATTTTTTCCATTTTTTCAGTTGCTTCTCTTGCGCTTTTTTCATCTTCTTCTTGAATATGCGCCTCTAATGAAGCTAAGTCTTCGTCTGTATTTGACTCATCCGTTTCAAAGACAACTTTATCTATATCAAATCCACATTTTTGAAAAGCTTTAACCAAACTGCCATTACATACTTTGTCAAAATGATTTCTTTCAATATCGTTTGAAGTCATAATTTTTAAAACATTACCAGACATGATTAAGCGTTTCTGCTTTAATTGCCCTTTCACTTTAGGAGACAAAGCAGTATGTTCGATACAGTGACCAAAGTATTTGATCGCATGTTCATCTTGGTTACTCGTATTTTGTATCGTGAAATGCCAATCTACTTTTGCGATTTCTTTAAATTCTTCGGTGATTGCATTGGTAAAGATTAAATAATCTTCATGTGAAAGAAAGTATGGCAATGTAATTTGAAATTCCCATGTTCTATTTTTATTTGATACATCAACGCGCGTTAATTCCCCATTTTCAAGAATTTCTTGATCAAGTTGATTTGAAATTTTGATTTGGTCAGCAAGCACTCTAAATTTTTCTTGATTTGTCATTGCCACGACAGATAACCACCTTATTTCTTACTTAAATTCATCACTGTTTATAGTGTTCCTAACTACCCTACATTTACAAACTTGATATCTATTATACTACTTCAATTATCATTTTTCATTCGTACAGATTATTTCTTTATTTTTTGAAAATTAATTCTACATACATAATTAAAACGGTAAAAATGCCACAAACATTTTTACCGCTTTTAATGATACTTTTAAATAATTTTATAAGTTTTCATAAATTTTAGCTACGTGTGCTTCTAAATCATCAATATGCACATCTTCGCTTTCGCCAGTGTGGCGTACTTTTACTTCAACGATTCCTTCAGAAGCATTTTTACCTACAACAACACGAACAGGTAAACCAATTAAATCAGCGTCATTGAATTTAACACCTGCGCGTTCTTGGCGGTCATCATATAACACATCGTACTTACCTTGGAACTGTGCATATAATTGGTTAGCTAATTCAAGTTGTTCTTCTTTTTTAGGGTTAATAGTAATTAAATGTAAATCAAATGGTGTCACTGATTTAGGCCAGATAATACCATTTTCATCATTATTTTGTTCTACAATCGCACTTAGTGTTCTAGAAACACCGATACCATAGCAACCCATGATTAACGGTTGTGCTTTACCTTGATTATCTAAGAATGTTGCATTCATCGCTTCTGAATATTTAGTACCAAGTTTAAATACTTGTCCTACTTCAATACCTTCAGCGAACTTAGCTTCACCTGAACCATCGCTTAGTTGTTCACCTTCTAGAATGAAGCGGAAGTCTCCATATTCATCAATCTTGAAATCACGGTCAACATTTGCATTTACATAATGGTAGCCATCTTCATTTGCGCCTACCACGATGTTATTTAAATCTTTTACATAATTATCAGCATAGATTTTAATTTCTCTATCATGAATAGGACCTAATGAACCTGGGTTAGCACCTAATAAGTTAACTATTTCATCTTGAGACGCCATTTCAACATTATCAGTACCAAAGAATGATTTTACTTTCACATCGTTTAATTCGTGATGACCTCTTACTAAGAACATAATAAATTCGCCATCTACTTTGAAGATCATTGTTTTAACAATTTCATCTACTGGACGATTTAAGAAGTCAGCTAATTCTTGGGCAGTTTTAACGTTTGGTGTTTCAATTTTGCTTAATTCAGCGACGTCTGTATGTTTTTCATTAGGATGATAAACCACTTCTGCTTTTTCGATATTGGCTGCATAATCACTCTTTTCACTATAAACGATTGTGTCTTCACCAATTTTACTTAACGCCATAAATTCGTGTGTGTGGTTACCACCGATAGCACCTGAATCCGCTACAACTGGACGTGCATTGATTCCTACACGCTTAAATATACGGCTATAAGCGTTATACATATCTTGGTATGTTTGATCTAATGATTCTTCATCTGCATGGAAAGAATAAGCATCTTTCATAATGAATTCTCTACCACGTAATAATCCAAAGCGTGGACGTTTCTCATCACGGAATTTAGATTGAATTTGGAATAAAGTAATTGGTAAACGTTTATAAGATTTAAGTTCATCACGTACGATTGAAGTTACAACTTCTTCGTGTGTTGGTCCTAATGCAAATTCTCTACCATTACGATCTTTTAAACGCATTAACTCAGGGCCATACGCTCCCCAACGACCTGACTCTTCCCACAACTCAGCTTGTTGAAGTGCAGGCATTAAGATTTCAACTGCATCGACACTTTCCATTTCTTCACGAATAATTTTAGAAATATTATTTAATACGCGTGTTGCTAATGGTAAATAACTATAAATACCACTTGTACTTTGTTTGATTAATCCTGCTTTTAATAATAATTGATGACTTAAAGCTTCTGCTTCTGCAGGAACTTCTCGCATCGTTGGTATGAATACTTTTGATTGTTTCATATCATTCTCCTCCTAAATTATAAGAAATAGCGTTGTATATCGTTCCAAGTAACCAGTACCATAATAATTACTACAAATATTGCCCCAACAGCTATGATAGCTGTTTCTGCTTTTTTATTCACTGGTCTTCTGAAAATAGCTTCATAAATAACAAATAAAATTCTACCGCCATCAAGCGCTGGAATTGGTAATAAGTTCATTATACCTAAGTTTACACTTAATAATGCAGTGTAGAACGTAAGTGCGATGACACCTTGTTTCACCACTGAATCGACATTATGATATATACCCACTGGTCCATTAAGCATGTCAAATGTGAATCCACCTGTGAAGATACTTGCTATCATTGTACCTACTGCTTTGAAAATGACTGTACTTGCATTAACAAAGTTTTCAATACCAGCTGGAATAGGTTTAAACAATGAGTGCTCATTTTTAGGTTGGAAACCTAGCACATATTTTGTAACTGAGTTCATTTTTGTTTGCTTAATTACTTGTTTTTTAGGTGTAATGTCTAACGTTTTAACCTTACCATCACGTTCAACTTTTAACGTTGTCTTATGGTCTTTAATTTGATCGGCAGCTTTTTCAATATCTTCAAAATTATCTACCTTATGACTGCCTAATTGTAAAATTTTATCGCCTGTTTTTAAACCAGCTTGTTGTGCTGGATAGTTATCCGCCAATTGATTAACCGTAGTTGTAGGCGTTCCTTGATAATAAGCTAAACCGATAAATAACACGATAGCTAAAAGGAAGTTAAATAATGGCCCTGCAAATAATGTTAAAAATTTGGGTAGCGGCTTTTTATGAGCAAATTGGCGATTTCTTGGCGCAATTTGAATTAGACTACCATTTTCAACAAAATAAGCTTTCTTAGCGATATTAAAGTGATGTCTTTCATTATCATAAGACGTAATACCTTCTATAAATAAGTCGTCTTTAAAATCACATTGCTTTACTTCAATAGCTTCAATTTTTTGAAACTTATGTTGATCATCTAAAATAATATGTGTAATTTCATCTTGGTCATTTAATTTTATTTTTACATTCATACCTGGCTCAACGGGCGGTTCTTCAAGACCATCTCCAGCCATTCTTACATAGCCACCCACAGGTAATAAACGGATAGTATAAAGTGTTTCGTCTTTGCGGAAACTAAAAATTTTCGGTCCCATACCAATCGCAAATTCTGGACACATAATCCCTGCACGTTTAGCAAAGAACATATGACCATATTCATGTACCGTTACAAGCACGCCAAATACGATAATAAATGAGACAATAGTGACTAAATAACTCACTCGCTACACCTCAATTAATTAAATTTATCTACGTCTATTCAAGTTATAAGAATGTTGTAGATTATGTATGATTTTGCAGAATTTTTCAAGTAATATTATTACCTTTGAGAAAAGGAGTTAAGAATTACGTGATTGAATGCTTCTAATCAACAGTAAATTCAATAACTCCTCAATTATACCATTATTCATTTTTTAAAAATAAATATTACGTTAAATTCTTACTATATTTGTATTAATAATATGTTGAGTAAAGGTAACACAAACATAAAACTATCAAAACGGTCTAGTATACCGCCGTGTCCAGGTAAAATTCTGCCTGAATCTTTTACACCGAAGTGACGTTTAAATCCTGATTCCACTAAATCACCGAGTTGGCCAAACATACTTAAGATTATCGTTACAAGTAACAATAACCAAATATTTAAGTGGAAATCAACGAAAAATAGCATAACTAGTGGCACAATTAAACTACAAATTAACCCACCAATAAAACCTTCAATTGTTTTATTCGGGCTAATGACAGGCCATAATTTATGTTTGCCCATTAAACGACCAAATATATATGCGCCTGTATCAGTTAACCATACAACTAAAAATGCATATAGTATATAGTGCAAGCCATCTTCACGTGTAGCATAAAAATACATGAAGCCAATGCCTACATAAGCAACTGACATTAAACAAAATGCTGCATCCATAAAACTAAATCTATTTTTAGAAAGTACAGTATAACTTAATAATATAAAGCTCATTGCGATTAAACTTTTTAGCTGAACATCATTTACCCATTGGCCAGCATCTTGCGGTAGCATAATTATAATTAACGCTAACGCACTAAATATCCCTGGAATAGACAACAATTTAATCATATTCATATTCAACAGTTCTTTTAAGGCGATTAAAGCTAGCAGATAAGCAAATAACATTAAAATAGTTCCACCTTTTAACAAGATAGGTAGAAATATAATTAAAGCTATAATCGCGGTTAAAGTTCTAACTTTCATACGCTACTCCTTACTTAATCCTCCAAATCGTCTTTGACGAGATTGGTATATTTTTAAACATTTTTTAAATTCCTCAGCATCAAAATCTGGCCATAACTTCTCATTAAATATAAATTCACTATAAGAAGATTGCCAAATTAAAAAGTTACTAATGCGTTGTTCACCAGAAGTGCGAATTAATAATTCAGGATCTGGGTAGGGATGCGTCATTAAATGTTTCGATATCATTGTTTCGTCGATGTCATTACTATCCTGACCATTATTTTGAAGCTCATCATAAATTGATTTCATACTTTGAACAATTTCAGCTCGTCCACCATAATTAATGGCAAATATTAATTTCAAACCTGTATTATCTTTTGTTTTCGCTTTTGCATGTTCAATAGCATCAATTGTTGATTGAGGCACTGCCTCTAAAAACCCAATTGTTTCAATTTGGACATTTTTTTCTATTAATTCTGGTAGAAAAGTTTTTAAAAAATTAACAGGTAAATTCATGATATAATTAACTTCATTTTCAGGTCTAGACCAATTTTCCGTTGAAAAAGCGTATAAAGTTAAGTATTTAATACCTAAGTTGCTTGCTTCACGCGTTACTTTTTTTATTGTTTGCATACCTTCATAATGACCTTTAATTCTAGGCATTTTACGCTTTTTAGCCCAACGTCCATTTCCGTCCATGATAATCGCTACATGTTCAGGTAAATTATGTAAATCTAAATCATCGTTATGAGTGATTTTAGTCTTATTTCTTTGTATTAGCTTTTTAAACATGGTCTTTCCTCCGAGCCTGATCATCTCTGTTATATTATATTAGTTATTAAAGAAATCATCTATCATTTTATCATACTCGATAATGGCATTGAATAAGCAAATTAAAAAACTGTACCAAAGTCTGAATTGGCACAGTTTAGACTAAAATGATTATTGTACTATCATAATTAATAATACGGTAAATTCACAAAATATATGAATAATTAAACGTTATTAATATTCTAAATTATACAGACATGATATCTTTTTCTTTATCTTCTACTAATTGATCAATTTCTTTAATAGAATTATCAGTCGCTTTTTGAACATCTTCAGTTTGACTTCTTAAGTCATCTTCAGTAATATCGCCATTTTTTTCGTCTTTTTTCAATTGATCGTTAATGTCACGGCGAATGTTACGAATTGAAACTTTAGCATCTTCACCGATTTTTTTCACGTTTTTAACTAATTCTTTACGACGCTCTTCTGTTAAAGCTGGAACAGTGATACGAATTACTTCACCATCACTAGTTGGGTTAACACCTAAGTTAGCAGCGATGATTGCTTTTTCAATATCACCAACAGATGTTTTATCGTAAGGAGAGATAACTAATAAACGTGCTTCAGGCACATTAATGCTTGCTAATTGTTGTACAGGAGTTGGCGCACCATAATAGTCAACAGTTACACCATTTAATAAGTTAGAGTTAGCTCTACCTGCACTGATATTAGCTAATTCACGTGATAAGTTATCGATAGATTTTTTCATTCTAGCTTTAGTATCTTGGATAATGTCACTCATGTTTAACACCTCAAATTATTTAGTAATTAAAGTACCGATTTTTTCTCCCATTACTGCACGTTTAATATTTCCTTCTTCCATAATTGAGAAGACATTTAATGGAATATTATTATCCATACAGAATGAAGAAGCAGTTGAATCCATAACTTGTAATCCTTCTTGTAACATTTGGATATGAGTTAAGTGATCATATTTCACTGCATTTTTATCAACTTTAGGGTCAGCTGAATATACGCCATCTACATTATTTTTACCCATTAAAATAACATCAGCTTCAACCTCTGCTGCACGTAATGCTGCAGTAGTATCTGTAGAGAAGTATGGGTTACCAATGCCAGCCGCAAAAATAACCACACGTTTTTTCTCTAAGTGTCTGATAGCACGACGACGGATGTAAGGTTCTGCAACTTGTTTCATTTCAATTGAAGTTAATACGCGAGTGTCACAGTCTAATTGTTCAAGGCTATCTTGTAAAGCAAGTGCATTCATTACAGTTGCTAACATGCCCATATAATCAGCTGTACCACGGTCCATACCTAAATCGCTACCAGTTTTACCTCTCCAGATATTGCCGCCGCCAACAATTACAGCAATTTCACAATCCATTTTAGCTACTTCAGCTACTTGTTCAGCTACGCTTTTAATAATCATTGGATTAATTCCAAAGCCTTTATCTCCTGCAAGTGCCTCACCGCTAAGTTTTAAGACTACACGTTTATATTTAGAAGTTTGCGCCATTGTTTTTTCCTCTCTATTGTAAAAATATGTAATATATACAAGTAAAGAAGACACGAACGCGTCTTCTAAGATAAAGTAGAGACTTTATCTAATAGAAAAACTCAAAGGTGCCTTCTTTCTTGTTTAGTAATGTTGAAAGATTATTTCATTTGTCCTTTTACTTCGTCAGCAAAGTTTTCTTCACGTTTTTCCATACCTTCGCCTACTTCATAACGTACGAAGTCTACAAGTTTACCACCTTTAGATTTTAAGAAAGCTTCAACTGTTTGGTCTGGATCTTTAACGAAGTTTTGATCAACTGCACAAATTTCTTGAAGATATTTACGTAAACGTCCTTCAACCATTTTTTCAACGATGTTTTCAGGTTTACCTTCATTTAATGCTTGTTGTTTTAATACTTCTCTTTCGTGGCTGATTTCTTCTTCACTTACTTGATCAGATGAAACATATTTAGGGTTGATTGCTGCGATGTGCATAGCAACGTCTTTAGCTGCTTCTTCATCAGTTGTACCTTCAACAACAGTTAACACACCAATACGTCCACCCATGTGTAAGTATGCACCGAATGCATCGTTGTCAGATTTAGTTCTGATAGCAAAACGACGGATGCTTAATTTTTCACCGATAGTTGAGATAGCTTCTTTCATTCTTTCATCAACTGTTTGACCACTTGATAATTTAGTTTCTAATAAAGCTTCAACTGTTTCAGCTTTGCTTTCAAGAACTTGGTTAGCAATTTCTTTTACTAATTCTTGGAAACCTTCATTACGAGCAACGAAGTCTGTTTCAGAGTTGATTTCAACGATTGCAGCTTCATTACCTCTTACTTCAACGTGCACTAAACCTTCTGCTGCGATACGGTCAGCTTTTTTAGCTGCTTTAGCGATACCTTTTTCACGTAAGTAATCAATCGCTTTATCGATGTCACCATCAGTTTCAGTTAGCGCTTTTTTACAATCCATCATACCAGCGCCAGTTCTTTCACGTAATTCTTTTACAAGTTTTGCTGAAATTGCCATTAATTATTCCTCCAATATGTCTAATTGTAATAATAGATGATAATTAAATATTACCATTAAAGGCACTCTAATTTCCAATACTCTATTATTATTTAATGAATATTTTTTAAGTTGTTAAATGTTTTATATTTGAAAAAAGGGCGATAAGCATTACATCTTATCACCCATTTAAACTATATCTTAGTTTGATTCAACAGTAGTATTTTCTTCAGTTGATTCTGCTTCTTGAGATTGTTCTTTTTCATCTAAATCGATGTTTTGTTCTGCAGCTACTTCATCGTTAGAAATACCTTGTTGACCTTCTAAGACAGCGTCTGCCATTTTACCAGTTAATAATTTAACGGCACGGATAGCATCATCGTTCGCTGGGATAACGTAATCGATTTCATCAGGATCACAGTTAGTGTCAACAATACCAACGATTGGGATATTTAATTTACGTGCTTCAGCAATCGCGTTGCGCTCTTTACGAGGGTCAACTACGAATAATGCTTGAGGCATTGATTTCATATCACGAATACCGCCTAAGAATTTGATTAAACGGTCGTATTCTTTTTTAAGTTCAACAACTTCTTTTTTAGGTAATACTTCGAATAAACCGTCTTCTTCCATTTTTTCGATTTCAGAAATACGTTTAATACGTTTAGAAATTGTTTTGTAGTTAGTTAAAATTCCGCCTAACCATCTTTGGTTAACGTAGAATTGTCCAGCACGTTCAGCTTCAGCTTTAACTGATTCTTGTGCTTGTTTTTTAGTACCTACGAATAAGACTTTACCGCCATCTTCTGATACTTGTTTTAAGAAATTGTAAGCTTCTTCAACTTTTTTCACTGTTTTTTGTAAGTCAATGATATAGATACCATTTCTTTCAGTGAAGATATATTTTTTCATTTTTGGGTTCCAACGGCGTGTTTGGTGACCGAAGTGAACACCGGCTTCTAGTAATTGTTTCATTGAAATTACTGCCATTTTAAATTCCTCCTATTGGTTATTTACCTCCATAATAAACTAATGTAAAGACAATTCTTAGAATTGCACCCTTTGCATATACGTTTATCATGTGTGTATTGGCTTTATAGCCGTCAATAATAATACCATAATTTTTTTGCTAGTGCAACGACTGATTTAATATCATTTATTTTTTCTTGAAAATAAAAACGAGCCTTCAAGTCAACTTATCAATAAGATTAACTCCGCTCGTTTCTATTAACTATTTAAATTAAAAATGATTCACATCAATTATTTGTTACGTTCTAATTCATCTAAGAATTTTTCTTTTTTGACTTTAATGAATGTACCTTTCATTCCTAACGATCGAGATTCGATCACACCAGCACTTTCAAGTTTACGTAACGCGTTTACGATTACAGAACGCGTAATACCTACTCTATCAGCAACTTTAGATGCGATTAATAATCCTTCATTACCGCCTAATTCTTCAAAAATGTGTTCGATTGCTTCTTTTTCAGAATAAGAAAGTGAATTAATTGCCATTGTGATAGCTGCTTTATCACGTGCTTCTTTTTCCACTTCGTTGTGTTTTTCACGAAGGATTTCCATACCAATTACTGTGGCTGCATATTCGCCTAAAACTAAATCATTTTCATTGAAGTCGTCTTCTACACGTCCTAAAACTAATGTACCTAGACGTTCTCCACCACCTAAAATTGGGAAAACAGTAGTACGACTGTTAATGAAAGTATCTTTATCTTCAGGAGGGAAAACAGTTAATTCATTGTCAATTTTAATGTTAGATTCTGTTTGTTTAACATCCATTAATAGTTCAGTATATTCGCTTGGAATGTGTTTGCTTTCTAACATTTCACTGATTCTTTCACTTTTTAAAAGTTCATTTAAACTTGAACCTAAGATTTTTCCTCTACGTGACACGATAAACACGTTTGTCACTGTTACGTTACTAATTGTTTGGGCAACATCTTTAAAGTCTACAGCTATACCTTTATGTTTTTGTAATAACGTATTTAATTCTCTAGTTTTAGATAATAAGCTCATAAAATTTCTCCTTTATTTATATTATAAAATAAATGCACTTAAATCTTTATTAGTTGAAATAGATTTCAATTTATCATCAACATATTGAGGTGTTATATCTACAACCGCATTCGGCATATTTGGTGCTTCATACGATAAATCTTCTAACATTTTTTCTAAAATTGTGTGCAAGCGGCGTGCACCAATGTTGTCCGTATCTTGGTTAACTTGATACGCCATCTCTGCTAAACGAGTAATCGCTTCCTCAGAGAAGTTCACAGTCACATCTTCAGTTTTTAGTAAAGCTTCATATTGTTTAATAAGTGATAATTTAGGTTCAGTTAAAATTCTGAAGAAGTCATTTACTGTTAAGCTTTCAAGTTCCACTCTAATTGGGAAACGACCTTGTAATTCAGGAATTAAATCACTAGGTTTTGAAACATGGAACGCTCCAGCCCCTATAAATAGCATATGTTCAGTGTTTACGGTACCATATTTCGTTTGAATCATGCTACCTTCAAGGATTGGTAAAATATCACGTTGTACACCTTGTCTTGACACATCTTGACCACTATTAGAATTATTTGTCGCAACTTTATCGATTTCATCTATGAAGATGATTCCCATTTGTTCGGCTAATTCTAACGCTTCTTGATTAGCTGTTTCTTGGTCGATTAATTCATCAGCAAAGTCATCTATTAAAATCTTACGTGCCGTTTTCACTGGAACAACACGTTCAACTTTACGTTTAGGCATAAGTTGATTCATCATGTCTTGCATTTGTTGATTTTGGTTTGTACCTAACATGCCTAATGCGCCTGGATCTTGCTCAACTTTGATTCTAACTTTCTCTTCTTCAAGTTTACCATCTAAAAGTTGTTTTTTGATTTCAGAACGTTTCGTTTTAATTTCTTCAGTTGGTGCTTCTTCTTCCTCATCATCATTATTACCAAAGTTTGGAAGTGTGCCGCCTAAAAGTGATTCAAGTGGATTATTATTTTGTGATGCTTTTTTCTTCATACTAGGAACTAAAAGTTTTACTAATTTTTCATTAGCTTTTTCAGTAGCTTCATCTTTAACTAAAGCTTTCTTTTGATCCTTCACTAATCGTACTGCGACATCTACTAAGTCTCTTACCATACTCTCAACATCGCGACCTACATAACCTACTTCAGTAAATTTAGTAGCTTCCACTTTAATAAATGGTGCGCCTACAATTTTAGCCATTCGACGTGCGATTTCAGTTTTACCTACACCTGTTGGACCAATCATTAAAATGTTTTTAGGTGCGATTTCTTGTTTAGTTTCATCGTCAAGAAGGCTTCTTCTATATCTGTTTCTTAAAGCGATTGCTACTTTACGTTTCGCATCATCTTGGCCAACAATATATTCATCTAATTTAGATACGATATCTTTAGGTGTTAATTTTATACCGTTTGCATCCATTAATTATTACCTCCAACTAAATGTATGTCCATATCTATTCATTCCCATTATTTATTAAACTATTATAAAGTTTCCACGATAATATTATCGTTTGTAAATACACATATATCAGAGGCTACTTTTAAACTTTCATAAGCCATTTCTTTAGCAGACATGTGTGTAGCGTGACGTTTCAATGCTCTACCAGCACTTAATGCATAGTTACCACCAGAACCAATGGCGATTAAATCATCATCTGGTGCAATAACTTCTCCTGTACCACTAACTACTAATATTGCATCTTTATCCATAACAATAAGCATGGCTTCAAGTTGACGTAATTGCTTATCTCCTCGCCATTCTTGAGCTAATTCAACAGCTGCACGTTCCAAGTTACCACTAAATTGTTGTAATTTAGTTTCAAACTTTTCAAATAAAGTAAATGCATCAGCTACGCTTCCTGCAAATCCTGCTAATACTTTACCTTCATATAAACGTCTAACTTTACGGGCAGTTTGTTTCATGATGACTTGTTCACCAAGTGTAACTTGGCCATCTCCTGCCATCGCTGCTTCTCCATTATGTCTGACTGCATAAATAGTTGTAGCATGTAATGATGTCTTGCTCATTTATTTACTCTCCTTTTTCGCTCGAGGATGTGCGTTTAAATATACTTTGCGTAATTGTTGATTTGATACATGTGTGTACTTTCCAGTTGTAGAAAGATTTACATGGCCCAACAAAGATTGAACTGTTCGCAAATCTGCTCCTTGATTTAATAAGTGAGTAGCAAACGTATGTCTTAGCTTATGGGGATGGATTTCAGTTACTCCTGCAGTACGTTTAACTACATCATTGAGTACATATCGAATTCCCCTAACCGTAATTGGATCGCCATTCATATTCACTATTAAGTAGGGATGTGTTTTGTGTTGAACGGGTTTAAATTCATTTAAATATTGTTCAATGCTTTGTCGACAAAATTCTCCAAATGGAACAAAGCGTTCTTTATTACCTTTTCCCAGAACTTTAACGCCTGGTAATGACATATCTATATCAGTAAGTTTAATATTTACTAATTCTGAAACACGTATGCCTGTTGCATATAATAATTCCAAAATAACTCGATCTCTTAATCCTTTTTTAGAATCTTTAGCTACTGTTTTAAACAATGCCTCCATCTCTTCTTCGTAAAAGAATTGAGGTAGATATTGTTCTTTTTTAGGGTGAACTAATTGTACGAAAGGATTAATGATTGAATCATCTTGAGTCATCCAAAATTCATAAAATGTTCTTAACGTTGATATTTTTCTAGATACAGTCGTTCTTTTTAAATTTTGAGAATATAAAAAACTTAAATAATTTCTAGCGTCTTTATATTCAAACGTATTTAATTGTAACATTTCTTGATTTAGAAAGCGGTTAAATTGCTCTAAATCATCATGATATGATTTTAAGGTATGGTCGGAGAAATTTCTTTCAACTTTTAGCATATTTAAAAATGTTTTTTGGATTTCTTCCACTTAAAAATCCCCTCCATCATATGCATTGTAGCATATATTATGGAAGGGACTAAAATAATTAGCTATAGAATTCAAAATCTTTTGAGAATTGTTCAAAATATCGAAATAATAATTCTCAATTTTAATTTATATATAAATTAAAACTTATAGTGTCTTCTTATAGTTCTCAAGATATTCTAAAGCTCTGTTTGCTTGTGCTTCGTAACGTTCTTTTTTATCTTTAATACGTTTCTCTAATGAAGGAAGCAAGCCGAAATTAGCATTCATAGGTTGGAAGTTCTTTTCATTCTTAGCATGAGAAATATAATATGCCATACTACCTATCATTGTTTCTCTAGGGAAAATAACTTCGCCTTTATTTTGAAGTTTATGTGCTAAATTAATTCCAGCTACAAGCCCACTTGCTGCACTTTCAACATAACCTTCAACACCAGTCATTTGACCAGCAAATTGAATTCTTTTCTCATTAATTAACTCATATTTTTCATTTAAAACATCTGGTGAATTAATGAACGTGTTTCTGTGCATTACACCGTATCTTACGATATCAACATTTTCTAAGCCTGGAATTAATCGGATAACTTCTTTTTGCGCGCCCCATTTTAAATGCGTTTGGAAACCAACAATATTATAAAGTGTACCAGCCGCATCGTCTTGACGTAATTGTACAACTGCATATGGGCGTTTACCTGTTTTAGGATCTTCAAGACCAACTGGTTTCATAGGTCCGAATAATAATGTTTTACGACCACGTTCAGCCATTACTTCAAAAGGCATACAACCTTCGAAATATTTTTCTTTTTCAAATTCATTTGTTGGCGCAACTTCCGCTTCAAGCACTGCATCATAAAAACGGTTAAACTCTTCTTCTGTCATTGGACAGTTTAAGTATGCCGCTTCACCTTTATCATAACGTGATTTTAGATACACTTTATCCATATCAATTGAATCTTTTTCAATAATAGGCGCTGCAGCATCATAGAAATATAATTGGTCTTTGCCAGTAATTTCTACGATTTCTTTAGCTAAGTTCTCAGTAGTTAATGGTCCAGTAGCAATGATTGTATAGCCTTCTGGGATGCTATGAATTTCTTCATTTAATACAGTCACATTTGGATGATTTCTTAATGTGTCAGTGATGTATCCTGAAAAGTCATGTCTATCAACAGCTAAAGCGCCTCCTGCTGGTACTCTAGCTTTATCAGCAGCTGCAATGATTAATGAGTCTAAGCGTCTCATTTCTTCTTTTAATACACCTACGCCGTTTGTTAATGCATTACCTCTCAATGAGTTAGAACATACTAATTCAGCAAATTTATCAGTATGGTGCGCTGGTGTTTGTTTCACTGGACGCATTTCAATTAGGTTAACTTTAATTCCTCGTTGTGCTAATTGGTAAGCAGCTTCTGAACCAGCTAAACCTGCACCAACTACGTTAACGGTTTGACTCATATTGATCCTCCTTAAAATTTCTATTTCTGAACTTCTTCTTTATAGTCACAATTTGAACAAATAACTTGAGAGCTACGTCCTTTCTTATGTTCCATAAGATAGTGATTACATTTTGGACAATCACGCCCTACTGGTTTATCCCATGAAATAAAGTCGCACTCTGGATAATTTGAACAGCCGTAGAATAATCTATTTTTCTTAGATTTTCTTTCTACTACATCGCCATCTTTACATTTAGGGCAAGTAACGCCAATTGTTTTAACAATAGCTTTAGTATTTCTACAATCAGGGAAATTAGAACAAGCCATAAATTTACCGTAACGGCCCATTTTAATAACCATTGGCGAACCACAGACTTCGCAATCTTCTCCAGCTGGCTCGTCTTTGATTTCAACTTTTTCCATTTCCTCTTCAGCACGTTCAACATCTAATTTGAAACTGCCATAGAAATTATCAATTACTTTTCTCCAGCCAATATCACCTTCAGCAATTTTATCTAAAAGTGTTTCCATATTAACTGTAAATTCTACATCTATGATTTCTGGGAAGTAATCTCTAACTTGTTCATACACAATTTCACCTAATTCAGTAGGTACAAATCGTTTACTTTCAAGTTTTACATAATTTCTTTTTTGAATTGTATCAATTGTCGGTGCATACGTTGATGGTCTACCGATTTTCAATTCTTCTAATGTTTTAACTAGACGTGCTTCTGTATAACGTGGAGGTGGTTGTGTAAAGTGTTGTGATGGTTCAATCTGTGTTGCAGTAACTTTATCGCCTTCACTTAATTTTGGTAATTTGTTTTCTTTTTCATTTTCTTTATCGTCTTTAGCTTCAACATATAAAGTCATAAAGCCTTTAAATTTAATAGTTTGTCCATTAGCTCTAAACTTAATGTCATTTTGAGTGACGTCTAAAGCTACAGTATCTAAAATAGCTGGTGCCATTTGACTCGCTACAAAACGTTCCCAAATTAATTTATATAAACGATGTTGATCACGAGTTAAATACGCTTTCATTTCATCAGGCGTACGTAATGTACTTGTAGGACGAATTGCCTCATGGGCATCTTGGTCCCCTTGTTTGCCTTTAGCTGTACGACGAGAAACATACTCTTTTCCGTATTTATCTTCAATATAATTTTTCGCTTCGTCTTTAGCTGATTGAGAAATACGTGTAGAGTCTGTACGCATGTAAGTAATTAAACCAACTGTCCCTTGTCTTTTTAAATCAATACCTTCATACAATTGTTGCGCAAGCATCATCGTTTTACGTGCTTTAAAGTTTAATTTACGCGCCGCTTCTTGTTGAAGTGTTGAAGTTGTAAAAGGATTAGCTGGATTTCTTGTTTTTTCTTTTTTGTTTACATTCGTAATTTCAAATTCATCGCCATTAAGTTCAGCTGTGATTTTTTCTACATCTTTCTTAGTCTTTAATTTAAATGGTTTATTTTTATAATGTAAAAATTTCGCATTAAATTTTGATTTTTTATATCTAAATTCGCCTTCAATTGTCCAATATTCTTCAGGTTTGAAATTGCGAATTTTATTTTCTCTATCAATCACTAATCTTAATGCTACTGATTGCACACGTCCTGCTGATAAACCTTTTTTTACTTTCTTCCATAATACTGGAGAAATGTTATAACCTACTAATCTATCTAAAATACGACGCGCTTGTTGAGCATCTACTAAATCCATTTGAATATCACGTGGATGCTTAAAACTTTCTTTAACCGCGTCTTTTGTAATTTCATTAAATACTACTCTGTTTTCTTTTGTATCATCAAGTTCTAAAATTTTTGATAAATGCCAAGCAATCGCTTCACCTTCACGGTCGGGGTCACTCGCTAGGAAAACTTTTTTCGCTTTCTTAGCATGTTTTTTCAAATCTTTAACGACGGGACCTTTACCGCGAATAGTAATATATTTTGGTTCATAATTATCTTCTACATCGACACCCATTTGACTTCTTGGTAAGTCACGAACATGTCCCATAGAAGCAATAACTTTATATTTTTTACCTAAATATTTTTCAATGGTTTTAGCTTTTGCAGGCGACTCAACTATGACTAAATTATCTGCCAAAGTGAATTCCCCCTTGCTTTTTCAATTACTAAAGATAAATGATAAACGGTCGATTTTGATTTTGTCAATATTTAACTTTAATTAAATTCGTTTTTGATCACCATTTAAATTAGTTTCTATTAACATATAATATCAACTTATTTCGCAATATAAATTATCATTTATAACAATTTTAGCAATTTTTTAAAAATTGACCATACTTAATAATCATTCAATATATCTTGTGCTTCTGAAACTATCATTGCTCCTTCTTGAGCTCTTAACAAGTTTCCTTTTGTTAATGGGTTAAACATAGAGCCTGGTAATACATATACATTTCTATTTTGTTCAATCGCACAATCTATCGTGATTTGGCTACCGCTTTTAATACCTGCTTCAGTAATTAGAACCCCTTTTGATAAACCACTAATTAGACGATTACGTTGTGGAAAGTGATACCTTGTAATATTAACAAATGGTGGATATTCACTAATAACTAATCCTTTTTCTTCAATTATATATCGTAGTTTTTCAGTTTCTTTAGGATAGTGTTTTAAATGACCATGACCTAAAACCGCAATAGTAGGTAAATTAAACTTTAACGCGTAATGATGTGCTAAACTATCTGCACCTTTAGCTAGTCCTGAAACAATAGTAAGAGGTATAT
This sequence comes from Staphylococcus petrasii, assembly GCF_002902565.1. Lineage (GTDB taxonomy): Bacteria > Bacillota > Bacilli > Staphylococcales > Staphylococcaceae > Staphylococcus > Staphylococcus petrasii. The sequence continues at coordinate 61,382 of NZ_PPRC01000016.1, read as the reverse complement.
GAGTGAAGTTTGAGAAGAGATATTGCATGGCGTGAGAGGAATATTGAGTAGCGACACGTGAGCCAACAACGCCTAATGTATTAGTAGAAGATAGTAAATTGATATTTCCTTTATAAAATAAAATCAATGGATAATCATAAATTTGCTTGAGTAGCGGAGAATAAGAAGCATTAAATGAAGAAATAAATTTCATATGATGACTTGATAAATGATCTATAATTTCGTTGATGTTAACTTTAATAAATCGGTCTACAAGTTCTTTTTTAGTATAAAGATTTTCCCAAGTTCTTAAAGTATCTACTTGATCTCTGAATGAAAAACTTAAATAATCAGGATACAAGTTTAATAATTGATGGATCTGTTGTGTTGAATACCCAGCCCATCTAAGTTTCAATAAAACTATTTCGTTGTCTGACATGATGTTTTCTCCTTTGTAACTATTATAGTACAAATTATTCGTAAAAAAATTTCATTTGTAAGACAATTCGCTTTAAAAATTAAATCAAAATTTAATGAGTAAAACCTCGCCATTCCTTATGTAAACTAATCCTACTTTTCTCCTTAATAAAAAAGAGTAGAGATTTCTATTTCTTTCTTCTCTACATCAATTTTCTTTATTTCTTATACAGTTTATATAAAAATTTGTTAACAGGTTTAATAAAATCGCCTACATACTCTTCAACAAATGCATTAAAACCTTTTTTAAATTGTTGAACACCGTAATCTTCTGCGTTTTCACCGAATTCTCAGTTTTTCCATAGAAATTATAGCGTGGTATTCCTTTCTCTTTTGCAAAGAGAATCATGTCCCACTGTAATCGGTAAGCACCCATAAATTCATTATACTTAGGATTAGAGCCACTAGATAAGTAATACATTTCATGGTTATTGTAAATAAATAATGCTGCTGCTAAATCGAGTAACGTTCCGTCTGTTATGATTAACTGTTCGGTTTTGGCTACTTTTTTACATACACTTTCTAATTGTTGTGTTAATTGCTGATATTTGGTTTTATTCTTTTTCGAATTAGAGTTAGTTTCCAATGTTTTTTTCAATTCATTAATAGTAGCTTCTAACTCTACTATTTTATTCTTTAACAATCTTAAATATTTATTTAAATCAATATAAGCTAACTTTATACACGCTCTATCTCCATAAATTTCTAACATTTGCTTGAAATAAGGCTCTTCTTGAAAATGGAAACCATGTTTCTCTTCAGCCATATGAAATAATCGATAAAATCTATTTGTTTCATTAATAGTTAAAGTTTTAACTTCAACATCCATTTCTAACGTTTTTAAAATATTTCTTCTAGTTTGGTATGACATATCTTTTAAAATTTGTTGTTCAGTTTTGTCCTTCAAATCTAAAATAGAATGCCAACGTATTTGACTCATATCTGAATAGCCAGTAGTAAAACCTTGATGTTGATAACCTAAACGCTTCATTACTTTAAACCACTGTTTATTATTAAATCGTTCTATAATTTCTCCATCTGCAGTTCTTAAATGTTCTAAAACATAAGGATCCACTAATATATAAATTCCTCTACGTCTACGAACATATCGAGTTAAATTTTTAAAGAAAAAGTTGACTAGTTCTAAATTAGAATAGTCCATTACTGGTCCACGGTGTGTATAAAAATATTTAAAAACTTTCAATGCACGAGCATCAGTTAATAAGCATGCAGCTATTACTTTTCCAGCTTCTTTAACGCCTACTAAATGAACGCCTTTATTATGTTTAATTCGATATTGGTATAAATCTGTTGATTGAGTATAATGAGAAAAATGTTGTTCAACGTAGTCTTTAAACTCATCAGGGGTAAGTGAAGTAAATTTCATAGGTGTTTAACTCTCTTTCAATTAAATTGCTAAATTGTAAATTTTAATTATCTTTTAATATGTTGGATAGTTTGCTGGCTAGCCACTACAAACAATACAATAAAAAAATTATAATATATAAAATATATGATTTAAAGCCTGATTCCAACGCAAAAAAGCCTAGACTCCACCAATTTGGAATCTAGGCTATCAAATTTGAGATGATATCAAATTATTTTACTGTTAATAATTCTTCATAAATGCCAGCTTCTTTAGCTGCTTCGATTAAAGTTGTACCAATTTCTGAAGGTGTATCTGCAGTTTTAACACCACAATCGTTTAATGTTTTAATTTTTTCATCTGCAGTACCTTTACCACCAGAAATGATCGCACCAGCGTGGCCCATACGTTTACCTGGAGGAGCAGTTTGCCCACCAATGAAACCTACTACTGGTTTCTTCATGTTAGCTTTAATCCATTCAGCTGCTTCTTCTTCAGCTGTACCACCGATTTCACCGATCATTACAACTGCTTTAGTTTCTTCATCTTCATTGAATGCTTTAAGAACATCGATGAAGTTTGTACCGTTAACTGGGTCGCCACCGATACCTACAGCTGTAGTTTGACCAATGCCTTCTTCAGTTAATTGATGTACAGCTTCATAAGTTAATGTACCAGAACGTGAAACTACGCCTACATGACCTTTTTTATGGATATATCCAGGCATGATACCGATTTTACATTCATCAGCAGTGATAACACCTGGGCAGTTTGGTCCTACTAAACGTGTTTTTCTACCTTCTAAGTATCGTTTAACTTTGATCATGTCGATAACTGGAATATGTTCAGTAATACAAATAACCATATCTAAATCTGCATCAGCCGCTTCTAAAATAGAATCTGCAGCAAATGGTGCTGGAACATAAACAACTGATACATTTGCCCCTGTTTCTTCTTTAGCTTCTGCTACTGTATTGTATACTGGCACGCCTTCAACGACTTGTCCGCCTTTACCTGGTGTTACACCAGCAACGATTTGTGTGCCATAATCAAGCATTTGTTTTGTATGGAAAAGGGCAGTAGACCCTGTAATACCTTGTACCATTACTTTAGTATTCTTATCTATAAATACACTCATCTTAGTGTTCCCATCCTTTCCTTACGCTTCTTTAACAAGTTTAACAATTTTTTGTGCGCCTTCAGCCATTGTAGCTGCTGGTTCGATTGCTAATCCTGAATCGTTTAAGATTTGTTTACCACGTTCAACGTTAGTACCTTCTAAACGTACAACTAAAGGTAAAGTTAAATCTACTTCTTTAACTGCTGCTACGATACCTTCAGCGATAACGTCACATTTCATGATTCCACCAAAGATATTTACAAAGATACCTTTAACATTGTCATCACCTAAGATGATCTTGAATGCTTCAGTAACTTTTTCTTTAGTAGCACCGCCCCCAACGTCTAGGAAGTTAGCTGGATTTCCACCAAAATGATTAATTGTATCCATTGTGGCCATAGCTAAACCAGCACCGTTAACCATACAACCGATATCTCCATCTAATGCGATGTATGATAAGTCATATTTAGATGCTTCAATTTCTTTTGGATCTTCTTCTTCTAAATCACGTAATTCTTGAATATCTTTATGTCTAAATAAAGCATTGTCATCAAAGTTAAGTTTCGCATCTAAAGCTAAAACGTCACCGTCACCAGTTGTTACTAATGGGTTAATTTCAACGATAGAGCAATCTTTTTCTACAAATACATTGTATAAAGAAAGTAAGAATTTCGCTGCTTTATTAACTGATTCTTTAGGAATGTTAATATTGAAAGCAATACGACGTGCTTGGTAAGGTGATAAACCTACAACTGGGTCGATTGTTTCTTTAAAGATTTTTTCTGGTGTTTTAGCAGCTACTTCTTCAATTTCAGTACCGCCTTCTTCAGAAGCCATTAAAGTAATACGATCAGTTGCGCGGTCAATAACGAAACCTACATAATATTCTTTTTGAATATCGCAACCTTGTTCGATGTATAAACGTTTTACTTCTTTACCTTCTGGACCAGTTTGGTGTGTAACTAATTGTTTCCCTAATAATTCATTAGCGTAAGTTTCAACTTCAGATAGTGATTTAGCAATTTTAACACCACCTGCTTTACCTCTACCCCCAGCGTGGATTTGTGCTTTTACCACATAAACATCTGAGTCTAATTCTTTCGCCTTTTCTACTGCTTCTTCAGCAGTGAATGCAACGCGTCCTTCTGGAACTGCTACGCCCATAGAACGAAATATTTCTTTACCTTGATACTCGTGGATATTCATCTTCCATCCTCCTGTTTCTTAGGTTAAGTTCATTTTCAATTATAAAAAATGAAAGCGCTATTGTAAACTGAAACTGTTTCATTTTTTGCAATAAATTTAAAATTCAAATAATTACAACATAGATTTCACTGGTTCAAAGCTCTTGCGATGATATGGCGTAACGCCTAATTTATTTAATCCTTCAAGATGGGCTTTCGTGCCATAGCCCACATTTTTATCGAAATCATAACCAGGATATGCTTCAGCAATTTCTTTCATTAATGTATCTCGATATTCTTTAGCCATAATACTTGCAGCCGCTATCGATACGCTTTTAGCATCCCCTTTAATAATTGAAGTTTGAGGGACGGAATTATCTAAGGTCATCGCATCAATTAACAAGTGATCAGGCTGGTATTTTAATTGCGCAATGGCACGTTCCATTGCTACTTTTGTCGCATTATAAATATTTAATTGGTCGATTTCTTCTGCACTCGCTATGCCATATGCATAATCTACTACACCTTCTTTGAGTTGTTGATTTAGCAACTCGCGTTTGACAGCTGAGACTTTTTTCGAATCATCTAACCCTAAATATTGATGACCGGGATTAAGTATGACAGCGCAAGCCACTACAGGTCCTGCTAATGGCCCACGCCCTACTTCATCTATCCCACAAATTAATGCTTCAGGATGTCTTTCAAGCAATTCATTCTCATATTTATTCATAACTTGATAATGCTGAATGATTTCTTGCTCTTTTAAAAGTTGTTTGCGACGTTGAGCGATACTTTGTTGCACGCCTTTACGACTATCAGCATTTAGTTCATGATTATCTAATTCTTCAACATCTGTGATTGTGGCTAATAATTCTTTGACTTCTTTAATTGTTTGCGCCATCGTTTAACTCACTTTTCATTTCAGCATATAAGTCAAAGCAATATGTGCCGATTTTAGCATTACGAACATCGTTAATAATTAATTCAATAACCGCTTCATAATCTACTTCATTACCACGTTGTAATAGACCTCGACGGCGACCAATAGCATCGAACCATTCTAACATTTCAGCATCTTCAGGCACATCAATTTTATAATGCTGTTTGAATCCTTCTAAATCGTGTTTAATCAAGAATTCTAAACCATAAATCGCTACTTCGTCTAAATGCACGATACTATCTTTAATCGCACCCGTTAAACTTAATTTCTTACCTACTAATTCATCTTCGAATTTAGGCCAAAGGATCCCTGGTGTATCTAATAATTGTAATGATTGACCCACTTTAATCCATTGTTGTTGCTTAGTAACGCCAGGTTTATTTCCTGTTTGAGCGATATTCTTTCTAGCTAATTTATTAATAAGCGTTGATTTACCTACATTCGGAATACCTACAATCATGGCGCGAATTGCACGTGGTTTTAATCCTTTTGCTTTTTCTCTTTCAAACTTTTCTTTCGTCGCTTCAATAGCTGCTGTTTCAACGTTTTTTAAATTTTTCCCGTGCTTAGCATCAACCGCTACAGGATAATAGCCTTTATCTACAAAGAAGCGCTCCCATTTTTGCATTTCATTTAAATTAGCCATATCTTTTTTATTTAGAATAACCACTCTTGGTTTTTGCTTAATGACATCGTCGATCATTGGATTTCGTGAACTATATGGAATACGTGCATCTACTAATTCAAAGACCACGTCCACTTTTTTTAATTGTTCCGTAACCTCTCTTTTGGCTTTTGCCATATGGCCTGGATACCATTGAATTGGCATATTCATTCACCTTTCTTTCATTAATTTTATGTCGATTTCAACTTTTTGATTATACTTGAAAATTAAAACCTTCACCACTAATCATGTATGTTCTCTATCATTTTATCATTCGTATTTAATATGAGTGAACTATTAGAGGTTATATTACTTTATCAGCATGCTCAAATTACTTTATTCCTATCCACGAATAGCCTACAATTTAATTATGAAAATGATTTAAAATACGTTAGAGGTTAAATATGAAGAAATTTCTAATACATATATGCTTATTCTTAGCACTTGCTTTAATTGGCCATAGCTACATTATTTACCGCTTCATTCACGACGGTATTTTATTCACTGGTCCGAATGACGGTATGGAACAAATGGTTCCTATTCAAATGTATTTATTTGAGAAGTGGAGTCATGGCAATCTATTTTATGCTACGGATTTTGGTTTAGGTGGAGACTTTTTCACTGACTTAAGTTATTACTTCTCTACTAATTTATTATTTATTTTAAACGTTATTATTATATTAATATTAAAAACTTTTATAAACTTACATACTCAAGATTTAATGTTTTGGATGATTGATGCACTCATTATATCAATTATCAAAGCAGCCATTGCGCTATATTGTACCTATTTATATAGTAAATGGATTTCTAAAAATACATGGCTAAGTTTAATCATGGCCTTTCTATTCGTCATGTCACCTCTATACTATCGTTTTACCGTTTATTGGCCATTTTTTAGTGATGTTTTTATTTGGATGCCACTTCTACTATTGTCAATTGAACGTGTATTACAGAAGCGAAAGTTTGGCTTATTCATAGTGACTGTCACACTACTATTAATTAATAATTTCTATTTCGCTTATTATTTATGCTTAATAGGTGCAGGTTACATATTAATACGTATTATCTTTAGACATCCTAAAGATACGATTTCACGTGGAAAAGCCCTGTTATTGTTAGTTACTAGTGCATTATTAGCGCTTGGTAACAGTTTATTTATTTTCTTTCATGGCGCACAAAGTTTTTTAAACAATCGACGTATTCCTTTTTCAGGTGACGTTCCTGCTTTTGAAAAATTAGACATTAATACTAATGTATTCTTTGATAACTATCTTATTGTCATATTGTTTATTACAATCCAAGCTTTATTGTCGTTTAACTTATATAAACACTATTACTATCGACTGTTTGCGATACTCACATTCATTTTTATTATATGTAGTTTTATTCCATTTGTGGACCAAGTGTTTAATGGCTTTTCTGCACCACAAAAACGTTGGCACTTTATACTAGCGTTCAATTCAGCAATATTGATTGGTCTATTTCTAAAATATTATCGTACGTTAAATCTTAAAACTTACATAATACCTAATCTTATAGCTGAAATAGTTATTTTTAGTAGTGCCATTGTATATCATAAGTTCGTAGCTTGGTTAATACTTGTCCCACTAGTGTCACTCATTGGTTTAATTATTTTATTAGTAAAAGATACGTCTAATCGTATAAAGTTGAATTATATATATGGAATATCCATTATCTTATTAAGCATTGTAGTATCTATTGTATTTATAAATAATCAAATTTATTTTAAAGATCATCGAGATCGTGCCAATACTTTCTATGTAAATTCAAGTTTATATAGTTCAGATTTACAACGCGCGCTTGTCAGAGAAATGGTGAACGATAAGCAAGAAGATGAGCGTATAGATTGGCGCGTAAATGAGCAAGATAATACGCCGATGTATCAACATTTCAAGGGCTTAAGTCTTTATTCAAGTATCTTCCATCATAATATTCTTGATTTTTATTACGATGCCTTGAAGATTAATTTAGCTGAAGAATCATTGAGTCGCTATCAATCTATCAATGGTCGTCAAAATCTCGCAAGTTTATTCTCTATTCGTTATATAATGTTAAAAGAATATCAAGGTAATTTGCCTGAGCATTTTCAAAAATTAAAAACAAGCGGACAATACACAATATATGAAAATAAACTTAATCTTCCGTCAGTAAAAGTGACAAACAATATTTATAATAGCAAGAGCTTAACTACAGCAATAGATAGAGAACATGCGATGCTAGATGGCGTCATTATGGAAAACAAAGGGACTAAGTACACCGCTAAAGCGCCTGACTTACTTAATAAAGTAGACATGCAATCTCATAACATCAAGAAGCTAGGCAAACATAAATATAAAGTTGTGGGTGGCAAAGGCGGTACCATCACTTTACATCTCCCTGCTTCATTACGGGAAAAGTATGATGATTTCTATCTTACAATGATGATTAAACGCGGCAATCCAGATAGTAATTATACGGTTGCGGTAAATAATTATGCGAACCATCGTCTATTCAATAATTCAACGTACCGAACTGGTGTAGATACGCAACTTTACCGCACGCAACCTGATAAAAACGGTAATATTACTATCATGTTATCTCCAGATGGCGAATTTAATATGAAGTTACTCGATTTAAATGGAGAAAATTATGATACGCTTAAACAGGCTTATCGACATAAAGATCATGGTAATTACAAAGATATTAAAAATGGTGTGGAAGTCCATCTAGATAAACATCATAAAGGAATGGCTTCAATCAATATACCTTATCGCGATGGCATGCGCGCCTATGTGGATGGAGAGCGCGTTAACCCAGTAAAAGTAAATTACATGATGACAGGTGTGCCTGTAAATGCATCTGCTAAAACGATTACCATTAAGTATCAACCACCTTATTGGAATACAATGATATTCATTTCTTTAATTAGTATGATGATTAGCTTCATATTTGTAAGACTTAACAATTCAAAAAAGAGAAAGATGAGGAAATAAATTGATTAAGAAAGTTTGGACTAAACCATTATGGACATTTGGATTCATTTTTATCGTTGCTAATTTGGTGTCGTTAGCAATTTATTATCCATTTATACGCGATTATATTAGAGAGGGATTTGTGTTTAGTGGTTCTGGCGATGGTTTCAGACAAATGATGCCTTTTCAGCTCTATTTATATGAGCATTTTACTCAATTCAAAGGTTTTTATGACCAATCATTTGGTTTAGGGGGCGACTATGTTAAAGGGCTTGCTTATTATTACTCCCTTTCCCCTATTATGTGGGTTAATTTCATCTTTATTTGGCTTGGAGAGACTTTATTTAATTGGAATCCCCATGAAATTGATTTTTGGCCACTTAACCAATTGATTGTTGCATACATCAGAACAATTATTACATTTATCTGTGCATTCTATTGTTTTAGATGGTTAAAATTAAAACCCGTACCATTATTAATAGCGACTATCTCATATGGCGCTTCAACGCTCATACTATACTACAACTTTACTTGGTCGTTTTATGGCGATTTATTGATTTTCTTACCATTATCAATATGGGGAATGGAACGTTTCTTCCAACAACGAAAAATTGGCTTATTTATATTTTCAGTGGCGTTAACTTTATTTTCTAATTTTTACTTTAGCTATTATCAAGCCATCGTATTAGGCATATATTTCTTATTACGCCTAATTTTTACATATCGCTACGATATCGTTTCGCGTTGGCAAAAGTTTTATCTACTAGCTTGTGGCGCAATTTTAGCGTTACTTTCTAGTATTTTAGGTTTCTACACTGGCGTCTCATCATTTTTAAATAATGATAGACAGCAAAATAATGAATTTAACATTTCGTTATTTACTGATTTAACTCAAAATAAATATTACATATTCTCAAACGGTTTTTATATCACAGTGTCAATTATTGCACTAGTCGCATTATTATCGTTTAAATTATACAAACATGACTATTATCGTATTTTTGCGATTATTACTTGGTTTTTATTAATTGGTTCCCTTTCACAATACTTTGATAGTGCATTTAACGGTTTTTCATTACCACAACGTCGCTGGGTTTATTTCTTATCCTTCTCGACAAGTGTGTTGATTGCTTTATTTATCCAACATTTATCAGAATTATCGTTGAAACATTATTTATTTGCTGCGGTACCGGTCTTCATTTTCGGCATACTTAAATTAATCTTTGCTGAGGGCTATGTTCATTGGATGGTCGTACCTTTAGCATTAATGATTATACTTGCTTTCTTAATTTGGAAGAAAAAGTGGTTACATCACCCTACCATACTGGTAGCAATCGTTCTTATCTTCGTCGTACAACAAGTTGTTTTAACGCATGATTCAAGAGAGCGTACGATTGATCCGTATGCCACTACAATGAAGACAATTCATGATCCTAGTTATCATAACAATGCGCTTGCTAACAAGATTAACCATATTAATGACGCGAGTAACGATCCGTTCCATCGCATTGATTACATGTCGATGTACGCTTTAAATTCACCGTTTATTTATCATTATAATGGCATATCCCTATATTCCAGCATTTTCGATGGAAGTATCCTAAACTATTATGATAAATTAATGCAAATCAATATGCCGGTGGATAAGAATAGTACCTATCGTTATTTAGGTAACCGTGCGAATTTAGAAGCAATGTGGGACGTTCAAGACCGCTTCCGTCACCCTGATGATTTGAACATGCCTTATGGTTTTGAAAAGGCAGAGACAATCACTGAGGACAAAGATACATTACTTCATTCTAAAAATAAGATAGATTATCCAGCTGCACATGTTACTGATAAGATTTACAATGCCAGTGACCTTAAATCGCCTTTAGATCGTGAACAAGCCATGTTACAAGGTGTCGTGCTAGATGGTAACGCTAAAAAAGCAAACACATCATTCAAACGTAATGACAACTTACTTGATGAAGCGGAAGAATCATTAAATAATGCCACTTGGCAAAATAAAAATCATCTTAAAGTAACGAAAGATGGTGGTGGCGTAACTTTATCATTACCACAATCTGTTGCAGATAAATATAAAGATATGTATGTAGAAATGGATGTAGAATTATTGGCGCCTGATAAAGCACATGATGTAGGTGTGAATGAATATGTTCAAAATCGTAATGCTTTAAGCTATAAATATCGTCGCTTTGTTACACCAGTTACTATGAGAGTGAAATCATCTGATAAGTTAAATATTCACCTTTCAAAAGGAAATTATCGCTTATCTGTAAAAGGTATTTATGGTGAAAATTACGATACCTTAAAACATGCTTCAAAAGAGTTAGAGCCTGTGAAAGTAAAAGATAATAGAAATGGTTATACTATTACAAAATCTAAAGGTGCTTCAGGTTATGTTGTTTTACCAACTGTATATGCAGATGGTATGAAAGCAAAGGTTAACGGTAGAGACGTTAACGTTGAAAAAGCAAATGGCATCATGACTGCAATTCCAGTCAATAAAAATGATACACACATTCGTTTAACGTATACACCACCTCACTTATTTACGTTAATAGTATTAAGTGTAATTGGAATCATAGGTAGCGTAATATTTAGCCTATGGGTAAAACGTAAAGGCCAACAATCTTCAAAACATCATTAACACAAAAAAAGACTTCCAACCTGGCATAAAGCCATGAGTTGGAAGTCTTTTTTATTGAGGTATACGTTGTGACTAACCCATACCTTTGTAATATCTTCAGTATGCTGATTAACGAATTTCTTGGATTCTAGCAGCTTTACCACGTAAACTACGTAAGTAGTATAATTTAGCACGACGTACTTTACCGCGACGTTTAACTTCGATTTTTTCGATTTTTGGAGTGTGTAATGGGAATGTACGTTCCACACCTACACCTGAAGAAATTTTACGAACTGTGAAAGTTTCTGAAATTCCTCCACCACGGCGTTTGATTACAACACCTTCGAATACTTGGATACGTTCACGTGAACCTTCCACGATACGTACGTGTACACGTAAAGTGTCACCAGTACGGAAAGCTGGTAAGTCTGTGCGTAATTGTGATTTAGTTACTGCTTCGATTAACTTATGATTACTCATTTTTATACTCTCCTTCAACCTATGTTCTTGCCTCGACATTCATATAGCAGCGGATCATAGTGATTTTTAGTGTCTTTTCACACTTGATATATATTAGCATACAACTAATCGTTTTTCAATTGCTTTTTATAGCTTTCTAAAATTTCTTTATCCTCATCAGTAAGTGGATACTGTTCTAATAAATCAGGACGCTTGTTATAAGTACGAATTAATTTTTGTTCATGACGCCACTTTTCAATATTAGCATGATTACCAGACAATAATACATCCGGCACCGTCATATTTTTAAATTCTCTTGGACGCGTATATTGCGGAAATTCCAACAAACCGTCTGAGAACGAATCATCTTGATGAGATTGCTCATTACCTAGCACACCAGGAATTAGACGCACAATCGCATCCGTCATCGTCATCGCAGGTAACTCGCCTCCAGTTAAGACGTAATCACCCATTGAAATTTCGTCTGTAACCAGATGCTCACGAATACGTTCGTCATAGCCTTCATAATGTCCACAGATAAAGACAATATGTTTAGCTTCGCTAAGTTCTTGTGCTATTTCTTGTGAAAATGGACGCCCTTGAGGACACATTAATATCACACGTGTATGCTCATCACGTTGAATATCTTCCATAGCATTAAATACAGGTTCCGGCTTTAACACCATGCCTTGACCGCCACCAAATGGATAATCATCTACTTGGTTATGTTTATTGACAGCATAATCTCTAAAATTAATAGTATTCATATTAATAATATTTTTATCTTGCGCTCGTTTTAAAATAGAATGATTAAGCACACCATCGAACATTTCTGGAAATAATGTTAAATAATCAATCTTCATTAGTCTAACAATCCTTCCATTGGCGTAATTCGAATTGATTTATTTTCAACATCAACTTCTTTAACTACATCGGCAATATAAGGGATAAGATATTCTTTGTCACCTTTCACTACCCATACATCATTCGCACCTGTTTCGAAAATGTTAATTACTCGACCGATTGGTGTATCTTCTTCATCAAACACTGTACATCCAATGATGTCTGAATAATAAAACTCATTCTCTTGTAATTCTATATCTTCATGATCACGTTCTTGATATAAATAGTCTCCCTTATACTGTTCAACATCATTAATGTTATTTATACCTTCAAATTTAAGCATGTGAAAGCCTTTATGTACACGGTAAGAAGTAACGGTTAACGGTATTTCATTATTATTGTGTTTAACTATTAATGTCTCTCCTGGCTGAAAACGTGTTTCTGTAAAATCTGAATTGGATTTCACTTTCACTTCGCCTTTAATTCCGTGTGTGTTAACAATCTGTCCCACTTCAACTTCCATATTGCGCCCCTCCTAATACATTAAGTTCATTTCTTACATAGTATCATGATTTTTTATTAAATAAAAAGACGCCACGAAGGGCGCCTTTGGTAAGTTTTAAAATGTTAAAACTTTCGCTAATTATTTAGCTTTCTTTTGTTCGTCAAAAGTTTTTAAAATACCTTGTTTAGATAAGATATTGTGAACTGTATCAGTTGGTTTAGCACCGTCTTTTAACCATTTTAAAGCTAATTCTTCGTCGATTTTAACTTCTGGTGCGTTAACGCTAGCTGGGTTGTAAGTACCGATTTGTTCGATAATACGACCGTCACGTGGAGCACGTGCGTCAGCTACAACGATACGATAGAATGGATTTCTTTTTGAACCTAAACGAGTTAAACGAATTTTAACTGCCATATATAAAACTCTCCTTTAAATCTTTTACTTTTTATTTTCTACAAGAAATAATATTAACAGTTCAATCAAACTTTGTAAAGACTTTTTTCTTTACCAAATCTAGATTTATGAAATAAATCGTAGATTTGGTTATGGGAGTGAGATAGAATTCTTCTGAATTCGTCCCCCAACTTGCTTTGTTGGTAAACTTTCTTAGGAAAGTTTTTGTGTTGGGGCCCCGTCACCCCCGTACAGTTGATTAGGCGCTTGAAATATTTTATTTCAAGTCCAATCAACCACTGCGAATGAGCTTTAGCTCAGGCGAACCTTTATTTAATTTTTTCAAAAATATACATTTGATTACGTACTAGCTTTAGCTAGGGTGTTCCACTATTAGATTTATGAAATAAACCATGCCTTTCAACACAAAATATCGAATTCCTACTCATAAGGAATTCGATATTTTCATTACTATTAAAATGGTAAGTTCATGCCTTTAAGCATATTTTCCATTTGGCTACGTTTACCTTTTTTGCCTTTACGTCCGCCACCAGTGAATTGTTTCATCATTTTCTTCATATCATTAAATTGTTTCATTAGTCGGTTTACTTCTTGTAAAGAACGACCTGAACCTTTAGCAATACGTTTTTTACGTGAAACATTTAAACTTGCTGGGTTTTCTCTTTCACTTGGTGTCATTGATTGGATAATCGCTTTAATATGGTCGATTTGTTTATCGCTCATATTTAATTTATCGATACCTTTCATTTTATTCATACCAGGTATCATTTTCATAATGTCATCAAGTGGACCTAGGTTTTTAACTTGATCTAGTTGTTCTAAGAAATCATCCAATGTGAATGATGATTCACGCATTTTCTTTTCTAAGTCTTTTGCTTTTTCTTGGTCGACGTCTTGTTGAGCCTTTTCAATAAGACTTAAAACATCCCCCATACCAAGAATACGAGAAGCCATACGTTCCGGATGGAACAGTTCTAAACCATCCATCTTCTCACTCATACCGACAAATTTAATTGGTTTCTGAGTAACAGAACGAATTGATAGCGCAGCACCACCACGAGTGTCACCATCTAATTTAGTTAAAGTGACACCTGTCACATCTAATTGGTCATCGAATGATTGTGCAACGTTAACGGCATCTTGACCTGTCATTGCATCGACAACTAACATAATTTCATTTGGTTTAGAAATTTCTTTAACTTCTTGAAGTTCGTTCATTAACGCTTCATCGATGTGTAAACGACCAGCTGTATCGATGATGACGAAATCAAGGTGTTCTTCTTTCGCATAACTTAAGGCATTCTCAACAATTTGTTGTGGCTTAACTTGATCCCCTTCGCTATATACAGGCACATCAAGTTGTTTACCTACTGTTTGTAATTGGTTAATCGCTGCTGGACGATAAATATCGGCAGCTACTAACATAGGCTTTTTGTTATATTTTTTACGCATTAATAATGCTAATTTACCAGCAGTTGTCGTTTTACCGGCACCTTGTAAACCTACCATCATTACAACTGTTGGTGGCTTATTAGCCATAGTAATAGATGTATTTTCTCCACCCATTAGTTGTGTTAATTCATCTTGTACAATTTTTATGACTTGTTGACCTGGTGTTAAAGATTGCATTACGTCTGAACCTAAAGCACGATCAGATACAGTCTTAACGAAGTCTTTAACTACTTTAAAGTTAACATCGGCTTCAAGTAATGCGAGACGTACTTCACGCATCATTGTTTTAATATCCGCTTCTGTGACTTTACCTTTACCACGGATTTTTTGCATCGTGGCTTGCAAGCGATCGGATAATCCTTCAAATGCCATGTTAATTGCCCTCCTTTTTTGAAAATTATTCCAATTCTTCTAATTGAGTAATATAATGTTTTAATTTATCTGGATCATTTAACGTTTGTTTCATTTCTTCATAGATAGTACGGCGTTGTTCGAATTTTTCATATAAGTTGAGTTTAGCTTCATAATCTTCTACTAAATCGCCAGTTCTTCTTATATTATCATAAACTGCCTGTCTACTCACATTAAATGTCTCTGCAATTTCACTTAAAGAATAGTCCTTTAGGTAAAATAATTCAAGATAATTTCTTTGTTTTTCAGTAAGTAATGATTGATAGAAATCAAACAAATAATTCATTCGTAAGGTTTTAACTAAATCATTTTTCCCCATTCGAATGTTCCTCATTATCAAAATCTAATTCAGCAACTTCATCAGGAATGTCTTCATTTTGTTCAATCATATCTGCAAATAAGCCATATACGTAACTTTCTGGGTTAAATGGTTGTAAGTCGTCTAATTTCTCACCAAGACCTACGTATTTAACTGGAATATGAAGTTCATTTCTGATAGCAAGCACGATACCACCTTTAGCAGTACCATCTAATTTAGTTAATACGATACCAGAGACGTTCGTTACTTCTTTGAATGAACGCGCTTGTGATAATGCGTTTTGACCAGTTGTAGCGTCTAAACATAATAACGCTTCATGTGGAGCGTCTGGTACAGCACGGCTAATGACACGTTTCATTTTATCTAATTCTTGCATTAAATTAGATTTGTTTTGTAAACGTCCAGCTGTATCACAAATTAAAATATCGACACCTTTATTTTTCGCAGCATTAATTGCGTCATATACAACCGCTGCTGGGTCTGAACCTTCACTTTGCTTAACAACTTCTACACCGACACGGTCGCCCCAAACTTGTAATTGTTCAATAGCTCCGGCTCTGAATGTATCGCCTGCAGCAAGCATAACTTTTTTACCTTCCATTTTATATCTGTGTGCTAATTTACCGATTGTAGTTGTTTTACCTACACCGTTCACACCTACCATTAAAATGACATTAAGGCGTCCATCTTCAAGGTTCATAGCTTCAGAATTATCGTCTTCTTGGTGATAAATTTCTACAATTTTCTCAACGATAACTTCACGTAAATCTTCAGTTTCTTTAATGTTACGACGTTGAGCTTCTGTACGTAATTCGTCAGTTAATTGCATTACAGTGTTAAATCCAACGTCTGCAGTAATCAACATTTCTTCTAATGCTTCGAAGAAATCTTCGTCTACTGTTCTATAACGTGCGATTAAATTATTAAGTTGTTCTTGGAAGTTTTGACGTGATTTTTCAAGACCAGCTTTGAATTTCGCACCCATTTTTTGTGCTTCAATTTCTTCAAAGTCTTCAATTGAAATTAAGCCATCTTCATCAAAGTCTGCTTCACTTAACTTACGAGGTTTCTTCTTAGGGGCAGGCTCTGCCATGTCATCTTGTTGTGATGATGACTCACCCTCTACCTCTTCGCTTTCAGATAATTCTTGTTCAATATCCTCAGTAGATTTAGATGAAAACTTATCTTTTAATCGTTTAAAAAAACTCATCCTTGCTCCTCCTTCATGACCTCATCTATAGTATTTAAATTGACGCTTACTAATTTTGAAACCCCTGATTCTTGCATTGTGACACCGTATAAACGATCCGAATATTCCATTGTGCCTTTACGATGTGTAATAACAATAAATTGAGTTTGTACTGATAATTCTTTTAAAAATTGAGCATAACGAATGACGTTTGCTTCATCAAGTGCAGCCTCTACTTCATCTAGTATAACAAATGGCGCAGAACGAACTTTTAATATGGCGAATAATAACGCAATAGCACTTAGGGCACGTTCACCACCACTTAATAATGAGAGATGTTGTAGTTTTTTACCTGGAGGCTGAACAATAATATCTACCCCAGCTGATAAATAATCATCATCTGTCAACTCTAATTTAGCATGTCCGCCACCAAATAACGACTGAAACACTGTCGTAAAGTGCGATTGAACTTGTACGAATGTTTCTTTAAAACGACCTTTTACTTCTTGGTCCATTTCTTCAATAATTTGTTCAAGCGTTTGTTTTGCTTCTCTCAAATCATTACGTTGATCGTTTAAGAACGTATAGCGTTCATTAATTTCTTCATATTGTTCTATCGCATTAATGTTAACAGGACCTAATTCATCGATAGACATTTTAGTCAATTTAACTTTCTTACGTAATGTTTCAATAGGTGTATCATCTTGATATTCTTCTCTAGCACGTTCAACTGTTAATTGATATTTCTCATTTAAATGATCAATGGCGTGATTGATTAACACGTCTAATTTAGATTGTTGTGCTTTAATATCTTGATAAAAGCTTTCAATTGATAATAAGTCTTGATGACATTCTTGTAATTGATATTCATGAATTTCTACGTCTTCATTGACTGACAAACGTTGTTGTTTCAATTCTTCTAATTGTTGAGTTACTGATTCACGTAACGCTTGTTTTTCTTGAATATTGTTTTGTAATTTATCAAAAGCTTGTTGCCCCATCATTTCATCTGAATTAAACAATTCAATCTTTTCATTAACGTTTGTTAATTGTTGTTGAATATTGCTAATTTGTTTTTCAGCACGATCTAATGATGATTTTTGAGCATTTATACGTTCTTTAATTACGGCAAGGTCAGAACGTTTTTGGTTTAAGTGTTGCTGCATTTTTGAAGTTGATTCTTTATCTTCTTTAGATAGTTGTGTATAACGCTCAATATCTTTTTCAAGCTGTGTAAGTTGTGTTTGAATTTCAACTAATCGATTTTGTTTTTCTGTTAGCGTTAAACGGCTTGTCTCACTTTGGTAGCCATCATTTTTTTCAAATTCAAATTCTTCATGCTCATCTTTAATATGTGCTTCTTGTGTTTTCAAGCGATCTAAAGCTAACGCTTCATTATGTGATTGTTCCTTTAAGTCATTATAATGTTGATTTAACTCAATATATTTATCGCTTAAACTTTCAACTTTTTGTTTATGTGTTTGTAATTGATGTTCGAAGTCTTGAGTTTGCTCTTCATAGTTTTTCAACTGAGCACGCATCGTAGTCAGTTCATCTTTTTGAGATAAAATACTCTTTGTCTTACGAGCGCCACCGCCTGTCATTGAACCACCAGGGTTAACGATGTCGCCTTCTAATGTGACAATACGCGTTTTATATTGTATGGCTTTTGCAAGTTCATTAGCATTTTTCAAATTATCGACAACGATTGTTGTGCCTAAAAGATTATCAACAATAGCTTGATACTGTTTGCTTACTGAGACCGCTTCTGACGCAACATTAATGAAACCATTGGAATTTTGCGCTGTTCTTTTTATATCTGCTGAAAGCATGCGAGGTTTAATTACGTTTAATGGCAAGAACGTCGCTCTTCCTAGGCCTTTTTGTTTTAAGAATTGAATAGCTTGGCGTCCTTCTTTTTCAGTTTCAACAATGACATGTTGTAAAGAAGCACCTAATGCCGTTTCAATCGCTTGTGTTAGTTCTGAAGGCACTTGAATAACTTCTGCTACTGCACCGTGAATACCTTGTAGTGTATTGCCTTTTGCTTTTAACACATGTTTAACGCCATTAAAGAAATAAGAATATTCTTCCTCTTGCGTCTCTAAACTTTCAATTCGAGCTCTCATTTTATCAGTATAGCGATACGCTTGATACAGTTTATCTTCATACTCAGTCTGTAACTGTTTTGCATCTGAGAGCGCTTTTTCTTGCTGTTGAATTTGTTTTTCTACATCTTTGAATTGGTTTGAAATAGTTTGATGACGTTCTTCAGTAATTGAAATTTCTTTTTGTATTTCTTTCAATTGATTAAAAGCTTCAACCAATCGTGTGTCTAATCGTGATTTTTTAGCTTCATTTTCTTTAAGTGTATGTTCTAAGAAGCGAATATCATTGTTAACATCAGATTGCTCTGACATTAATTCATAATAATCATTTTTTATGGCTTCAAGTTTTTCTTCATGCTGTTCATCAGAAACATAAAGCTTAGATTCTAAGTCATGTATTTCTGCATTTAAGCCTTTTTGTTTATCTTTTAAAGAGACAAGTTGTTGTGTAATTTCCTCTTTTTCTTTTTCAGCATTACTTAATTCTTCATTTAGATTTTCAATTTCTTCTTCAAAACGTGCATTAGTTTCAGATTGATTGCGTTTTCTTTCTTCTAAGACATTAAGTTGACCAGTAAACTTCTCATATTCTTCTGTTGCTTTAATTAAGTCATAGTTGAGTCGTTCTACATCTGTATCTATTTGTTGGCGTTTCGCCTTTTGTTTTTGTAAATATTGTGTGATTTGAGCTTGTTTCGCTTCTTTGTCAGCTTGCTGACTTTTCAATTCATTCAATCTATTATCTAATTGTCGATTATCCTCTGAATACTGATCGATGTCATGTACAGTAACAATCACATCACTTTGTTTCATTTCTTTAGATAATTGTAAGTATTCTTTAGCTATCGATGCCTCAGCTTTAAGTGGCTCTACGCGTCCTTCTAAATCATATAATATATCTTCTACTCGAGATAAATTATCTTCAGTTTGGCCAAGTTTCTGTAATGACTCTGCTTTACGCTTTTTATATTTGAGTACACCCGCAGATTCTTCTAGAATTTGGCGTCTATCGATAGGTTTTGCATTTAAAATCTCGTCTACTCTTCCTTGAGAGATAATACTAAATGCTTCTTTTCCTAAACCAGAATCTAAAAATAGTTCAGTAATATCTCGTAAGCGTGCTCGATCGTTATTTAAATAATATTCACTTTCGCCACTGCGGTATAATCGGCGTGTCACAACGATATTATCAGCATCAATTTGTAATTGTCTGGTAGAGTTATCTAAATTAAGTTGTACTTCTGCATAGTTTTGAGCATTACGATGTTCTGCTCCTGAAAAGATAATATCTTCCATTTTAGAGCCACGAAGGGATTTAGCTGATTGTTCACCTAGTACCCATTTAATGGCATCTGTGATATTACTTTTCCCACTACCATTTGGTCCTACAATTGCCGTGACACCTTTATCGAATTGCACATTCGTGTGGTCAGCAAATGATTTGAAACCAATGGCATCAATTGATTTTAAATAAACCATTCTATTCTCCTTAATACATTCATACTCATTCTTGTTGATAAGGGACAATTATTAATATCATTCTATTTAGGCATCTAATTGTTTTAATTTAGTATAGGCACGTTCAGCTGCTTTTTGTTCGGATTCTTTTTTCGTTTTTCCTTGTCCCGTTGCGACTGCCTCATTTTCCAAAATAACTTCAGACGTAAATAGACGGTGATGTGCTGGGCCTTCTTCTTTAATAAGGCGATATGTCACATCTCCTCTATTTTGACTGTGCACAAATTCTTGGAATTGTGTTTTAAAATCTACCACACCTATTAATTCATTATCTTCAACATGTGGGAATATCACTTTCTCAGCAAATTGCCAAACGACTTCTAAGCCTTGGTCAAGATATAAGGCGCCTACAAATGCTTCAAACGCATCTGAAACGAGTGATGGACGTGTTCTTCCTCCCGTTTTTTCTTCACCTTTACCTAATAAAATTAACTGGTTTAAACCGATTTTATTTGCAAATATTACAAGTGAGGGCTCACATACAATTGTTGCACGCATTTTAGTTAAATTCCCTTCAGGTAAGTCAGGGTGTTTATCAAAAAGATAACGTGAAACCGTCAATTCTAATACCGCATCTCCTAAAAATTCTAAACGTTCATTGTGTTCTAAACGATCCATATTGAAATCATTTATAAAACTCGAGTGTGAAAATGCTTGTTGATATAATTCGATATTTGAATATTCAAATCCAAGCGATTTCATTTTTTCCGAAAATTGTTGTCGAAACTCATTTACCATTGCTATTTTCTTTGGATTTGTCACACTAGAACCTCCATTATATCTATTCTAAGATTGATTCTTATGAAAAAAATCTGAGCCATCCTGTAGACGACTCAGATGTAGGTTTTTTATTTTTCAAGACTATTGATATACTTAACAGCATCACCAACAGTGTTGATTTTTTCAGCTTCTTCATCTGGAATTTCAGTACCAAATTCATCTTCTAATTCCATTACTAATTCAGCGATATCAAGTGAGTCAGCGCCTAAATCATCTTTGAATGATGCATCTTCAGTTACTTTGTCAGCATCAACACCTAAACGGTCAACGATGATATCTTTTACTTTATCGAAGTTTTCCACGTCGATTCACCTCCTTTAAAAGTGTCTATCCATAGACTATTTTATTTTCCCATTTTAGTGGTTAAAATACAAGCATTTATTAGCATTGTAAAGATACTATTTACACTATGTGAAGTATAAATTTCTATACTAAAATACGCCCATATTTAACCTTACATGTACATACCGCCGTTAACGTGGATTGTTTGGCCAGTGATGTATTTAGCTCTTTCAGAGGCTAAGAATGCTACTGTATAAGCGATGTCTTTATCTTCACCAAAACGTGATAATGGAATTTGTTCTAACATTTGTGATTTTAAGTCATCGTTTAAAGCATTTGTCATATCTGAAACAATGAAACCAGGTGCTACAGCATTCACTGTAATACCACGTGATGCAAGTTCACGTGCACTTGATTTAGTTAAGCCTTCAATACCTGCTTTAGTTGCTACATAGTTTGCTTGGCCAGGGTTACCCATAGCACCTACAATACTTGATAAGTTGATAATAGCACCGCCACGTTGACGTAACATTTGTGGTGTAGCTTTTTGAATACAATTGAATGTACCTTTTAAGTTTGTATTAATTACGTCATCCCATTCTTGCTCTTTCATACGCATTAATAGGTTGTCACGCGTAATACCAGCGTTGTTTACAAG
The DNA here is from genome assembly GCF_002902565.1 of Staphylococcus petrasii. Taxonomy (GTDB): domain Bacteria; phylum Bacillota; class Bacilli; order Staphylococcales; family Staphylococcaceae; genus Staphylococcus; species Staphylococcus petrasii. The sequence continues at coordinate 39,107 of NZ_PPRC01000016.1, read as the reverse complement.
TACATCTAATGAACCAAATTGACTCACAACTTCCTTAATCATTGCTTTAACTTCATCGCCTTCAGCAACGTTTGCTTGAATCGCAAAGCTTTCTACGCCTTTTTCTTTAATTTCAGCTACTACTGCTTCTGCTTTTTCTTTATTACCTGCATAGTTTACAGCTACGTTAAAGCCATCTTCAGCTAATTGTAACGCAATACTACGGCCGATACCTCTTGAAGCACCAGTTACTAATGCATTCTTGTTAGTCATGTTGATTCCATCCTTTCACATCTTCTAGAGTTTGAATAGATGTTAATTTAACATCGCGATTAATTTTTTTAATTAAACCAGATAATACTTTGCCAGGTCCAATTTCGATAAAATGATCAACGCCTTGATCGATTAACCATTCTGTTGATTTAATAAATTGAACTGGTGAATATAATTGTTTCACCATATTTTGTTTGATTGTTTCAGCATCTGTTTCGCCTTTAGCGTTCACATTTTGCACGATAGGGAATTTAGCATCATGCCAATCAAATTGATTAATATAAGCTTCGAAGTCTTTTTCAATGACTTGCATCATTGATGAATGGAACGGTCCAGACACAGCTAAAGGTAATACACGTTTAGCGCCAAGTGACTTGCCTTCTTCCGCTAATTTATCAATTAATGTTTTATGACCAGATACAACAATTTGTCCAGGACAATTAATGTTTGCTGGTTCAATTAATTCATCTTCAGTAGATAAATCTTTACAGATTGTGTCCACTTCTTCATAACTTAAACCTAGTACCGCTGCCATACTGCCTACACCATTTGGAAACGCTTGTGCCATTAATTGACCACGTTTACGTACAATTTTAACCGCGTCTTCGAAGTTTAATACGCCAGCAGCTACTAAACTTGAATATTCACCTAAACTATGTCCCATTGTATAATCTGCATTTATATTTTCAAGTGCATTTAATAATGCTGCACTATGCGTTAACAATGCGGGTTGCGTATTTTCAGTTTCGCCTAATTTCCCTTCGCTATCAGTAAACATTGTTTCTAATAAGTCAAAATCTACTGCTTCTTGTGCTGAATTTAATATCTCTGTTGCTTTAGCATCTTCAGTGTATAAATCATTTGCCATTCCAACTTTTTGAGCACCTTGTCCAGGAAAAACAATCGCAATTTTACTCATCTTGATTACCTACCGTTTCTCTCATAATTTCAACAATCTTTTCATCTCCAGCAATTTTAGCTTGGCGAATTGCTGAGTAAAATGCACGGGCATTTGAACCACCGTGAGCTTTAACTACAGTACCATCTAAACCTAATAATACTGATCCGCCATACTCTGCATAGTCCATTTTCTTAGCAAACGTATCTAAATCTTTTTTCAATACGGCTGCAGCTAATTTATTTTTAAAGCTACCTAATAATGTTTCTTTCAACATTTTACCGATAGATTTCGCAGTACCTTCAATATTTTTTAATACCATGTTACCAGTGTAACCATCTGTTACGACAACATCTGTGTTACCTTCCATTAACGTTTTCGCTTCGATATTACCAGTGAAGTTAAAGCTACCATCTTCACTTAATAATTGATACGCTTTTTTCGTTAATGAATTACCTTTAGCTGGCTCAGTACCAATATTTAATAATGATAATTTTGGATTATTAAGGCCACGCACTTTTTTAGCATAAATATTTCCAAGTTGTGCGTATTGTAATAAATGTTCTGGTTTAGCATCCGCATTGGCACCTACATCTAAGAATGTAAAGCCTTTGCCATCAATCGTTGGTAATGTAACCACAAGGGCTGGACGTGCTACACCTTTAATACGACCTACGATGAATAATCCAGCAGACATTAATGCACCTGTGTTCCCTGCTGAAACACAACCATCTGCTTCGCCATTTTTAACCGCTTCAGCCATACGTACCATTGAACTATCTTTCTTACGTTTAATGGCTCTAACTGGTTCGTCTTCCATTTCAATTTTTTCAGAACAATGTCTGAATTCAATACGTTCATGATTGAGCGTATATTGTTTTTCATCACCAAAAAGAATAATTTCCAAATCTTTAAAATCATTAACCGCTTTTTCAACAGCCTCTAACACGATACCAGGGGCATCATCGCCACCCATCATATCTATAGCAATTTTAACCATTTGCTTCATCCTCGCTTATATAAAACATTTTAAACGTGCCTTGAAACACTAAAGTATCTTTAACATAAGAGTTAACTTTTATAAAATAATGATGCGTTGTTTGGTCAGTCACATGTGCTTCTGCTCTTACAGTATCATGTAACTTCACTTTTACAATAAATTTAATCGAACTTTCCTGTGTCAGAACTGTCGATTTATGTATCAATGCTACACATAACGAATTCGCTTGCGCAAATAACACATGACCACGTGCAATTTGAGTCTTCGCAAATACCGATTCTTCTGTTACTTCAATAATCGATTGCGCTGATTCATTAGGCGCAACTTGAATCAAGTCACCTATCACTTCATTAGCCTCTAATGCGCGAATCTGCTCATAATTTTGCTCAGCTACTAACTTAATACGCTTGCGCAACTCAGGAATATTAAGATACGTGCGATCTAACCTAATCGTTTGAATACTCACACCAAACATCTCACACAGCGCACTATCCGTCATAAAGGGGTTCAAATCAATTGCCTTTTGAATGGCTTGACGACGTTCGTCTTTCTTCATTTTCAAATAAAGTTCCCCCTCTACACATGAATTTAGTACCAAGTCTTAAACATTCCTCACATATCATAACACTTTCTATTTAAGAAGCTCAACAAATATCATCCTACCTTGCCCCCTTTTTCAGAAAAGGCAGAGGCAGATGATTAATCGAAGCTCATGTGTAGCAAATTCTCATCAATAAACGTACGCAAATGTTCATAAGCATCTGTGAAAAAGACACCCGATTGAATTAACTCAGCAGCTTCATCACGCGCTACTTCAAGCATACGATAATCTTCCACTATGTTGGCCACCATAAAGTCAGGTAAACCACTTTGTTTCACACCAAAGAAATCACCAGGACCGCGCATTTCTAAATCGCGCTCACTTAACTCAAACCCATCAGTCGTTTGCGTCATAATCGTCATACGCTCAATTCCCGTTTCAGTCTTAGGCGACGCGATTAATACACAGTAACTTTGATGTTCACTTCGACCTACACGTCCTCTTAATTGATGTAACGTTGATAAGCCGAAACGATCTGCATCATAAATCATCATAAATGTAGCATTAGGCACGTTAACCCCTACTTCTACAACTGTAGTAGAAACAAGAATATCTAGTTCATGTTCACTGAAGCGTGTCATGACATCATCTTTTTCATCTGCTGGCATTTTACCGTGAAGTAATCCTACACGGCCATTGCCATAATGTGCTTGTAGTGATTCATAAAGGGCCACAACGTTTTGCACATCTTCAAGGTGTTCAGAGCTTTCAATCAAAGGACAGATAACGTATGTTTGTCTTCCTTTTTGCAATTCAGAAGTCATTTGCGCTAACACTTGTTCATATTGTTCATGCTTCGCCCAATTGGTAATGATGGGTTTACGTCCTTTAGGTAATTGCTTAATTGAAGACACGTCCATTTCACCAAATACTGAAATAGCTAAAGTTCTAGGAATTGGCGTTGCGGTCATGAATAAGACGTTAGTCATTGCACCTTTTTCTCTTAACATCTGACGTTGATTTACTCCGAAGCGATGTTGTTCATCGGTGATTACTAATCCCACATTATTGAAAATAACATCATCTTGAATCAACGCATGTGTTCCAATCAAACAATCTATCGTACCATTTTCCAATTGTTCTAATAAGGCACGACGTTTTTTTCCTTTTACAGAACCCGTTAATAAAGCGACATTCATATAGTCTCCAAACAATTCCGTTAAACTATTGGCATGTTGTTCTGCTAGAATTTCGGTAGGTACCATAAGCGCAGATTGGTAACCAGCCGTTTTTAATGAATACATACAAATAGCTGCGACGACGGTTTTACCTGAACCTACATCCCCTTGTAATAGACGATGCATTCTTATCGGCGCTTTTAAGTCTCTAAATATTTCATTAACACTTGTTTTTTGAGCGTCAGTTAATTCAAATGGTAATGTATCAATAAATGCTTTTACTTTTTTGATATCGTAATTAACTTCAATTGCTTCATCAGACGTCTTTTCTATGCGATTAAGCCATTGCATTCTTAGCTCAAACATAAATAATTCTGTGAACGCATATGTTCTACGTGCGCGCATTAACTCGGTTCTATCTTTCGGCTGATGCATTGTTTTAATCGTATAATCTAACGTTTCTAATTTATATTTATGTCGTAAGTCATCCGTTAACCATTCATGAATAGTTACATCATTTAACGTTTGATGAATCATATCACGCATTTGCTTTTGCTTAATACCTTCTTTAATTCGATACACTGGCTCTAGCTTCACTTCTTCAGTATCTTGCGCTTGGGCATCAAAGAACATACGATTACCATTAATCTCTTGTTTCGCTCTATTCCATTTCCCTTTGACTGTTACTGTGCCATGCAATTCAATTTTCTTTTTCAAATATGGTTGATTGAAGAAGACGCATTTCACTGCAATATTATCTACCATAAGATGTACCGTTAACTTCGATTTATTTCTCCCGAAAAATGCCACAGTTGGTACTGAGTAAACTTGACCTACTACCGTTACAGTAGATTGATCTTCTGCCATATTTAAATCAACTATTGTATTATCATCGTATCTTGTCGGCAAATATAGTATTAAATCTTCGACAGTATGAATGTTTAATTCATGCAATAATGCCATTCTTTTAGGTCCAAGTCCTTTAATATTTTGAAGCGGATATGGACTCTCTATTAAATTGACTTTAGACATCGTTTTCTCACCTAATATTTATAATCTTATCTCTATTTTAACATGGTTTAACCGTATTAATGATAGTTAACGCTTTTTGAAAATGAGTAATAGTAAGGAGAGAGGAAATTAGATATTTATTTTTTTAGTTTACATAATTAAATTACAGTAGCAAAAATAAAACCTGTCTTTTTTTAGACAGGTTTCTTTAATTACTATTTAATTATTTGCTTACTTCACATGCCCATCCATCTTTATCTCTATCTAATGTTGGGCGATAAGCTGGATGATTTTTACTTACACCATTTGGATATGTTTGTCTCATAGCTGTACAATTTTTAAAATATTGTGGTGTAGTAGTTTTTGTAGTTTTATTTGTTTTATTTACTGGTGTACTAGGCTTTGTAGTTTTAGGTACTGCACTAGTCTTAGTTGTCGATTTAGTAGTTGATTTAGTTGATTGTGTACTCCAAATGTTTAACTTTTCAGCTTGAGCTCTAGATTGACTCGCATATAACGTTTGTACATAAGTATTATTTGGTGGGTAAACATAAGCTACTCTAGCTAAACCTTGTCTTACAATAGCATTGTTTACCATTTGACCATCTGCGTATACATAAGCTAAATATCTACCATATTTATCTGTACGTTGACCTTTATCAAACTGAACTTGGATGTTTCGTGCGTTCGCCATCATACGAGTAGTAAATTTACTTGCTTCTGGACCATACTTCTGAACAGGTTTGCGTGGATCTTTCGTTTCAGGTGAGTCAATTAGCAATAATCTGAATGTTGCTTTTTTACCTTTGTATAGTAATTGAACAGTATCGCCATCCACACCTCTAACAAATTTAGCTGGTTCTTTTTTTAGTGACGTTTGCGCATTAGCAATATGAGAATGATATGTATAACTAGTTCCTAAAGATAATGCTATTACGCTGACTAAAGTGATAATGAATGTTTTAATAATTAAACTTGAATTTTTCATCTCTATCCTCCTAAGTTTCATCAAATATATTTTATACTAATTTTAGAAAATATAAATATAAATTTTTGTAAATTTTTCTAGTATTTAAATTTTACACATTATTGAAACTTAAAAAGCGTAGGTCTGCTTAATTTTTTAAAAATAAAAAAGATGGCAGAGCAAATTTACTCTTACCATCTAAAACTTTTAAATTCTATTCAACTGAGAATAAATATTGATAAATAGGTTGGCCACCATCATGTTCTTCCACTTCAACATCTGGATATTCTGCTTCAACCCATTCAACTAATTGACTTGTCATATCTTCACTAGCTTCTTCACCAGCGATAACAGTTAAAATTTCGCTATCTTCATTTAATAATTCAGATAGTAGGCCTTTAATAGTTGTGAATTCATCAGCATTACTAGTAACAATCTTACTTTCTGCTAAGCCCATAAATTCATCTTTTTTAATTTCTACGCCGTCAATCTTAGTATCTCTCACTGCAAATGTGATTGAACCAGATTTCACTGTTTCAAGCGCAGTAGTCATGTGAGATTGGTTCTCTTCCAATGTAGATGATGCATCATATTGGAAAAGTGCAGCAATACCTTGAGGAATAGAAGTTGTTGGAATGACAACAGTATCTGCTTCAACTAATTCGGCAGCTTGATCACTCGACATTCTGATATTCTTATTATTAGGAAGAATAATCGCACGTTGACATTGAGATTGTTCAATGACTTTTACAATATCTTCAGTAGATGGATTCATTGTTTGCCCACCACTAATAATATGTGTTGCACCCATTGAAGTAAATAATTCTGAAATACCTTCACCCATAGAAATCGCAATAATAGCTATTTCTACTGTTTTAGGTGCTTCATCTTTAGCCGTATGTTGATTTTGTTGTTCTTTACGGATAACTTCACGATGTTGTTCACGCATATTTTCTACTTTTAATTTAATTAATTCACCATATTGTTGACCATAGTTAAACACTTCGCCTGGAGTTTCAGTATGTACGTGAACTTTAACGATTTCTTCATCATTGATAACAAGTAAAGAATCGCCAAATTGGCTCATGTCATTTCTAAATTCTTGTTCATCAAATTCTTTTTTATCTTTTCCAAAGCGGACCATCATTTCAGTGCAATAGCCATATTTAATATCTTCAGTATTAATTACACCATGGAAATCGTGTTCTTCATGAACTAAGTCATCTGTGTCTAATTTAGGTTTCTTAGCTTCAACTGTTTCACCTTTAAGCCCTTTTAAGAAACCTTCATAAACGCATAATAAACCTTTACCACCACTATCAACGACACCTACTTCTTTTAATACAGCTAATAAATTTGGTGTATTGTTTAGTGATTTTTCAGCTTCTGCAATTGTGTATTCCATTACTTCAACACAATCGTCTGTTTCTTCAGCTTTATTGATAGCCGCATTAGCTGCGTCTTTAGCAACTGTAAGGATAGTTCCTTCTACAGGCTTCATTACCGCTTTATAAGCAGTATCTACTCCAGCTTGGAAACTGCTTGCTAATTGTTGCGCATTGATTTGTTGCTCTTGTTCAATATTTTTACAAAAGCCTCTAAATAATTGAGATAAAATAACGCCTGAATTACCACGAGCGCCCATTAATAAACCTTTAGAAAATGTTTTACCTAGTTCACCAATACTATTTGATAAATTATTCTCAACTTCTTCACGCCCTGAAGTGATAGTTAAGTTCATATTTGTTCCTGTATCGCCATCTGGAACAGGATATACATTTAGGGAATCCACTAAATCTGCGTTATTAGATAAATTTTGTGCCCCTTGTATAATCATATCGGCAAATAATTTACCGTTAATTGTGCTAATCATCGTGCTTTGTCCTCCTATACCTTCTTGCCCTTGTGATTAAGTCGTACACCTTGTACAAAAATATTAATTGAATTTACTTTGACATTTAACGAATGTTCTAGTGTGTATTTAACAGATGATTGAATGTTATTAGCTACTTCAGAAATTTTTACACCATAGCTCACGATAATATACATATCGATATCAATCACGCCATTGTTTTCTTTAACAATAATACCTTTAGCATAATTTTCATGGCCTAAGATTTCAGCAATACCATCTCTAACTTGTTGTCTAGATGCCATACCTACTATTCCATAACTTTCAACTGCTTTACTGCCTACCACTGATGCGATTACTTCATTTGAAATATCTATTTTGCCATAGTCGTTTGAGATTTCAATAGTCATCTTCCTATTCCTCCTGAATTATGGTTAAAATGACGTTAACTTTAAAGAAACTACACTAAGATTATAGATAACTCTTTGAGTCGTTTATAATATGTATACCCTATCTATAATCAATATTTTATTTAAATAGTGAAAAACACTATTGGTTCATACTCAAATAATTTAATTATTTAAGATGTGTTACATAACTCCTCAGCTTACAATTATACCATAATTTGAGGATTTCAAAACATTTTAAGTTAAATTACATTTTATTTTATTGCTTTCAAATTTCATATATGGTATCTTATTAAAGTATATAAGTAGTCAAGTGTATTTATATTTATTAAAGGAGGTACTTTGATGGGTAAACAATGTTTCGTAACAGGTCGTAAAGCATCGACTGGTAACAATCGTTCACACGCTTTAAATGCGAACAAACGTAGATTTAATGCTAACCTTCAAAAAGTTAGAATTTTAGTTGACGGAAAACCTAAAAAAGTTTGGGTTTCTGCGCGTGCTTTAAAATCTGGTAAAGTTACTAGAGTTTAATAAATATAATGCACAAAAAATGCCTTCATATGTGGTGAAGGCATTTTTTTATGTCTAAATTTCTATTATGATGAATGTTATCGTTATAAATCTTTACTTCTCATTTGAAGTACTTGGCCATTTTCAACATTGATATGCGCAATTGGTTCTTCCACTTCATTAGAAATAGTTAGTGTTGAACCAATTTCTAAATGTTGATTTTGCAGATTATATTTAAATCCTTTTAACGTTAAAGTAACTTCTCCATTTACAGGAATAAAGGATACGTATTTGTATTCCGCAGACTTTGCAATCGTATGTATACCACTATTTAATAATTGAATTTCATTTTGCTGATCAACTACGACTAATTTGATTTGTTTGTCAGAATAAATAGGTTTCAGCAAAATTTGAAGCATCCCCATAAAGTGATCTAAACGGCCGCCAGTGGCTCCAAAAATATAAATTTCATTATAACCTCGTTGGACTGCTTCCTCGACACCAAGTGCTAAATCAGTATCATCTTTTTCAGCTTTAACTGGATGAATATCAAGCGTTTCTTTTAAGTGATTTCTTTCCTCATCTGTTACTGAATCGAAGTCTCCTACTGTGAATTTAGGAATAATTTGATGATTAGTAAGTATTAAAGTACCTCTATCGATGCCACCCCAGTGTACGTCTTGTGCATTATTAAATATATTTTGAGGTAAATGTCTGTCTCCACAAAGTAAATTGATTCTCATCTCAATCAACCTTTCAAACGTTGTGTAACCTTTTTATAATCATCTTGTTTAAAGAAATAAGATCCAGTTACAAACATAGTGGCACCATTCTCTGCACATAGTCCAATCGTTTCATCATTAATTCCACCATCAACTTCAATGTCGAAATGCAATTCTGATGATTCTCTTATATCACGTAATAATCTCACTTTAGTGGCACAAGCTTCTATAAATGATTGTCCACCGAATCCAGGGTTTACTGTCATAATTAATACGTAATCAACCATTTCTAAAATAGGCATCAATGCTTCTACTGGTGTACCAGGATTAATAACTACGCCAGCTTTTTTACCAGCATTTTTAATCATTTGTAATGCACGATGAATATGAGGCGTTGCTTCTACATGAATTGAAATCATATCAGCGCCGTGTTCAGCAAAAGTTTCAATATATTGTTCAGGATTCTCAATCATCAAATGTACGTCAATTGGAAGTTGAGTCGCACTACGCATGGCATCTAAAATAGGCAATCCGATAGAAATATTAGGCACAAATTGTCCATCCATTACATCGAAGTGTAGGCCATCTACTTGAGCTTCTTCTAATAAAGCAATTTCATTTTTTAAATTTAAAAAGTCTGCTGATAATAGCGAAGGATATATTCTTCTCATTAATATCTAACCTTTCTATTAGAAATTTCATTGAATAATTGAAGATAATGATCATAACGAAATTGTGGTAAATGACCTTCATCTAACTGTTGTTTTACATTACATTGAGGTTCTTTAATATGGTTACAATTTCTAAATTTACATTGTTCACCGTAGTTATCAATATCAATAAAATAATGTTTTAAATCATCTTTTTCAATATGATCAAAATCTAAAGCACTAAACCCGGGAGTATCAGCTATAAAGCCATTCTCTCTTTCAAACAATTCTACATGTCGTGTGGTATGTTTACCACGGTTAAGCGATTTCGATATGTCATTTGTTTCAAGATTTAGCTCAGGATTAAATGTATTGATAAATGTTGATTTACCTACACCAGATTGCCCACTTAAAACTACTAATCCGTTAGGCCATGAAGCAACGACATCGCTTTTATCAGAGTCCTTACCAACAAATTGAGTATTATAGCCAATAGATTGATAATTAGTTAATAATGATTCAATATGTTCAATTTGTGCTTCTGATGCTAAATCTTTCTTCGTAACTAATATACTTGGTGCTAAATCATAAGAATGTGCAATGACTAAGAATCGATCTAATAATTGCGTTGAAAAATCAGGTTCTACCGCACTCATCACTATAATTAAACCATCAATATTACTTACTGGCGGACGTTTTAAAGCGTTACGTCGATCATGTACATGATGAATATACCCTTCATCTATGTTTTGTATATCAAAATCTACAATATCACCCACGATAGGAGAAAACTTTTTCTTTCTAAATAACCCACGTGGTTTAGTATCATATAATTTCCCTTCTACATCTACTTGATAAACGCCACTTACTAATTTAATAATACGTCCAGTCTCCAAAATGACACCTCTTGTCTTATATTTATAATTACATATTATAGCAAAATGTGAATGAATATTCTAAGTTAGAGTAAAAAGAAGTTATGCATACTTAAGTTTACATAATTTATTTATAGTTAAAAATAAAAATAGTTATAAAAAAGCCTCAAAATGATTTCGATATAAATTCAAAATCACTTTGAGACTTTCAGCATCATTATTTTATTGAAACACTATTAATAATAAATGTCTTTATCTGCCACGACTTTACCATCTACTCTAATGGTATAGCCAGCTGATGTTCCTTTTTCAATTGCCAAAGGAATTGATATCGTTTTGTCATCAGTAATTGTGTAAGTTTGAATAGCGCTTGTACCACTATTATCTTTATCTCTCACATATACTTGAACTTTCTGACCTTTATCATCTTCTCCAGTGTATGGTATTGTGTACGTTTCATTATAGTTTTTTACATCCGCTGTATTTTTCGAATCATCACTTTTTTCTTGTGAATCGTTCTTTTTATTATCTTCTTTGTCTTTACTGTCCTTACTATCTTCTTTATCTACGTTATCTTTATTATCTTTCTTATCCTCTTTACCTTTAGAAACAGTAAAGTGGATAGTACTACCTTCCTCTACTTGTGTACTCTTAGGTGTTTGAGAAATAATTTTATCTTTTTTAATATCATCACTATATTCTTCTGATATTTCTACTTTTAATTTGTTTTTCTTTAATTCTTTTTTGGCAGTTTGATAATCTTCGTTTTCATAATTTTTAACATAGACTTTTTTTACACCTAAAGACTCAGTTAATACAATATGATGATCATTCACTTTCACATCACTATCTGGATTAACATTTTGACGAAGGATGCTACCTTTTGGCATTTGATTACTATATTCTTGTTCAATAGAAATATTATTTAGTTTTAATTCTTTTAATTTATTAATCGCATCATCTTTTTTCATACCGATAACATTTGGCATTTTTGCACGCTCAGGCCCTTTTGAAAGAATGATATCTACTTTATCATGCTGATTAATTCTTTCACCAGCTTTAGGGGTAGACTTCATAATTTTATTTTCAGGATAAGTATCGCTATATTCACGTGAAATTTTACCGATTTCTAAATGTGACTTACGGAGTATCTTTTCCGCTTCTTTTTCAGTTTTACCTGTTAAATCTGGCATTTCAGAGTATTTATCACCAAACATACCCATGGCTATAAATCCGAATAAACTTACTAAAAGAAAAAGTAAAATTAAAACTATAGCAAATTTCTTCTTTTTAGAACGTTTCTTACGAGGAGGCTCATATACATGGTTCTCGCTCGTTTGAAATTGATGCTCATTTACGATAGGAATTTGCATGGTTTGTGCAATATTTTTCTTAGCATCTTCTTCTTTTAACTTATCTTTAATTTCATTTTTATCAATAGGGACCGTTTTTTTCTCATCACTTTCAAGCGTATGTTTTTCTTCATTAATACGGCTTGAAACTAATACACTGCTTAAATCTTCCCTCATATCTCTTATACTTTGGTAACGATGTTCTGGATTTTTAGCAGTCGCCTTTAATACCACATTACTTAATGATTGAGGAACATCTTCCCTCTGATCAGTCACATTTGGAACAGATTCTTGAATATGCTTTATGGCAATACTTACAGCAGTTTCTCCACTAAATGGTGGATGACCAATTAGCATTTCATAAAGGACTATTCCAATTGAATAAATATCTGTAGTTTCATTAGTTGTTTCACCTTTTGCTTGTTCAGGTGATAAATATTGTACGGTACCTAGCACGTGGTTAGTTTGTGTCATAGAGGTTTCACTAAGTGCTTTAGCAATGCCGAAATCAAATATTTTTAATGTTTTGTTTTTATCGATTAAAATATTTTGAGGTTTAATATCTCTATGTACAATTCGCTTTTCATGGGCTTGTTGCACACCTTGTAAAATTTGTTCAATAAAATTAATTGCCGTATCAATACTTAGTGGTCCATGACTATGTATATATTCAGAAAGCGTAGGACCATCAATATATTCCATTATGAGAAAAAAACATTCTTCTTCTTCATCTACATCATAGACTTCAACGATATTATTATGAATCAATTGGGTCGCATTATTAACTTCTCTTTCAAAGCGACGCATCGTTTCGTCTTTTTCATTCTGCGAAATTGAAATTGCTTTAATAGCTACTTTTCGATGCAAAATAGTATCTTCAGCTAGATAAACAATACTCATTCCACCGCCACCAAGTTTATCTAAAACTTTATAGCGTTCACTAATCAACTTTCCTATCATACATTATCACCTTCAATAGAAGCTAATAGCACACTAATATTATCTTTAGAACGATGATATAACGCTAATTGAATTAACTGATTACCATGTTCTTCCAGTGATAATGGTTCACTTAAGGCTTCTAAAATACGCGCGTCCCTTACATAATCTGTAAGTCCATCTGAAGCTAGTAAAAGATAATCATAATAACTAAAGCGTTTAGTAAATATGTCAGGGTTCACACGTTTATCTGTGCCCATCACCTTAGTAATAATATTACGTTGAGGGTGAGTCCATGCTTCTTCTTCAGTAATTTGACCTGTCATCAACAAATGATTAACAAATGAATGATCGTGGGTAATTTGTTCAATCTCTCTTGTACTTACCACGTAAGCTCTGGAATCTCCAATATTAGCGACTACTAATTGTCTATCGAAGACAAGCGCACAGACACATGTTGTGCCCATGCCTCTATAGTCTTCATGACTTTGAGCATACTCAAATAGATCCCGATTTATATCTTTTAAAGTCAAACGCAACCAGTTTTCTGCTTGTTCGAACTCAATAAAATTTTCTTCTTCAAAGCGTTTTTGAAGTTCATAAGTAACAAACTGGCTTGCAATTTCTCCTGCTTTATGACCGCCCATTCCATCGCATAACACTAATAATTGTTGATGGGTTTGGTTATAAAAAATGCCTCCAGCATCTTCATTCTTGTCTCTATGTTGTCCAGTATCTGTGAAAAATTGTGCGTTTAACATTTTGATTACCTCGTTTCTACTTCTCGTTCCTTAGCTCTTAATTGTCCACATGCTGCATCAATATCGGCACCTTGTTCACGTCTAATCGTAGCATTAATGCCGAGTCTTTTTAATTCTTTTTCAAATTTAAAAATATCATCTTTAGGTGTCTTAACATAATTACGTTCTGGAACATGGTTAACAGGTATTAAATTCACATGGCAATTTAAATCTTTAATTAGATGCGCTAAATCACGTGCATGTTCTAATTGATCATTAACGCCTCCAAATAAACCATATTCAAAGGTAACACGGCGATTTGTTTTTTCTTGATAATATTTAATCGCCTCCATCAACTTATCTACATGATAAGCACGGTTAATAGGCATTAATTTAGAACGTATCTCATCTTTCGCAGCATGTAAACTTACTGCAAAGTTGATTTGAATATCTTCTTCTGCAAAATCATAAATACGTGGAATAATACCTGATGTTGAAACCGTGATATGACGCGCACCGATATTTAAACTATTATCGTCATTAACTATACGTAAAAAGTCCATCATTTCATCGTAGTTTTCAAATGGTTCACCAATTCCCATGATAACAATTTGAGAAACACGTTCGTTTGTAGCGTCCAACGCTTTTTGTACAGTTAATACTTGAGAAACAATTTCTCCCGCTTCTAAATTACGTTTTAACCCTCCTAATGTAGAGGCACAGAATGTACAACCAATACGACAACCTACTTGTGTCGTTACGCATACTGAATTACCGTAATCATGACGCATTAATACCGTTTCAATCGTATAACCATCTTGTAATTCAAATAAAAATTTAATCGTACCGTCTTTACTTTCTTGTTTTACTACGGTAGTCAACGTTGTCATAGCAAAGTTATCTTTTAACACTTGACGTAAATCTTTAGATAAATTTGTCATCTCATCAATGCTATTGACGCGTTTTTGATATAACCATTCAAAAATTTGTTTCGCTCTAAATTTCTGTTGGCCATGTTCAACTAGCCACTCTTGCATTTCATCAAATCTTAAAGAATAAATCGATTGTTTCTCGAAATCAGGCAAGAATTTATTTTTCTTCTTTTTTTCAGCAGTTATCATCTTAACTTTCCTTTCTTTTTATTTTAGTTATGAAAAATCCATCCGAATCAAAGTCTTGGGGTAAAATTTGTAACGTTTTAACTTGTTCTCCAGTTATTGGATGTGTGATAGGCTCAAATTCAAATTCTTTATTACGTTTTAAGAAAGTATAAATCACGTTCTCATTTTCAAGTTGCTCTATCGTACACGTTGAATAAATAAGTGTACCTCCAGGCTTTAAGTTACCTTTTACATTGTCTAATATCTCAAGTTGTAATTCAACTAGGTCATTAATACTTTGTTGAGATTGTACATATTTAATTTCAGGTTTATGTCTCAATACACCTAATCCGCTGCAAGGCGCATCTACTAAAATTTTGTCATACATACCTTTATAAGGTGTTGTAGCATCGTGATCAAATGTTGTTATATTCTTAAGTTGTAATTTTCTAATATTTTCTTTAATTAAGCCAATTTTATGCTTATGGACATCTGTCGCATCGACGTGACCATTTGGCGACAACAATTCTGCCATATGACATGCTTTACCGCCCGGTGCACTACATGTATCTAAAATTTCATCATTAGGTTTCACGTCCATGAAGTAGCCTACAAACATTGAACTCTTATCTTGAATTGAAATAAGTCCTTCTTTAAACGCTATCGACTCTACCACTGGTTTACCTTTTAAATGTAAACAGTATGGAATGATATTATCTATTTCAACTTCGTACCCTTCATCTTGTAAACGTGCTACCATTTTTTCAGGACTAATACGACTAGTATTAACTCTCACAGTATTCGCTGTTTGTTCGAGAAACGCGTTGGCGATTTTATGCGTTTGTTCAATGCCATGATGAGTGATCCAATGTTCGATAATCCATTTCGGTACACTATATTGAATAGACATACGTTGCTTTTCATTTTTAATAGTATCAATACTAGGTAAATCGCTTCTGAAAATCGTTCTTAAAATACCATTTACTATATTACCATTATGTGGGCCGCCACGACGTTTTGCGATATCTACGGCCTCATTAATAATGGCATGATTAGGCACTTTATCTAAGTAAATATATTGATATAAACTCATCCATAATAATTGTCTTACCCAGCCTTTTACTTTTGTTTTAATAAAAGGTTTCAAATAAAAATCTAATGTTAATTTACGTTTTATCGTGCCATAAACTAATTCTGTGAAAAGAGGTTTATCAATAGAAGATATTTCCTCATTAGACAGTATTTCGTTAATCTTTAAGTTACTATACGCATTATCATTTAATATATCTTGAATAGCTTGAAACGCTAGTTCTCTCACTGTTTGTGTCATACTAATGTTTTCCCAACTAGAGATTCTTGCACGCCACTTAAGTAATTACTTACTAACATACGTTTTTTCCCTGCTAATTGAATATCTGTTAATGCAACAGCATCATCTGAACCTGTCCCAACTATAATAGCTTTTTTAGTCGTTTCAATAATTTGGCCTGGTTCGCCTTTTTTACCTTCAATAATATGCGCAGCAAATAGTTTTAAGTTTGTGTCATCCATCTTAGTATAAGCTACTGGCCATGGCGATAATCCTCTAATGTGGTTATGAACATCTTGTGCTGATTTCGTCCAATCAATACGCTCATCTTCTCTGCTAATATTTGAAGCGAAGCTAGCCTTTGTATCGTCTTGAGGAATACTATCATTCGTTCCTTCAATAATTGATGGTAGTGTTTCTTTTAATAAATCGGCACCTAAGAAACTTAATTTGTCATGCATTGTTCCTACGTTATCATCTTGCTCAATATCAATCGCTTTTTGAGAAATAATATTACCAGCATCTAATTTTTTCACCATATACATAATAGTGATACCAGTTTGTTTCTCTCCATCAATAATCGCTTGATGAATTGGTGCACCACCGCGATATTTTGGCAATAGTGAGGCGTGAACATTGATAGCACCTTTTTTAGGTAAGCTTAATAAACTTTCAGGTAATAACTGACCAAATGCAGCAGTTACAATTAAATCTGGCTCAAGGCTCAATAATGTAGTCAGTTCTTCTGAATCTTTAAGTTTTTCAGGTTGATAAACAGGTATATCATGCGCTTGAGCTACCTTTTTAACTGGTGGTGGTGTTAACACGCGTTTACGTCCAACTGGTCTATCTGGTTGAGTAACGACTGCGATAACCTCATGCTCTGCTATTAACATTTCTAATACTTTTGTTGAAAAATCAGGTGTTCCCATAAAAATTACTTTACTCATTTTCAAAATACGCCTCCACTTCTTCTTCAGTTAATACTTTCTTAGCACGTTCGGTAAATAATATGCCATTTAATTGATCGACAATGTGTAAGATCATGCGTGCCACATCATCATAGGCAGTCAGTTCTATTTTATTTCCTTCTAAGTCATTACCTTCTACTGTAATCATTTTACTACGTTCTACTTCCGCATATACACCAGGTAGATTTACAGAACCTTCTAAGTCGGTAATTTTCTCCTCTGATTCAGATTTAATGATAGGATTTACAAGTTGTAATAAACCTTCCAATTCCATATCAATCATCGCTACTTGCTTACTAATCCCTATTTGAGGTGCACTCAATGCAGAGGCTTCTTCAGCATATAGTGTATCTTCTATATCTAATAGTAAATCTTTTAATACATCATCAAATTGTGTAACGGGTTGTGCTTTTTTAGTTAATACAGGATGCGTAGATTGGACTAATTTTTGTATCGCCATAATGTATGCTCCTCCTGAAAAAATTCATCATATAATTATAACTTAATTCAAATTGAATTGCGACCTTAGACTGAAATTAATACTAAATAGATTGTTATCAATTGCATTTAAATTTGATACGATTAAAATAGAAAGTGAGAAGGAATTAAATATAAAAAAGATTGGAGGTGTCATTAAAATGGAAGTAAATAAAATTATCTATATCGTTTTAGCGGTATTTTTAGGTAGCTTTGGTGTCCATAAGTTTTATGCTGGTAAAACTATGTCAGGCATTTTACATTTAGCTTTCTTCTGGACAGGCATTCCACATATCATCGCTATTATTAGTGCAATCTTAACATTATTCAGACCTGCCGATGAAAATGGTAACGTAGTAATGTAGAATATTTATAAAAAGTTACGCTACAGAACATCAACTCTGTAGCGTAACTTTTTTTCTTATTATATAGTAAACAAAACAATTGGTAGTATAAGTGCTATGATACTTAATGATGTTACGATAATAAAGCATATCTCATTCATATAACTTTTATGAATTTCTTCTTTAAATTGTAACGCCATGTTTTGAATGGTCCAATTTAAAATTTCGTAATTACTATCTATTGTTTCTTTTGAAATTTGATCAAGATGATTAAATCTTGAATCGACATGTTCTTTAAATTCCTCAAATGCTTTGGTGCCGACGTATTTTTCTTCAACCATAGCGGTCATCCTCCATTATTAAAATGCCAAGTGCTTACAGTGATGTGTGTGTTCTAGATGCTTTAATGACATCAAATAATTAATGGGTAAATTAAACATTGCGTTTTAGCGTCATTCTACGCTCTAATTTAAATTACATTTTACACCTTAAGACGTTTTTTATCTACCAGAAAAACTCGACAATTTATCACATCATTATTTGAGGATTAATATCAATTTTCAAGGATAATTTATCTTTCATATAAGCTTCATGATAATAATCATCTAAGTATTGCAATGCTTTAAGCAACTCTGGCTCACGTTTATATTTAACAAGAATTTGGAAACGATGTTCATTATTAATACGCGCTATAGCTGCAGGAGATGGCCCTAGCACTAAAGCTTTATCGGTTAAATGTTGTAACAATACTTGATGAACGTGTTTTGAAGCTTCCATCACTTTTTTCATATTTTTATGCGCAATAGTAAAATTAATTAAAAAGTAATATGGAGGATATTTTCCTATTTTTCGAAATTCCATTTCTTTTTGATAGAACGTTAGATAATCATTTTGTCGTACATCTTCAATAGCATAATGTGTTGGATTATATGTTTGAATAATAACTTTCCCTGGCTTTTCATGGCGTCCAGCTCGGCCTGACACTTGGGTTAATAATTGGTATGTTCGTTCACTTGCTCTGAAGTCAGGTAAATTTAACATAGTATCGGCATTGAGTACGCCTACCAATGTAATATTAGGATAATCTAAGCCCTTCGCAATCATTTGCGTGCCTAACAAAATATCGCCTTTACCTTTTTCAAAATCAGTAAGCAATTTCTCATGAGCACCTTTACGCGATGTCGTATCTACGTCCATACGAATAATACGTGCTTCTTCAAATTCCTGTTGCAAAATTTCTTCTACACGCTGTGTTCCTGTACCTACTTGGCGAATATGAGGGCTCTCACAGTTAGGACATATATTAGGCGGTGTTTCTTGATAACCACAATAATGACACTTTAACTGATCCGTTGTTTTATGGTAGGTAAGCGAAATATCGCAATGAGGACATTGAGGAACATAACCACAATCCCGACATAACATAAATGACGCATATCCACGGCGATTTAAAAATAATACGATTTGTTCATTTTTATTCAAACGATCTTGTATCGCTTCTCGTAATTCATTTGAGAACATAGAACGGTTACCT
The DNA here is from genome assembly GCF_002902565.1 of Staphylococcus petrasii. Lineage (GTDB taxonomy): Bacteria > Bacillota > Bacilli > Staphylococcales > Staphylococcaceae > Staphylococcus > Staphylococcus petrasii. The sequence goes on along the minus strand of NZ_PPRC01000016.1, from coordinate 19,475 downwards.
GAACTTAATTCTTCTCGCATATCAATAATATCAATTGAAGGTAATGCTTGTTGGTTCACCCTAGTAGGCAATGTTAGAAGTTGATATACATCCTTTTCAGCACGCGCATAAGATTCAAGACTTGGCGTTGCACTTCCTAACACTAATGGACAGTGATGATAACGACTACGCCATTCAGCAATATCACGCGCATGGTATCGTGGATAATCTTCTTGTTTGTAGGTTGATTCATGCTCTTCATCAATAATAATAATGCCTAAATTTTTAAAAGGCGCGAAAATACTTGAACGCGCGCCTACACTTACTTGCGCTCTACCGTCTCTAATTTTTTGCCATTCATCATAACGTTCCCCATTTGATAAACCTGAATGAAGCACGGCAACATCATCACCAAAACGACGTTTGAAACGTAAAACCATTTGTGGCGTTAAGGCAATTTCAGGTACTAACATCATGGCTTGTTGCCCTTTATTAAGTACTTCTTCAATAGTTTGTAAGTAGACTTCCGTCTTTCCTGAACCCGTGACACCATGTAGTAAGAAAGTACGTTGTCGCTCTTCGTCAATAGTTGCTTTAATTTGTTGAAAAGCCTCTTCTTGTTCTTGCGTTAATGTGCGTTTGTCTTCTCTTTCAAAAATACGGTCTGCAAATGGATCACGTTCTACTTCAGCATCATATTTTTCAATAAATCCTTTTTTGACAAGACTATCAATACTAGATTTTGAAAATCCCATTTCTTCTAAATCTTTAAGAAAAACCGTCTTATGTTGTTCATCTAACAAGAAAGCATACACATCGTATTGCTTCATAGATTTTTCAAGCAATGCTAGGACTTCATCAGGATTATAGTCATCAAGAATACGAACCGCTCTTTGCATTTTTTTACTAGTGTTTTGAGATAACAATGTTACTTCTTGAACGATGCCTTCTTTGAGTAAATTATTTAGCACCGGCAAGTGGTTATTTTTTTGCGCATCTTTATATTTATAATGCCCTTTTGAATCAAAATATTTTAAAAGGTCTTCTTCCATGTCATTATGTTTTACAACTTCAAACACTTTTGTATATTTTGCCTTAATTGCGCTAGGTAACATTGCTTCAAGGACAGAAATACTTTTAGACACATGAGAATAACTGAGCCATTCACTTAATTGTATTAATTCAGGCGTTAATTCTGGACGTATGTCTTGAACTTCTTTAATTTCTTTTAGCTTTTGAAGGTCGATATCTTCACTTGGTTGGGACTGAATATCCATAACATAGCCTTGAATTGTTCGAGGCCCAAATGGAACGATAACTCTAACACCAACTTGTATAAACTCTTCTAAATTTTTAGGTACGAGATAGTCAAACTTAAAATCTACACTTTTGGAAGGTACATCTACAATGACCTTTGCAATCATTATTGCCACCTAGTTTCTAATTCATCTAAAATTTGTTGAGCTAATTGCACTTTTTTTCCTTTCTTTATATTGTGCGTCTCACCATTTTTAAAATGCATCGTTAATTCATTATCATCAGATTTGAAACCAATGGATTGGTCTCCTACATTATTTGAAATAATAACATCTGCATTTTTGCGTTTTAATTTATCTTGTGCGTATTGTTCAATATTTTGTGTTTCTGCAGCAAATCCCACTAAATATTGATGTGTTTTATGTTCACCTAAGTATTTTAATATATCTTTAGTACGCTTAAATGTGACTGATAAATCCCCTTCTTGCTTCTTCATCTTATGATCTAGCACTTGAGTAGGCGTATAATCTGACACTGCCGCTGCTTTCACTACAATATCTTGTTCGTCATAGCGTTGTGTTACTGCTTGGAACATTTCTTCTGCGCTTTCAATATGAATAACCTCTACCCCAGTTGGATCTTCTAATTGAGTAGGACCAGTAACTAATGTTACATGCGCGCCACGATCACGTAAGGCTTGGGCAATTGCAAATCCCATCTTTCCAGAAGAACGATTTGAAACAAAACGGACTGGGTCAATTACTTCTACTGTAGGTCCCGCTGTAACTAGTGCATGCTTACCAGTGAAGCTACTATGTTGAATGTGTTGTTGTTGTTTAAAATAATCGTTAAGAACACTTACAATTTGTAACGGTTCTTCCATTCTTCCTTTTGCCACATAACCGCACGCTAAGAAACCATCACCAGGCTCAATAAAGTGATAGCCATCTGATTTAAGCACCTCAATATTACGCTGCGTACGAGGATTCTCATACATATGCACATTCATCGCTGGCGCTATAAATTTAGGTGTTTCAGTAGCTAACAACGTAGACGTGACCATATCATCTGCAATGCCTACGCTCAATTTAGCAATAATATTGGCAGTAGCTGGTGCTACTATAATTGCATCAGCCCAATCTCCTAGTGCCACATGTTGAATTTCTTGTGGATTCTCTTCTTTAAAAGTACTCGTGTACACTGGATTTCTACCAATAGCTTGAAACGCTAAGGGCGTTACGAATTCTTGAGCATGGTCTGTAAGCATAACTCTTACATCGTAACCTGCTTGCGTTAACTTACTTGTTAAATCAATTGCTTTATAAGCTGCAATACCACCTGTTACGGCGAGTAGAATGTGTTTCATAATCGGCTTTCTCCCTTACTTTTTTCGATTATTAAATAGGTTTTTACATTAAATTAATTATACACAAATCAGTCGAATAATTAAAAACACACACCCTAGCAAAATGAATGGCTCATTTAATGTAAGGTGTGCGAATCTTTTTATTATAGTCTCATAAATTAATACTAACTTGTGAATTTTAAAATTATTTAAACGTTAAACTTATGCGTAAAAATCATCTGGATATTCAGGTTCAATTTTACCATTAGCAATTTCTTCTAATGCTTGGCCAACTGGTTTAGCTGAATGATAACCATTTAATAAAGCTGTTTCTGGTTTCTCATCTAATTCACGTGCACGCTTAGCTGCAGTCGTAGCAATTAAGTATTTTGAATTAATTTTTGATTGTAACTGATTTAAAGGTGGGTTTAACATTATTTTTTTGCCTCCAATAACATTTTTCTATATATAGCTTCTACGCGTTCTCTTTTTAAATGCTCCGCTTCAACAATCGATTGAATACGTTGTTTGGCTAACTCTACTTCATCATTAACGACAACATAGTCGTAAAGATTCATCATTTCCACTTCTTTACGTGCTTCATTGACTCTGCTTTGGATTTTTTCATCAGATTCAGTGCCTCGCCCAACTAAACGCTCTCTCAAATGGTCTAAGCTTGGCGGTGCAAGGAAGATAAATAATGCGTCAGGAAATTTCTTTCTTACTTGTTTAGCACCTTCTACTTCAATCTCTAAAAATACGTCATGACCAGCTTCCATAGTATCTTTAACATATTGAACAGGTGTTCCATAATAATTTCCTACATACTCGGCATATTCAATAAATTGATCTTCCTGAATTAACGCTTCGAATTCTTCTTTCGTTTTAAAAAAGTAATCTACACCATCGACTTCTCCTTCGCGCATGTCACGTGTAGTCATTGAGATAGAGTACTTATATGATGTAGTTGGATCGTCAAATATTTCTTTACGAACAGTTCCTTTGCCTACTCCTGAAGGACCTGAAAGAACGATTAGTAATCCTTTTTCATTATCCATGCCTTACGACCTCTCTAAGCTATTCTTCTATTATTTAAATATAATATCACATTGAGGAATGAATTGTATAGAGTCCGAACGACAAACTTAAATCATGACGCTATGATTTTGCCATGTTACAATATAATGAATGAAAAAATTGAAGGTGGAAATTAATTATGGCATACGATGGCTTATTTACTAAAAAAATGGTAGACTCACTACAATTTCTAGTTTCTGGTAGAATTCATAAAATTAATCAACCAGAAAATGACACAATAATTATGATTGTTCGACAAAATCGTAAAAACCATCATTTACTATTATCAATACATCCAAGCTTTTCAAGAATGCACTTAACTAATAAAAAATACGATAATCCATTTGAACCACCTATGTTCGCACGTGTCTTCCGTAAACATTTAGAAGGTGGCATTGTGAAAGCAATACGTCAAATTGGGAATGACCGTCGTGTAGAAATTGACGTCGAAAGTAAAGATGAAATTGGAGATACGATTTATCGTACTGTTATTCTTGAAATAATGGGTAAACACAGTAACCTTATTTTAGTAGATGATAATTATAAAATTATTGAAGGATTTAAACATTTAACACCTAATACTAACCAATATCGTACAGTAATGCCTGGCTTCCAATATGAAGCCCCTCCTACGCAAAATAAAATCAATCCATTTGAAATGGATGGTCAAGAAGCGTTAAAACATATTGATTTTAATAGTGGTAAAATTGCGAAACAATTATTAACTACATTTGAAGGGTTTAGTCCTTTAATTACAAATGAAATTGTCGATCGTTATCAATTTATGACTTCTGACACATTACCTAAAGCATTTGATGAAGTAATGGAACAAACACGCCAGGAACCTGTACCCATTTTCCATAAAAATCATGAGACAGGTAAAGAAGATTTCTACTTTATGAAACTTAAACAATTCCAAGATGATGCCGTGATATATGATTCATTACATGAATTGTTAGATCGTTTCTATGATGCGCGTGGTGAACGAGAAAGAGTAAAACAACGTGCAAATGATTTAGTGCGCTTTGTTCAACAGCAACTTCAAAAGCAACAACATAAGTTAAACAAATTGATTGAGGAATATGAAGGTGCGAAAGATAAAGATACGCAACAATTATACGGGGAGCTCATTACGGCAAATATTTACCGTATTAAACAAGGTGATGAGTCTGTCACTGCGCTGAATTATTATACTAATGAAGAAGTGACGATTCCTTTAAATCCAACGAAGTCTCCTTCTGTAAATGCGCAATATTATTACAAGCAGTATAACCGTATGAAAACACGTGAACGAGAACTTGATCATCAGATTAAATTAACGCGTGAAAATATTGATTACTTCGCTAATATTGAACAACAACTAGAACATATTACAGTAAATGAGATCGATGATATTAGAGATGAATTAGCTGAACAAGGCTTTATGAAGCAACGTAAAAATGTTAAGAAGAAGAAAAATGAAAAGATTCAACTTCAAACGTATCTTTCAACCGATGGAGATACGATATTAGTTGGTAAAAATAATAAGCAAAATGATTATTTAACTAATCGTAAAGCGCAGAAATCTCATATTTGGTTCCATACGAAAGATATTCCAGGATCACATGTGGTGATTTTAAATAATGCGCCTAGTGAGCAAACGATTAAAGAAGCAGCAATGATAGCGGGTTACTTCTCTAAAGCAGGTAATTCTGGACAAATACCAGTGGATTATACTGAAATTCGAAATGTTCATAAACCTTCAGGTGCGAAACCAGGTTTTGTCACATATGATAATCAAAAAACACTTTTTGCTACGCCTGATTACGATAAAATTCAAAGTATGAAACAAAAATAATAAAAATGCCATCACTTCAAACTATTAAAAGTGATGGCATTTTACTATTTATCAATTGAATATTTTATTTTTCTGGTAGTGCAAGTTGGAAGCTTACGCCAAATTTATCTTGTACCCAAGCGAATTCTCTAAATGGTGGCATTGCTGTTTTAGGCATTAAAATAGCGCCTTCTTTTTTCAATCCGCTAAATAAGCGTTCCATTTCCATCGCATTATCTACAGTGATATATAGTGAAATTGATGGATTCATAGGTAGCTCTTCACCGTTATCAGCATCAATAGCCATAAATACTTGACCATTCAATGTGAAAATAGAATGTTGCACGGTACCTGGCACGCCTGGACCTTCTTCGCCATATTTCACCATAGTTAGAATTTCACTATTTTCAAATAAGCTTGTATATAAATTAATCGCTTCTTCAGCTTGATTATTAAACATTAAAAATGTTGTTATTTTAGGTATTTCCATGATAATCCCCCTACGTTTTTCTTTATGTTCTCATTATTATTTTAAACTATTCATTAACAATTTAACAAAATTTCCATTCCAACCAGATACTTTCTAAAACTTAATTTTTTGACTTATTTTGTATTATCGTTACAATTAAGTAAAGTTAAATTGGAGGCTTTTCACAATGATGCATTTTCTTATTCCCCTATTATCTATGTTTATTGTGTTATTAATAGGCTGGGTTTTAATTAAAATTTTTATTCGTTAATATTATGAGTTGGATACATTTAAACGCCATGAGAGGACGCGCTCAGTGGCGTTATTTTCTTTTATAAAAAAATGGTACATATACGACTATGTCTGATTACAAACAATTGTCGTAATATGTACCATTTTGTCTTTTAAATTTCGCCTTTTTGGCGTAACTTTTCTTTTGCTTTTTTGAAAAAGTCAATTGTATGTTCGAAAGCTTCCATGTTTGTGGTTTTACTTTCATTCTTGATGCTTTCGATACTTTCATCAATCGTTAGTGTATGGTCTGGGGTTTTAAAATTATGTTCACTATATAAAAAATCATTTACATGTTTCATCTTAGTATAAAAATGATTTTTCTCTTTTTCAGTAGTCACTATCCACTACCCCCTTTAGACATAGCTTATTATAAGTTGTCTCTCCAATCAACTAATGTTTGAATATCTTCTTCAGAAATTTGACCTTCTTCACGAGCTACTTCGATCAATTCATTATAGTTACTTAATGTATAGAAAGGTACACCAATATCTTTAAACATTTTGTCTGCTTTAGCTAAACCATATGTGAAAATAGCTACTACACCTACTACTTCAGCGCCTGCTTCTTGTAAAGCTTCTACTGCTGTAATTGATGATCCACCTGTTGAAATTAAATCTTCCACTACTACTACTTTTTTACCTTTACTTTGAGCACCTTCGATTTGATTTTGTTTACCATGACTTTTACTTTTAGAACGTACATAGTTCATTGGTAAATTTAATTTTTCAGAGATATAAGCGGCATGAGGAATACCAGCTGTTGCAGTACCTGAAACAATCTCAACGCCATCAAATTTATCAGTGATTAATTGGCTTAAGCCATCGCGAATTGCTTCACGCACTTCAGGATAACCTAATGTCACACGGTTATCGCAATAGATAGGTGATTTAATACCAGAACTCCACGTATATAAATCGTTTGGTGATAATGTAACTGCTTCAATATCTAATAATGATTTCGCAATGTTTTTTGCCATATTAACCTAACCAACTTTCTTTAATATTTTTATAACTTTCTACTGGATTTTGACTTTGCGTAATTGGACGTCCAACTACAATATGTGTTGCCCCTAATTGTTTAGCATCTTCTGGTGTAGTAATCCTTTTTTGATCATTAACCGCTGCCCCTTGTGGTCTGATCCCTGGTGTTACTTTTAAAAAGTCTGAACCTAACTCATTTGTTAATAATTCCGCTTCTAGTGGTGAACATACCACACCATCGAGTCCAGCTTTCTGTGTTAATTTCGCATAATTCAATACGGCTTCTTCAATTGTCGTTTGAATATTTTGTTCATTATGCAACATTTCTTCAGTAGTAGAAGTTAATTGAGTTACCGCTATAATCTTTGTATCTTTACTATATTTACGTAAACCGCGTACAGCTGCTTCCATCATTTGTGTACCCCCAGCAGCATGCACATTAACTAAATCTACATCAAGTTTACCTAAGCCTTCCATTGCTTTTTCCACTGTATTAGGAATATCATGCAATTTAAGGTCTAGAAAGATATCATGTCCACGTGATTTAATCGTTTTAATTAAATCTGGCCCTGCTTGGTAAAATAATTCCATACCAATCTTCACAAACAGTGGTTCATCAAATTGATCAAGAAATGTGTTTACTTTATCTGCAGATTCGAAATCTAAAGCGATAATTGGTAAATCTTTCATTTAAAAGCTCCTTTTGAAAATGAACGACGAGAGCAGTGTAAGCTCAATGACTTATTCTACTCTGTCGTTCTTATCTTATTGATTATTTACATATTTCTCATTGTGAATGTCATGCTTTCAATAACATTTGTTAATGCGCTTGCTGTATCTAATGAAGTTAAGCAAGGTACACCGTTTTCTACAGTAGTACGACGGATTTGGAAACCATCTCTTTCTACTTCTTTACCTTTTGTCATTGTATTAATCACAATTTGTACTTCTCCGTTTTGAATACGTGTTAGTAAATCATCTTCTCCACCGATTTTACCTACGACTTCAACTGGGATGTGATGTTCTTTTAATTTTTCAGCTGTACCTTCTGTTGCTAAGATTTTATAGCCTACTTCATTTAAGCGATGTGCTATTTTTACGATTTCTTCTTTATCTTTATCGCTAACTGTCATTAATACAGTACCGTGATCTTTAACTTCAACCCCACTACCAGTTAAGCCTTTATATAAAGCTTTTTCTAATGTCATGTCTTTACCCATAACTTCACCGGTAGATTTCATTTCAGGTCCAAGCGTTACGTCTACATTTTTCAACTTATTAAAGCTGAATACTGGTGCTTTAACATATACGCCTTCTGAGTATGGTTGAACTCCTTGTTTATAACCTAAATCTTTCAACTTAGTACCCATAATCGCTTGCATCGCTAATTGAGCCATTTGAATATCAGTGATTTTACTTAAGAATGGCACTGTACGGCTGGCACGTGGGTTCACTTCTAATACATAAACACCATCATGTGCGATAACAAATTGGATATTAATTAAACCAATGATGTTTAAACCTTTGGCCAATTTGATTGTGTAATCTTCTAGCGTATCGATATCTTCTTGGCTTAATGTTTGTGGTGGATACACTGCGATTGAGTCACCACTATGCACACCAGCACGTTCGATATGTTCCATGATACCAGGGATGATCACTGTTTCACCGTCTGAAATCGCGTCTACTTCGATTTCTTTACCTGTTAAATATCTATCCACTAATACCGGATGTTCTGGACTTGCTTTAACCGCTTGTTCCATATAGTTTTCTAATTCAGCATCGCTATTTACGATTTCCATTGCACGTCCGCCTAAAACATATGATGGGCGAACTACAACTGGATAGCCAATTTCGCGGGCATTTTCAAGCGCTTCCTTAGGAGAAGTTGCTGTCTTACCTTTAGGTTGTGGCACATCGATCTTACGTAATAATGCTTCGAACTCTTTTCTATCTTCTGCACGGTTTAAGTCTTCTAATGTCGTACCTAAGATTTGAACACCATGTTTCGCTAACTTATCAGCTAAGTTAATCGCTGTTTGACCACCGAATTGCACAACCACACCTTTAGGTTGTTCTAAATTAATGATGTTCATTACATCTTCTTCAGTTAATGGTTCGAAGTATAATTTATCTGAAATTGAAAAGTCTGTTGAAACTGTTTCAGGGTTATTATTCACGATAATTGCTTCGTATCCAGCATTTTGGATAGCCCATACAGCATGTACAGTAGCATAGTCAAATTCTACCCCTTGGCCGATACGGATTGGACCTGAACCAAGTACTAAGATTTTTTCTTTATCTGTAACAATTGATTCATTTTCAGTTTCATACGTACCGTAATAATATGGTGTAGTAGATTCGAATTCTGCTGCACATGTATCTACCATTTTATATACTGGCTTGATATTGTTGTCTTGGCGTAATTGATATACTTCTTCTTCTGTCATACCAAAGCGGTGAGCGATAACTTTATCACTGAAGCCATAGTCTTTAGCATATTTAAGGTATTCTAAATCGCCAGGATGTTTTTTTAATTCATGTTCAATGTTAATGATATTTTGGAATTTATTTAAGAAGAAATAATCGATTTGAGTCATGTTATGAATTTCTTCTAATGTTGTACCACGACGAATGGCTTCACCGATGAAGAATAAGCGTTCATCATCTTGATGACCAATACGTTCTTTAATATAGTCTAAGTCGAAACTTTCACCGTTTGGTAAACCTAAATGATGTACACCGTATTCTAATGAACGGATGGCTTTCAATAACGATTCTTCATATGTACGTCCAATAGCCATAACTTCACCGGTAGCTTTCATTTGCGTACCCAGTTCTCGTTCACCTTTTTCAAATTTATCAAATGGGAAACGAGGAATCTTAGAAATAACGTAGTCTAACGCTGGTTCGAAGGCAGCATAAGATGTACCAGTTACTGGATTTAACATTTCATCTAACGTTAATCCTACTGCGATTTTAGCCGCTAGTTTAGCGATTGGATAACCAGTTGCTTTAGACGCAAGTGCTGATGAACGTGATACACGTGGGTTTACTTCGATAATGTAGTAATTTAAAGAGTGTGGATCTAAAGCTAATTGAACGTTACATCCACCTTCAATTCCTAAAGCTCTGATGACTTTAAGTGATACATCACGTAACATTTGATATTCAACATCAGATAGCGTTTGGCTTGGTGCCACTACAATTGAGTCACCAGTATGGATACCGACTGGGTCGATGTTTTCCATATTACATACTACAATCGCGTTATCATTTTTATCACGCATTACTTCGTATTCGATTTCTTTATAACCTGCGATTGATTTTTCAATTAAACATTGTGTAGCAGGACTATAATGTAAACCATTACTTACTACTTCTTTCAACTCTTCATCGTTGTGACAGATACCGCCACCAGTACCACCCATAGTGAATGCTGGGCGTACAATTAATGGGTAACCTACTTGTTCTTTGAAAGCAAAAGCTTGTTCTACCGTATTTACGATATCACTTTCAGGTACAGGAACATCTAAGTCATTCATTAATGATCTAAACAATTCTCTGTCTTCTGCTTGTTGAATTGATTCAAGTTCAGTACCTAATAGTTTTACATTATTTGCTTCTAATACACCGCTATCATGTAATTGAATCGCCATGTTTAAACCAGTTTGACCACCTAGTGTTGGTAGCAATGCATCAGGTTGTTCTTTACGGATAATACGAGCAATAAAATCATGTGTTAACGGTTCGATATAAACTTTATCTGCAATTTCTTTATCTGTCATAATTGTTGCAGGATTCGAGTTAACTAAGATAACACGGTATCCTTCTTCTTTAAGCGCTAAACACGCTTGTGTACCTGCATAATCAAATTCTGCAGCTTGTCCTATTATGATTGGACCTGATCCAATTACTAGAATGGTTTGAATATCGTCACGTTTAGGCATTTACTGTTTGCTCCTTTTCTTTAAATTCTTTCATCATCGTCATAAATTCATCGAATAAATAATTTGAATCACTTGGGCCTGGTCTTGCTTCTGGGTGATATTGTACTGAGAACGCAGGTAATGTTTTGTGTCTTAAACCTTCTACTGTGCCATCATTTAATGCGATATGCGTAACTTCTAAATCTGTATTCGCTAATGAGTCTTTATCAATCGCATAACCATGGTTTTGGCTAGTAATATCTACTTTACCTGTACGTAAGTCTTTAACCGGATGGTTCGCACCTCGGTGACCAAATTTCATCTTGAATGATGTAGCACCTTGAGATAATGCGAATAATTGATGTCCTAAGCAAATACCGAAGAATGGAATTTTACCTAAGATACCGTTAATCATATCTAATGCCACATCTACTTCATCTGGATCCCCAGGGCCGTTTGATAACATTACACCGTCTGGAGACATCGCTAAGATTTCTTCTGCTGATGTATCGTATGGTACAACAGTTACGTTACAACCTCTTGAATTTAATTCACGCACAATGTTTTGTTTCTTACCAAAGTCTAATAATACAACGCTTAAGTCTGAACCTGTTGAAACATATGGTGTTTTAGTTGAAACTGTAGTCACTTCATCGCGAGGTAACTCTGCAGTTTTTAAGTTTTCAATTAATTGTTCAATTTCTTCTTTATTATCAGTGAATCCAGCTTTTAATACACCATGTTGTCTGATTTTACGTGTAATACTGCGTGTATCAACGCCTGAAATTCCTGGAATCTTGTATTGTTCAAGTACTTCATGTAATGTTTTTTGTTTTCTAAAATTACTTGGGTGAGTACTTGCTTCTTTCACTACTACACCATTTAATGTAGGTGTTAATGATTCGAAATCATCTCTATTAATCCCGTAATTTCCAATTAATGGGTAGGTAAAGGTCACGATTTGACCAGTATAAGATGGGTCAGAAATTGTTTCTTGGTAACCTGTCATTGCAGTGTTGAACACAATTTCACCGATAGATAATTCATCTGATCCTAATTTATAGCCTTCATAAAATGTCCCATCTTCTAATACAAGATAACGTCGTTCAAGCATCTTACTTATCCTCCTTAAATTTAACTTCGCCTTCAACCATTGTTAATACTGGATTACCATATACTTTGTATCCAATGAATGGTGTGTTATCCGCTTTAGATAAGAAATCTTCGCCTCTGATTTCGCGTTCCTCATCTAAGTTAATGATTGTTAAGTCAGCAAAGCTTCCTTCTTCTAATCTGCCATACGGTAAATCAAATGTTTCAGCAGGTTTAATTGTTAAATAATCCACTAATTGTTGAAGTGTCCAGTCTCCATTTTTCACAAAGTGTGTGTATAATAATGGGAATGCTGTTTCACTACCCACAATACCGAATGGTGCTTTCGTCATCGGTTGTGCTTTCTCCTCTTTAGCATGAGGCGCATGGTCTGTTGCGATACAATCGATCGTACCATCTAATAAGCCTTCTAATAATGCTTCTCTGTCTTCTTTGCTTCTTAAAGGTGGATTCATTTTGAAAATGGCGTCATCCCCTGGCACATCATCTTCTGTTAATAATAAGTGATGTGGTGTTACTTCTGCAGTAACATGAATGCCTGCTGCTTTAGCGTCACGGATTGCTCTAACACTTTCTTTAGTAGAAACGTGACATACATGGTAATGACAATCTGCAGCTTCTGCTAATAATACGTCTCTAGCAATTTGTACTGCTTCACAAATATTAGGGATACCAGGAATGCCTAATTCTTCACTACGTTTACCTTGATGCATCGCACCACCGTAGATTAAACTGTTATCTTCACAGTGTGCTACCACAGCTTTATTCACTTTAGCAGCTTGTTGCATTGCTTCATACATCATAGCGGCTTCTTGTACACCTACACCATCATCAGTGAAAGCGAAAGCGCCCTCTTTAGCTAAAGCTTCAAAATCTACATGTTCTTTACCTGCTTCACGTACTGTAATTGAAGCATATGGTAATACACGTACTTGAGCATTTTCTTTAATAAGTTCATTTAAACGGCCCATGTTTTCAACTGAATCTGGTACAGGACGCGTATTAGGCATAGGACATACTGTAGTGAAACCACCACGAGCTGCCGCTTTTGTACCTGTTTCAATTGTTTCTTTATGTTCGCCGCCTGGTTCACGTAAATGTACGTGTACGTCTACAAATCCAGGTGCCACGAATTGGCCTTGTGCATCAATTACTTCAACATCGTCGTTTACTTCAATTGAGTTGCTAATTTCTTTGATGTGTTGTCCATCAATTAATATTGAAACTTGTTTCAGTTCACCGTTATCTAAAATTTGAGCGTTTTTGATTAATTTCATTATTTACTCCCCTTTTCCTGATAATAGTTTATTGATAACTGCCATTCTTAAATACATGCCGTTAGTCATTTGTTTAAAGATACGTGCTTTAGGTGCTTCAACTAATTCTGAGTCAATTTCCACACCTCTGTTAACTGGTGCTGGATGCATTACAATAGCATTATCTTTTAATTTGTCATAACGTTCTGTCGTTAAACCATATTTCTCATGGTATTCATTCGCTTCAAAATTCGCTTCACCTGTTATACCGTGTCTTTCATGTTGCACACGTAATAACATCACTATATCTACTTGATCAATCACGTCATCAATTTGAACATATGGCGCATCGAGTGTGTCATCCACCCACTCATCTGGACTTGAGAACATCACTTCTGCACCTAACGCTGTTAAGCTAGTGTAATTACTTCTAGCTACACGTGAGTTTTTAATGTCACCACAAATTAATACTTTTAAACCTTCAAATGAACCATATTCTTCATAAATTGTCATGATGTCTAATAAGCTTTGTGTGGGGTGCTGACCACTTCCGTCTCCCGCATTCGCAATCGGAATGTTAAGGTTCTCTAATTCTTCGTAATATGCATTTTGTGAATGTCTAATAACTAATAAGTCCACGCCGATGCTTTCTAACGTTTTACATGTATCGTAAAGTGATTCGCCTTTTTGTACAGAAGAAGTACTTGTTTCAAAGTTAACTTCTTTCAAGCCAAGTTTTTGTTCTGCAACTTCGAAACTACATTTTGTACGTGTAGAATTTTCAAAGAATAAGTTTGATACGAACTGACCTTCGTATTGTGGTAATGCTTGTTCTCCTGATTTATAAGCGATAGCTGTTTGAATTAAATCGTAAATGTCCTCGTTTGATAAGTGTTCCATAGATAATAAGTTTTTCATAAAGCGCCTCCTGATAAATAATCTATTTAAATTAGTGTTTTGGTTCTTCTTTTTCTTTTGGCAAAATTAAATTTAAGATAATACCTGAAAGTGCTGCTAATGCCATACCTTCAATTTGAAGATTAATGCCAAGTCCTTTTAAGTTGATAAGTAAGTTACCAATACCAACTACTAAGACAACTGACGCGATAACTAAGTTACGGTTGCTCGAGAAATCAATGTTACTTTCAACTAACATTCTTAAACCACTTGCGGCGATAATACCGAAGAGTAAGATGGAAACGCCACCCATGACTGGTGTAGGTATTGATGAAACAAGGGCTGAGAATTTACCGATAAACGAAAGCACAATCGCAATGACTGCTGCGCCTCCAATGACATAAATACTGTAAATTCTTGTGATGGCTAACACGCCGATGTTCTCACCATATGTTGTACTTGGTGGTCCACCGATGATACTTGCGAACATTGTTGATACCCCGTCACCAATGATTGAGCGGTGTAGACCTGGATCTTCAAAGAAGTTACGTCCTACGATTTTGTTAATAACCATTTGGTGTCCAATGTGTTCACTTACCGTTACAAACACGATTGGTAACATTACCAAGATTAATCCTATGTGTATAGATGGAACATAATCTTTAAACGGTAAGTAGATGTGTGGGAAATCAATCCAGCTTGCTTTTGCGATAGGTGCGAAATTAACAATTCCCATAAAGATAGCTACAATGTAACCTACTATAATACCGATAAGCACTGGGATAAGTGATAAGAAACCTTTAGAGAAACCTTGTACGATAATCGTTACTAATAATGTGATTAAGGCAACGACTAAGTAACTTAAGTTGTAGCCTTTCATCTCACCTGAGTTCTCAAACATCGCCATGTTTACTGCTGTAGGCGCTAAACTCAAGCCGATAACCATAATAACTGGCCCTACTACTACTGGTGGTAACAAATGCATTAACCAACCTGTACCACTGATTTTGATTAAAATACCAATGATGATGTACATCACACCACTAGCAAATAAAGCGACTAACATATCACCTAAGCTATGTGTGCTTAATCCTGTGATGATAGGCGTAATAAATGCAAAGCTTGAACCAAGATACGCTGGAATTTTCGCTTTTGTTATTAGGATGTAAAGTAACGTTCCTATTCCTGAAGCTAGCAATGCCGCCGAGATTGGCAAACCTGTTAGGAACGGTACTAATACCGTTGAACCAAACATGGCAAATAAATGTTGTAAACTAAGTAATGCCCATTGCGAAGGTTTCGGTTTATCTTTCACATCTAACACCGGTTTGACGGTGCGTTCAAACATTTGATCATTTTCCATCTTTTTTTCTTCCTTTCTATAAAAAAAGTCTCTTTACATTGTGGATGTAAAGAGACTAAAAAAATTGTACTCGTCATAATAGATAATATGGATTGGAACGTAATTATCTATTAAGTACGTGATAAAGTATTTAATTGCAGTGAGTATAAGGATAATTTGATTTACTATTTTATATTATCGATTTACATACTCACCATTAAATACTTCACCTTTTTCAGTCTCTCGTACTGATTTAAAAGGTCTTTATTCAATTACTACTGCGTTACGTGAATCCTTTTCATCTAAATAAACTGAAACGGCTTCATTTTTAGCAGTTGGAATATTTTTTCCTACAAAATCTGCTCTAATTGGCAATTCACGGTGCCCTCGATCAACGAGTGCCGCTAAGCCAATCTTATTTGGTCGAGAATGTAATAGTATTGCATCTAATGAAGCTCTGACTGTACGTCCCGTGTAAAGGACATCGTCGATAATGATGACAACTTTATCTGTGATATCCGCATCAATATCGATAGCTTCTTTAGTAATTTGT
Organism: Staphylococcus petrasii; assembly: GCF_002902565.1. Taxonomy (GTDB): domain Bacteria; phylum Bacillota; class Bacilli; order Staphylococcales; family Staphylococcaceae; genus Staphylococcus; species Staphylococcus petrasii. The sequence continues at coordinate 3,168 of NZ_PPRC01000016.1, read as the reverse complement.
TTATTTGCGATTTCGATATCATCTCTGAAATGCGTAATGTCAATCGTACCGGTTGGAACGCTTTTTTGCTCAATTTGGTTAATTTTATTTTGAATGCGTCGTGCTAAGAATTCGCCTCTTGTTTTAATTCCGAGTAATACAAGGTTTTCAGTACCTTTATTGTATTCAAGAATTTCATGCGCAATGCGTGTGACTGTTCTTTGAATTGCAGCATCATCCATAATGATACGTTCTGACATTATCTCACCTCTTAAAATATAAAAACCCTCATGCCTTTAATCAAAGACACGAGGGTTTATTTATATACAAACATGTAATACTTACGTGATTACATATTAAAAGTTCCACTTAATAAAACATACCGACCTAATATCGATGCTATGTTTTAATTTAGTATATAATTATTCTCTCTGTCTTTGAAGCCTCTCTGGACTTTCACTTAAAGACATAACGTTTTCTTATTTGAACTGTTATTAGCTTAATGCTTTTTTGAAAATAAGTCAATGCAAAATTTAAAAAAGATACATTTTTAAACTGAAAAAATTTCAAAAACATAGTTCTTAGATAGACAGCCACTCACTTAAGTTGCTAAGCTTTCCAGGGGTGCCGTCTCAGCCTGTAGTCTTCGACTGGCACTGCTCCCCTAGGAGTCTACGCAACTACGTTTCGTTATCTATCTTAGAACGCCTTACACAAGTGCACTTGCACTTGTGTTCAATATAAAAAAACGCCAAGAGTCGCGCAACAACACTCGTAGTTCATCTCTAGAATTTCTTACCTAAGTGCTTTAGCACTTAGGTTCATCAAAACACTGTTCCTTCGGGAGTCACACAACGTCATTCGTTATTCATCTTAGAACTACTTACATTCATTAATATTCATATCAGAACAAAAAGCTCCCAAGCGAAATAAAATCATAATAATTAAAAAAAGACAATTTCTATATTATTGCAATAGAAATTGTCTCTTGTACTTATTCAAGAACTTTAAGTCCAAGTCTTTTCAATATTATGCTTCTCTTAAGCGAATTTCTTCTAATAAATCTTTAAATTCTTGTGGTAAGTCGGCTTGGCGTTCAATGTATTCATGTGTCACTGGATGTTCGAAACCAATGACACCTGCATGTAATGCTTGACCACCGATATCAAGTGTTTTTCTAGGACCATATTTAGGGTCGCCAACTAATGGGAAACCTATATATTTCATATGCACACGAATTTGGTGTGTACGTCCTGTTTCTAACTGACATTCAATTAATGTGTAATCATTAAAATGCTCTAATACATTAAAATGTGTTACAGCATCTTTACCATTATCGACTACATCCATAGATTGGCGATCTTTTTCATTACGACCAATAGGTGCATCAATTGTGCCATAATCATGTGGAATATTGCCATGAACTAACGCTGTATATTTACGTTTAACTGTTTTATCCATAAGTTGTTCCACTAGTCCACGATGGGCAATATCATTTTTTGCAACCATTAATAAACCTGACGTATCTTTATCAATTCGGTGTACAATACCTGGACGAATTTCTCCATTAATACCTGATAAATCTTTGATTTGAAACATTAATCCATTAACTAACGTGCCTGTATAATGACCTGGTGATGGATGAACTACCATGCCTTTAGGTTTATATACAATAGCTACATCTTCATCTTCATAATAGATATCTAAGTTTAAATTCTCAGGTTGTATATCCGCTTCAACGACTTCTTTTTCAGTCACAACTATATCATCATTCATTTTAACTTTATAATTTGATTTAACGACTTTGCCATTAACTGTCACAAGTTCTTCTTTAATCCAATCTTGAATTTGGCTTCGAGACCATTCTCCATTGAAATCAGAAAGTAATTTATCAATTCGTTGCCCAACGAGTTCATTATTATCTATCTTATACTCATATGTTTCCAAATTATAACCTCCTATCCTTTTGATGTCGCATCTTTGATTAAAGCAATGATGACTAATAATACGCCAATAGTTAAACTTGAATCCGCTACGTTAAATATTGGAAAAGCGTAACCAAAAATATTTGTATCAATAAAGTCTACTACCTCACCATTAAATAAACGATCAATAAAGTTACCTAATGCCCCAGCAAATAATAAACTAATCGCTACTTGCATAAATAAATTATACTTTGCTTCTTTAATATAAAATAATACGAGCACCACTAAAATAATAAGCGTAATAATGTAAAAGAATCCCATCTTACCACTTAAAATCCCCCATGCTGCACCATTATTTCTATGAGACGTTATATTTAAGAAATTGGGAATTACTTCATAAGAATCACCAATATTCATCGTCGTCGCGATTATGCGTTTCGTTAATTGGTCAATAACTAAAATAGCAATCGCTATTATAAGTGAAATACCAATATAATATTTCTTTTTCATTCACGTGCCTCCATTCACACCTCAATGCTTTGACAACACTCTACATTATAGCTTAATAGACTTTATAAAAAAAGCTACAGTTACAATCTCAAATGATTTAAATTTTTATCATCAATTACGCTTTAGCATTATTTTTAGGATGAATGTAATTATAATCTTTTACTTCATAAGTACCAATGTGTCTTGTTGTTACTTCATAAGGTTTTTTATAGTTCATATCAGATACCGTAAGTGAACCATTATCATTTACTTTTTCCACATAAGCGACATGACCATGATCCCCTTCAGAGGTTTGTAATATTGAACCAGGTTTTGGATGTTCATCTACTTTGTAACCTTCATCTTCAGCTTTAGATGCCCACTCCTTAGCATCGCCCCATTCATTATTAATCATATTCCCGTTTTGGCGAATACGGTCGAAGGCATAATACGTACACTGTCCTTTAACATAAGTATTAAATTTCATTGGATTGCTTTGCCAAAAGTGAATAGTCGGTTCTGTCATATCTTGATTATCTACACCATCATAAAGCGCGCCACCTGTTAAAAGTGCGCTTCCAACTACTATTATTAATAAGAATTTTTTCATTTTATCACACTACTTCTATCGAATTAATTTGGAATAAGAAATCATTAGGATTTTTAATTTTAAATAAGTGATTTGAGAATATAAAATATAAGCAATAAGTAGAATTATTCTCATCATTTTTAAACTAGATAATTATGAGTGAGTTGCATGATGGTATCATTGGAC
>NZ_PPRC01000015.1 GCF_002902565.1 Staphylococcus petrasii | reverse complement strand
AAGAACACTCACAGATTAATAACTATATTAGATTAAGTTATTAAGGGCGCACGGTGGATGCCTTGGCACTAGAAGCCGACGAAGGACGTTACTAACGACGATATGCTTTGGGTAGCTGTAAGTAAGCGTTGATCCAGAGATTTCCGAATGGGGGAACCCAGCACGAGTTATGTCGTGTTATCGACAAGTGAATTCATAGCTTGTCAGAAGGCAGACCCGGAGAACTGAAACATCTTAGTACCCGGAGGAAGAGAAAGAAAATTCGATTCCCTGAGTAGCGGCGAGCGAAACGGGAAGAGCCCAAACCAATAAGCTTGCTTATTGGGGTTGTAGGACACTCTATACGGAGTTACAAAGGAATATGTTAGACGAATCATCTGGAAAGTTGAATCAAAGAAGGTAATAATCCTGTAGTTGAAAACGTATTCTCTCTTGAGTGGATCCTGAGTACGACGGAGCACGTGAAATTCCGTCGGAATCTGGGAGGACCATCTCCTAAGGCTAAATACTCTCTAGTGACCGATAGTGAACCAGTACCGTGAGGGAAAGGTGAAAAGTACCCCGGAAGGGGAGTGAAAGAGAACTTGAAACCGTGTGCTTACAAGTAGTCAGAGCCCGTTAATGGGTGATGGCGTGCCTTTTGTAGAATGAACCGGCGAGTTACGATCTGATGCAAGGTTAAGCAGGAAATGTGGAGCCGTAGCGAAAGCGAGTCTGAATAGGGCGTTTAGTATTTGGTCGTAGACCCGAAACCAGGTGATCTACCCATGGTCAGGTTGAAGTTCAGGTAACACTGAATGGAGGACCGAACCGACTTACGTTGAAAAGTGAGCGGATGAACTGTGGGTAGCGGAGAAATTCCAATCGAACTTGGAGATAGCTGGTTCTCTCCGAAATAGCTTTAGGGCTAGCCTCAAGTGATGATTATTGGAGGTAGAGCACTGTTTGGACGAGGGGCCCCTCTCGGGTTACCGAATTCAGACAAACTCCGAATGCCAATTAATTTAACTTGGGAGTCAGAACATGGGTGATAAGGTCCGTGTTCGAAAGGGAAACAGCCCAGACCACCAGCTAAGGTCCCAAAATATATGTTAAGTGGAAAAGGATGTGGCGTTGCCCAGACAACTAGGATGTTGGCTTAGAAGCAGCCATCATTTAAAGAGTGCGTAATAGCTCACTAGTCGAGTGACACTGCGCCGAAAATGTACCGGGGCTAAACATATTACCGAAGCTGTGGATTGTCCTTTGGACAATGGTAGGAGAGCGTTCTAAGGGCGTTGAAGCATGATCGCAAGGACATGTGGAGCGCTTAGAAGTGAGAATGCCGGTGTGAGTAGCGAAAGACGGGTGAGAATCCCGTCCACCGATTGACTAAGGTTTCCAGAGGAAGGCTCGTCCGCTCTGGGTTAGTCGGGTCCTAAGCTGAGGCCGACAGGCGTAGGCGATGGATAACAGGTTGATATTCCTGTACCACCTAACATCGTTTTAATCGATGGGGGG
>NZ_PPRC01000014.1 GCF_002902565.1 Staphylococcus petrasii | reverse complement strand
AATTTAATGATATTGATAATCATTATCATTAATATACATCGAAGGAGTTTGGCATCTATGAAGAAATCCATTTTATTTATATTATTGAGTCTTGTCTTAGTGTTAACAGCATGTGGCAAAGGTTCAGACAATAAAAACAATGATTCAAAAAAGAACACTGCTAGTGATACAGTAAAAATTGAAAATAATTATAATTTACGTGGTGAGAAAAAAGATGGTAGTGACGCTAAAAAAATTAGCAATACTGTAGACGTACCAAAAAATCCTAAAAAAGCCATCGTTTTTGATTACGGAGCAGTGGATGTGTTAAAAGCATTTGGCGTTGAATCTCAAATTGTAGGTTTACCTAAAGGCGAGCAAAATAAAGCATTACCTAAATTCTTAGATGAATTTAAAGATGATAAATATGTTAATACTGGTAATTTAATGCAAATTAACTTTGATAAAGTAGCAGCAGCTAAACCGGATGTTATCTACATTTCTGGTAGAACCGCTACTCAAAAGAATTTAGACGAGCTTAAAAAAGCAGCACCAGATGCTAAAATCGTTTATGTAGGTTCAAGCGAGAAAAATTATCTTAAAGACATGAAACAGGTTACAACTAATTTAGGAAAAATTTATGATAAAGAAGATAAAGCAAAAGCTTTAAATGAAGAATTAGATAAAAAAATAGCTGATACAAAAGCGAAAACTGAAAAAGTAAATGAAAAAACAATGTATCTATTAGTTAATGAAGGTGAATTATCAACATTTGGTCCAGGTGGAAGATTTGGAGATTTAGTATTTGATACTTTAGGATTCAAACCTGCTGACGATAATGTTAAAGCAAGTCCACATGGTCAAAATATCAACAATGAATACATTACTTCTAAAAATCCAGGCATTATTTTAGCAATGGACAGAGGACAAGTAGTAAGCGGTAAATCAACTGCTAAACAAACACTTGCGAATGATGTCATTAAAGATGTAAAAGCAATTAAAGCTGGTAATGTTTTCGAATTAGACCCTAAATTATGGTACTTCAGTGCTGGATCAACATCTACAACTATAAAACAAATCGATGAATTAAATAAAGTATTAGACAAAGTTAAACAATAATTATCAAAAGGCTCAATAGTGCTAAGAATTTAGCGCTATTGAGCCTTATTGTCATAATTCAAAATATAAATGATAATGGAATTTGCAACGTGTATTAAAATGAGCGTTACAATTTGGACAAACCTCAGTCATCATATAATTATGTATGGACAGTTCATGTTTACATACGCCACACATAATGGCCTTGGTGTGAAATTCTTTTTCCGGCCATCGTTTGATGTCATGAGATTCATGTTCGTTATGACATTGGTAGCAAGGATAATATTTATCGCAACACTTAAATTTAATGGCTACGACATCTAAGAATGTATGATAGTGCACACAACGTGTTTCATCATCTACAAGTGAACCGTAAACATTGGGCATCATACATCGTCTCCTTACTTTAAAAAATAAATTATTCTTCTGGATGTTCGCCGATGATTCTTACTTCTCGGTGAAGTTCAACATCAAATTTTTCTTTTACAACGTTTTGAACATGATGGATTAAGTCTTCGTAATCCGTAGCAGTACCATTATCCACGTTAACCATAAAGCCAGCATGTTTTTTTGATACTTCTACGCCACCAATACGATAACCTTGTAAATCTGAGTCTTGGATTAATTTTCCAGCGAAGTGACCAGGAGGTCTTTGGAATACACTACCACAAGAAGGGTATTCTAGTGGCTGTTTAGTTTCTCTTCGTTCAGTTAAATCATCCATAGTAGCTTGAATTTCATCTAAGTTACCAGGAGCTAAACTAAATGCGGCTTCAAGAACGACAAGGTGTTTCTTTTGAACGATACTATTACGATAATCTAATTCTAATTCTTGATTAGTAAGTTGTAATAAATCGCCATCTTCATTCACACATAAAGCGTAATCAATACAATCTTTCACTTCGCCACCGTAAGCGCCTGCGTTCATATAAACAGCGCCACCAACTGAACCAGGAATGCCACAAGCAAATTCCAATCCAGTTAGCACGTGGTCTCTTGCAGCACGTGACACATCAATAATAGCCGCACCACTGCCAGCAATAATCACATTGTCTGAAACATTAATATGATCAAGTGATAATAAACTAATCACTATTCCGCGAATGCCGCCTTCACGAATAATGATATTAGAACCATTTCCTAAATAAGTTACAGGGATATCTTTATCTTGAGCATAACGCACAATTGCCTGAACATGCTCATTTTTAGTAGGGGATAAATAGAAATCAGCATTACCGCCAGTTTCAGTATATGTATAACGTTTTAAAGGTTCATCGACTTTAATAATTTCTTCAGGTATTAAGGATTTTAAATCTTTTAAGATGTCATCTTTGTTTAACATAAGTACATCCTTTCTTCTCTTCTGTACTATAATCTATTCCTTATTATAGCAACTTTAAATCTTATTTGTTAATTGAGAGGTAACTAATTAATGACATATTATGTCACATATTCTCATTTTAAATTACGTTTGGATAAGAATTTATAATTTTTTGTATAAACTTTCAAAGTATTTTTGTTTTTGATTTTCATAAGTTCTTATATGATTGACATGTTCAATTATAGTTTTCTTTTTTTCTGAAAATTGAAGTGCCAAGTCCTGGTTTGAAGCAAGCGCCTCATCTACAGCTAAATATTGTTCAAACAAAGGCGTGTTCATCTGTACGATATGAAGGCGTATCGTTTGTTTTAAATCAATCATATTATTGAAGTGAGCCATCATTACTTTTTTCTTATATGGGTGATGCAAACGATAAAATCCTACGTAATTCAATCGTTTTTCATCTAAAGAGGTAATGTCATGTAAGTTATTAACGCCGACTAAAATATCTAGTATAGGTTCAGTAGCATAATTAAAATGCTTTGTTCCACCAATATGTTGGGTAAACTGAACTGGAGAATCTAATAAATCAAAAAGTAATTTTTTAGTATCCTGATATAAAGTTTCATAGTGGTGTTTAGATGGATTGTCGACGAAAGGTTGGACAGTTGAATACATGTGAATCTCCTTCAAATGATTAATTATTTTACAAATTCTGAAATACTATAACATAAATAATTTTCAATATAAATAGCTTTAGGTATAATACGTGATGATAGGAGTGCAGATATGAAAAAAATAGCAATTCTTTCGATAATAATAATATGTGGATTAGTTCTATCGTCATGCGGAACGCAACGTAACGCGGATTTAAAAAGCTTTGCGCGTCATTTAGACAAAGTCGAAGAAAAGAAACAAGACGTTGAGACGGTTATGGATAAAATTCATTTAACAAAACTTAACGAATTGAGTAAAACAGATACTACCGATAAAAATAAACAAGAATTTAAAGTTTTACAAAAAGACATTAATAATCATTTAATGCCTGCATTTAAAAAATACGACAAAGAAGCTAAGCAGTTACCAGCTAAAACTTCTGAAATTAAAGATTTAAAGCAGAAATATTTAAATAATGTTAGTCGAGAAAGAAAAGAGATTAATGAGATAAAAACATTTGTTGATTTATGTAATCAGTCGATTAAATCAAATGAGAATATATTAGATTATACGAAATCATTTGAAACGAATCGTTCTCAGGTAGAAACAGCGATTCAAAAATCAAGTAATCAAGATGATGCCAATCAATTAACTACTAAAATTGAATATAATAATAAACAATTACAACAAACAGCACAAAAATATTTAGAAAATGGTAAGTTTGATTCAAAACAAGCTATTGAAACACATATTAAGCCATTAATTGAAAAACAAATTACCGATCTTAATCGAACTAATATTACAGATTCTAATGTTAATGAGGCGCGTAAAAATGCTATTGAAATGTACTACAATCTATTAAATTATTATGATACGCGTGAAAAGACAATTGAAATTGAGAAAAAACTTTCTAAAATTGATGTCGAAAAGTTGCCAAAAACGGGTAAAGAATTAAACAAAGGTGATAATGATTTTGAGAAAGCGTTCAAGCGTATAAAAGAGAACTAACATTGGAAAATATGCGAATTTAAACGTTATTATGTGCTATAATCAATAAAATCTTATATTAAAAATTAAAATTTTTGGTTAACATTAGAGAATGAAATGTGTATAATTGTACCCATTGAGTAGTTTATAATGATTATAAATAGTAGAAATATGGGCATAAATAATTTTAGAGGTGAATAGAATGGCTATAAAGCTGAGTTCGATTGACCAGTTTGAACAAGTACTAGAAGACAATAAATATGTATTTGTATTAAAACATAGTGATACTTGTCCAATCTCAGCAGATGCATTTGATCAATTTAATAAATTTTTATATGAAAGAGACATGGATGGCTATTATTTAGTCGTTCAAGAGGAAAGAAAGCTCTCTGATTATATTGCTGACAAAACGAATGTAAAACATGAATCACCCCAAGCATTCTACTTTGTAGAAGGGGAAGCTACATGGAATGCAAGTCATAGTGACATCAATGTATCTTCGTTAGCTCAAGCTGAAGAATAATATAAATTAAATACAAAGTCTGGGATTTTATTCCTAGAAAAGTAGCCAGTAAATGATTTTTATAATTTCATTTACTGGCTTATTTATTTATAATTTTTCATTTTATGACTAGGAGGGTCGCCGTCTCTAAAGTAGTTCTTAGATAGATGTTTACTCGTTTAAGTTATTGCGCTTTCCTGTGGGAAAGGCTCAAGCCTGTAGTCTTGTAAAGAAATTCTTAGATGAACATTTACTCATTCTGTTGTGATGCTTGCCTAGGGTACAGTTTCAGCCAGAAATTCCTCACAAATAAATTTGTGGGAATTTCTACGGTCTTCAACTTGTACTGTTCCCTCAGGCGTCACACAACGTCATTCGTAGTTCATCTCTAGAATTTCTTACCTAAGTGCTATGCACTTGGGTTCATTAATAATCAACATAGGAGTCTCCACAACTACACTTCGCAATCTACCTTAGAACTACTTACGTAAGTGTGTGCAGATTACTGTGTCTTCAGTCCTCATATAACCCCAGTTCGTAGTTCATTAGCATGTATTCTAACAATTAGTTTTGTTTCATTAGTAAAAGTGAAGGTAACCCATGTATAATGTGAAAGTGAAGTTAAAATAATAAAGTATGTATTATTTTCAAGATAATAGGAAAAGTGGCAAGAGGTGATTAAAGGATGAAAGTATTAGTAGCCATGGACGAGTTCAATGGTATTATTTCAAGTTATCAAGCGAACCGCTATGTAGAAGAAGCAGTAGCAAGTCAAATTGAAAAAGCTGACGTTGTCCAAGTCCCATTATTTAATGGACGCCACGAATTAATGGATTCTGTATTCTTGTGGCAATCTGGGACGAAATATAGAGTAAATGTACATGACGCAGATATGAACGAAGTTGAAGCGGTGTATGGTCAAACGGAAGACGGTTTAACAGTCATCGAAGGCAATTTATTCTTAAAAGGTCATCAACCTATTGAACAACGTTCAAGTTTTGGTTTAGGAGAAGTCATTCTCGATGCGTTAAAAAACGGTGCTGACAATATTGTTATTTCTCTTGGTGGCATTGATAGCTTTGATGGCGGCGTTGGTATGTTACAAGCTTTAGGCGGTAAATTTTACGATGATGAAAACAATCTGCTAGATGCCCGTGAAGGCGCACGTATTATTAAATTTATTCGTCATATTGATTTATCAGGAATAGCTACTGAATTTAGTGATGCTAAAATTCAAGTTATGTCAGATTTCTCAAGTAAACTATATGGTAAAAATAGTGAAATTATGAAGACATTTGATGCGCACCACATCAGTTTTGATAAAGCTAAAGAGTTAGATAACTTAATTTGGTATTTTAGTGAAATTGTTAAAAATGAATTACGTGTAGCTTTAGGTCCTATTGAACGTGGAGGTGCCGGCGGTGGTATCGCAGCTGTATTAAGTGGACTGTATGGAGCGGATATTTTAACTAGTCACGAATTGGTAGATCAAATTACACATTTAGACGATTTAATTTCGCAAGCGGATTTGATTATTTTTGGTGAAGGTTTAAAAGAAGAAGATAATCTTTTAGAAACAACCACTTTAAGAATCGCAGAGTTAACAGAGAAACATCATAAACCTGCCATTGCCATTTGTGCAACAGATGATAAATTTGATGTTTTTGATAAACATAATGTTACAGCTATGTTTAATACATTTATTGAAATGCCTGAAAGTTACACTGATTTTAAAATGGGCATCCAAATTAGACACTACACAGTTCAAGCATTACGACTATTAAAAACGTCGTTAGATAAATTGTAATTTTATAAATACAACAAATAAGGCAAACCTGAAGCGTCTGGGTTGAAATACCCACGTCGACTTAGGTTTGCCTTTTAATTTATTTACAATATCTTATTCTTGGTGTTTAGTAACTTCTTGAGCGATACCAATAATCACTTGTACAGCTTTTTCCATAACATCAATAGATGCATACTCGAAAGGACCGTGGAAATTGCCACAACCAGTGAAGATATTAGGTGTTGGAAGTCCCATAAATGAAAGTTGTGAACCATCAGTACCACCGCGAATCGGTTCAGTATTAGGTTCGATATTTAAATCTGCGAACACTTTTTTAGGAATATCAATAATATATGGGTGTGGTTGAATTTTTTCAGCCATATTATAATATTGATCTTCAATGTCCACTTTTACTGGGAAATCTTCATAATGTGTATTAATATCATCGCGAATTTCTAGAAGTTTCTTCTTACGTAATTCAAACGCTTCTCTGTCGTGATCGCGAATGATATATTGAAGCGTTGCTTTTTCAACATTACCTTCAAATTTCATTAAATGATAGAAACCTTCATAACCTTCTGTACGTTCAGGCACTTCACTAGCCGGTAATAAACTATGGAATTGGTGACCTAATGAAAGGGCATTAACCATAATATTTTTAGCAGAACCAGGGTGAACATTCACGCCGTGTGTTGTAATTTTAGCTTCAGCAGCATTGAAACTTTCAAATTGAAGTTCACCAAATTCACTGCCATCCATTGTATAAGCGAAGTCGGCATTAAAGCGTTCGACATCAAATTTATGCGGACCACGGCCGATTTCTTCGTCTGGCGTAAATGCGATGCGGATGCGTCCATGTTTTACTTCTGGATGTTCGTTTAAATATTTTACGGCTTCCATAATTTCCACAACGCCAGCTTTATCGTCGGCACCTAACAATGATGTACCATCCGTAATCATTAATGTATGACCTTTAAGTTTTTTTAATTCAGGAAAAGTTTCTTGGCTTAGCACGCGATTTGTATTACCTAATTGAATAGGTTTACCATCGTAAGACTCAACGATTTGAGGGTTTACGTTAGTAGCATTAAAATCTGGTGATGTATCCACGTGAGCTAAGAAACCTACTGTTGGCACATCTTCTTCAATATTACTTTCTAATGTAGCAAATAAATAACCGTTGTCATCCATATCAGTAGATAAACCGAATGCTTCAAGCTCTTGTTCTAATAAGCGTAATAAATCCCATTGCTTATCTGTAGAAGGTGTTGTTTCTGAATCTGGATTAGACTGTGTATCGATTTTTACATAACGTGATAATCTGTCTATAATTTGTTCTTTCATAGCTAGACATCCCCTTAGACTCTATTATTCATATCGTAAATTTTCTTGTATGTTTTACCTTTGATTTTATCATAATACTGTTTTATACGGGTGTAAATGTAATAGAGAATCTCTGCTACTAATATACCAAAAGCAATTGAACCTGAAATAAGTGTTACTTCTAAAAATGTATTAACTGCGTGTGTATAATCATTAGAAACTAAGAAACGTGTTGCTTCATATGCTGTTCCTCCAGGTACTAGTGGAATAATTCCTGGCACGATAAAGATAATCACAGGACGTTTGTAGCGGCGACTCATGACGTGACTTAGTAAGCCTAATATTAAACTACCAAGGAAAGAAGCGCCTACTTTTCCTAAATCCATATCTACAGTGAATTGATAAATTGTCCAGGCTACGGCACCTACGAAACCACAGGCAAGTAGTAATCTCTTAGGCGCATTGAAAATGATGGAGAAAAGCACTGTAGAAATGAAACTAATTGTAAAATGAAACAAATAAAATAACATTTATTAACAGCCTTTCTTATAAAATTAATAGAACGATGGCCACTCCGGCACCAATTGCAAATGATGTAAGGGCCGCTTCAACACCACGAGACATACCGGCAAGTAGTTCTCCTGCCATTAAATCTCGAATAGCGTTACAAATTAAAATACCAGGAACTAATGGCATAACACTCGAGATGGTGATGATATTCTGGTTAGTAGCTATTCCTAATTTAGTAAACGAAGCAGCGATAGTAATTACTACAACTGAAGCTACAAATTCTGAAAAGAACTTAATCTGTATAAAACGTTGCATTAAACTGAAAGTTAAAAAGGCAGCACCACCTGCGAGCGCAGCAATCCAACAATCAGAAGCTACACCGCCAAACATGAATAAGAAGAAGCCACATGCAATAGCAGCAGCAAAAAAGTTTAATAAGAATGAATATTGTAGTGAAGCCTTACTTAAATGAATAAGTTCCGATTTAGCTTCATCAATAGTTAATTCATTTCTTGAGATTTTTCGTGAGAGGCTATTTGTAAGCGCAATTTTCTCTAAATCTGTCGTACGTTCTCTAATACGAATCAAACGTGTACTCGTTCGATCATTAAGTGAAAAAATAATAGCTGTAGACGTTACGAAGCTATATGTATCATTTAAACCATAACTATGCGCGATACGATTCATAGTATCTTCTACACGATAGGTTTCAGCGCCAGCTTCTAGGAGAATTCTTCCAGCTATTAACACGACATCAATCACTTTATTTTCATCGATAATAGTGATTGAATCTGACATAAACGGCACCTCCGTAAAATTAGTTAAATTCATTTTATTTATTAGGACAATTTGAAGTGTACAACTTGAAGATATAACTTGCAATAGCTCCGAGTTTAATCACACACTTTCTTAAACGATTAGTTACAATTGACATGAAAACGTCATTCTTTTTTTGAAAAAATTTAAATAAAAACTGCCAATTACTATTTAACCTAATCGACTGAAATACAGCGATTTCGTAAATAGCATATTGACAGTCAATATCATCCTTATAACTTAATAATAGGATTGAACATTACTTGATTACGACCTTCATTCTTAGCCACATGGACCATATCATCGGCATCTTTAAATACTTTACGTTGAGATTTGTGATCTTCTTGAGATAAATAGCCTACACCAATAGATACAGAAAGTTTGATGACTTCTCTATTAGGTAAATGGAACGATGATTTTTCTACGCCTGTACGAATATTTTCAGCTAATTTAACACTTTGATCTAATGAATAATCGCGAATTACTACTGAAAATTCTTCGCCACCATTTCGGAAAATTTTAAACTGTCTTGGTACATAATTTTTCAATAACTGTGACATTTGTTTTAAGACAGCGTCACCTGATTTGTGTGAATAAGTGTCATTCACATCTTTAAATCCATCAATATCAATAAGTAGTAGGGCAAGACTTTCATTATTATCTTCCGCTAACTGTGAGATTTTATTTAAATGTCTATCAAACTCTTTAACGTTTCCTAATCCTGTAAGGTAGTCATATTTGTCTTCATTTTCATAGCGTGTAACTAAAGAGAAGAAATGCCAAATATCAACAAATGTGATAGCAGAGGCAATTGTTAAGACAAATGAAATAGGAATTAATACGCCTACTTCTATTAAATCGTATAAAGGACTAAAGATAGATAAAATAAATAAAATGATGACACTAATTAAGTTTAAGATAATCAGAGAAACAATATCGTTTTGTTTTAAAAATGGTCCTACCATACTTGAAATAAGTCCGATAACAATTAAAACGACGCCATATAAAATAGAATTTCCAAAGGTGAAGACATCGACTAGAGCAATGATGATTGCTGCGATGAGTGTATAACCTATATTGGTATAGCGTCCAAGAAATAGTAACGGAACAAATGTTAAATGAATTAAATATTCATGATGGAATGGGATAGGGTAGGCGGCTAGTAATAAAGCTACTAGCGTCATTAAGACAGTGACATAGCCTTTTGAGAAGACCATGATTTTATTTTCGGAGTATTGTAACCGATGAAAAAGATAAATACCCGCAACCATGACCGCAATATTATAAATGATTGCTTCAATCATATGGAAATCGACTCCTTTAATTTAACCATTAGTTATTGTAAGTGAAAACTTACCATTTGTCATTAAGAAGTAGCTTATATTGTTAGAAAATAATTGTATTAAATGGTCTTTCGTGTTCAAACACTAGATGAAATGGTATGATAGAAAAAATAACTTATCTTTACAAAAAATTTACATTACTCGTATTTAAAGTAAAAACTTTTCAAAATAAAGTATAATATTTATGACTAAACTACTGAGAATGAGGCTATTTTATAGATAATGGCATCATTTTTTAAGTGAAAAGTGACGAGATATTTCCTACTATAGTCCAATATAAAAAGAAGACATATACCGTTTAAAATAATGTAGATAAGAAAAATGCAAATGCGAAAAATTTAGAGGAATTTAATGAAGGTGAACTGATGTATACTTTACTACTCATTGCTGTAACAATGGTCATCAGTCTGATACTCACACCTATCATAATTAAGGTTTCAACTAGGTTTGGCTTAGTTGATAAACCTAATTATAGGAAAGTACATACGAAGCCTGTGTCCGTGCTAGGAGGCACCGTCATTTTACTTTCTTTTCTTATTGGAATATGGCTAGGCCATCCAATTGAAAGAGAAGTAAAGCCTTTAGTCATAGGGGCAATTGTGATGTACTTAGTAGGTTTAATTGATGATATTTATGATTTGAAACCGATACTCAAGTTAATTGGCCAAATAATTGCGGCGTCGATTGTGGCGGTTTATGGGATTACAATAGATTTTATTTCTTTTCCGATGGGACCGACGATTCATTTTGGTATTTTAAGCATTCCAATTACGATTATTTGGATTGTAGCAATTACTAATGCGATAAATTTAATAGATGGACTTGATGGTTTAGCTTCTGGTGTATCAGCCATTGGCTTAATTACAATTGCGTTTATTGCTATTTTACAAGCAAATATTTTTATTATTATGATATGTAGCGTATTAATAGGGTCATTATTAGGATTCTTATGTTTCAATTTCCATCCTGCCAAGATTTTCTTAGGGGATAGTGGCGCTTTAATGATAGGGTTTATTATAGGCTTTTTATCATTACTCGGCTTTAAAAACATTACGTTTATTTCATTATTCTTCCCAATCGTTATTCTTGCAGTACCATTTATTGATACGTTATTCGCTATGATTCGAAGAATGCGAAATGGCCAACATATCATGCAAGCGGATAAATCACATTTACACCATAAACTTCTAGCATTAGGCTATTCTCATCGTCAAACAGTGTTACTCATTTATTCAATTGCGATCATGTTTAGCTTATCTAGTATCATTCTGTATTTATCTCAACCACTCGGTGTACTACTAATGTTCGTTCTCATTCTTATTACGATAGAACTCATTGTAGAATTCACAGGATTGATAGATGATAATTATAAGCCAATTATTAATTTTATTTCTAAGAAAAATGAGCACCACCACGCTCACGACACGACAGATAAAAAATAAAACCTTGTATAAGCCAATTAAGCTCTAATAGCTCAACTTATACAAGGTTTTTTAATATTTAAAATGCCATTATCCTAATTCGTAGGGATGTCAAATGGCAATTTTTTAGTTTCTTCTTCATGTAAATCATAATTACCTGCTGTATTACGATTCAGAAATTCTATAAATTCATCGTACTCCGTTTGCACGACATCTATGTGGTAACTCACTTTGTCTGTGTAAGTCTTGTCTCTTAATAAATAAGATGTCGAAGCAAGTTCGTATTCAAATTTCCCGGTTAAATCATAACTAATCGTTACAATAGTAGGAATAGCATCTCGTAATTCAACGCGGCCTATATCGTAAATGACATCTCTCACTGCGCCACTGTATGCACGAATAAGGCCACCACCGCCTAATTTAATACCGCCAAAGTAACGGGTCACTACTACGCATGCATTATGAACTTCAAGTTTCTTCAAAATTTCTAACATAGGCACACCAGCAGTTCCACTTGGTTCACCATCGTCATTTGCTTTTTGAATATTCATTTGATCGCCAACTGTATAGGCGGAACAATTGTGTGTCGCTTCTTTATGGGTTTGTTTCACTTCATTAATAAACGCTTTCGCTTCATCCTCGGAAGACACAGGTTTAATATGGGCAATAAAGCGTGATTTATTGATTACATTTTCAATTGTATGTTCTTGTTTAACCGTTATAACATGGTCACTCAATCGTCACACCTCCATCTATCATTAATCATATGACTTTTATTATACACTCAAATTTTAGAATGGATAAATATCTGATTATGAATTTCTTTTTTAATAGTAATCACTTATAATAGTCATGAGTATAATTGAGGAGGACTATTATGAAAATTGCAGTAATGGCAGATTCTACAGCGTATCTACCACAAGATGTGATTAATCAATATCAGATACCAATTGCACCATTAAGTGTTGCATTTGATGATGGAGAGACTTTTACTGAAAATGAACATGTTTCAATGCCACGTTTTTATGAAAAAATGGCCTCATCTAAAACTATTCCAACTACAAGTCAACCTGCTATTGGCGAATGGATTCAAAACTATGAACAACTAAAAGATAAAGGCTATACAGATATTATTGTTATCAATCTATCGAGTGGTATCAGCGGAAGTTATCAATCAGCAACTCAAGCAGGCGAAATGGTTGAAGACGTCAATGTACATACCTTTGACACTAGATTAGCTGCAATGATTGAAGGTAGCTACGTCATATATGCTTTACAATTAGTTGAACAAGGTCATACACCTGAAGAGATTATTGAAGCATTAACAGAAGCCCGTGAACAAACAGGCGCATTCTTATTTGTAGATGATTTAAAGAATTTACAAAAGAGTGGACGTATTACTGGCGCACAAGCATGGGTAGGAACTTTATTGAAGATGAAACCAGTACTTTATTTTAAAGAAGACGGTAAAATCCATCCTTACGAAAAAGTTCGTACAAGAAAACGTGCCTTAAATGCGTTAGAAGAAAATATCTTCAAGAGAATTGAGAATATGGAAGAAGTCACAGTGTTTGTCATTAACGGCGATAAAACAGACGAAGGTCATAATTATTTAAAACACTTAAAAGAAACATATCCTAACGTTAATATTCAATACTCCGAATTCGGTCCAGTGATAGCATCACACTTAGGATCTGGCGGATTAGGATTAGGTTACTTCCCTAAAAAAATCGAAATTAATTAAGATTTGAAGTCTAAAGATAAGCAAGGAGAGAAAGATTACTCTCACTTATCTTTAGGCTTTTTTTATTTTTTGAAAAGGTCGTGATGAACTATAAAACAATATGGAAAATTAATATTCTCACATGTAGCATTAAGCGATGAACAAGTGAAATTAACTACACTAGGAGTTATCGAAACGAAAACGGGGCATCGTTGTATGCAATGTGGCAACGAAGATAAAACTTATTTCTGTCAGTACACGTCAGTCATTTTACAAAAAGAAATTATTTACTGTAGACGTTGTATCCAATTAGGAAGAATGGACAATATAACAGATTACAGAATAACTGAAAGTGTGGGTCAAGTCTCAGAAGGCTATTATGATTTACCGTTCCAACTTTCCGAGCAACAAAGCTATGCTTCAACACAAATTATTGAAGCCATTAACCAGCGTGAGGATTTATTGTTATATGCGGTCACAGGCGCTGGTAAGACAGAAATGATGTTTGAAGGTATCAGTAGGGCACGCAAATTAGGTTTGAATGTCGCGGTCATTTCGCCACGAGTCGATGTGGTGATTGAGATTAGTAAACGAATTAAAGAAGCATTTACTGACGAAGACATTGATGTGTTGCACCAATCTAGTCATCAACAATTTAATGCACACTTTATCATTGCAACTGTGCATCAACTCTTTCGCTTTAAAAGTCATTTCGACGTCATCTTCATTGATGAAGTCGATGCCTTTCCACTATCTATGGACCCTCAATTACAAGGTGCGATAGCGCTTGCCTCTAAATCAAAGCATAGCCACATATTTATGACGGCCACGCCTCCTAAATCTTTATTACGTCAAATCCAAGCAGATCACATTATAAAATTGCCTGCACGCTTTCACAGACATCCATTACCCGAACCAATATTTAGTTATTTCAAATTAAAGCCTACCCGTGCGCAATATAAACTGAAAGCTTTACTATTAAAGCAGGTGAATGCGCAACGATTTACTTTAGTCTTCTTCAATAATATTGAACTGATGCTTAAAGCGTATGACTGTTATCATTATTTCTTCCCAGATTTAATATGTGTCTCGAGTGAAGACGCGTTACGTTTTGATAAAGTCGAAGCATTGCGCCGAGGTGAACATACAATCGTATTTACTACCACTATTTTAGAAAGAGGATTTACGATGGCTCAATTAGATGTCATTGTGGTTAGCGCCGATACTTTTGAAAAGGCAGCCCTAGTACAAATAGCGGGAAGAGTAGGGCGGAAACAAGAGGCACCTACAGGCACAGTAATATTTCTTCATGAAGGAGTAAGTCTAGCAATGATTCAAGCTAAACGTGATATCAAACAGATGAATAAATTAGGCATAGCGAGAGGTTGGATTAATGCATAGATGTATTCAATGTTTACAACCTATTCGTGAAACCTTGACTGTTTTTAATTTCTATCGACCACGTGAACAATTCTGTCATTCCTGTCAACAACAGTGGGAAGCAGTTGCGCTAGATTCAAAGGTTGATCGTTGTCCTAGATGTTTAAATAAGCAAACAACAGACAGTGACGTATGCCTAGATTGCCAATTTTTAGAAAAAACGTTTACTTTAATGTCTCAATTATATTGTGACTATCAATACACAGGCGTTATGAAAGAAGTGATTCATAATTATAAATTTATGCGAGACTACTATTTAGCAAAAGTGCTAGCGTCGAAACTTAAACTCCCTAAAACGTCTTATGATATGATTGTCCCCATACCATCTCCATATGAACGCGATGCCGAACGTACATTTAACCCTGTTACTACCGTATTAGATGAAATGGGTGTGACTTATACGAATTTAATAAAAACGCAATTGCGGCCTAAGCAATCTCGATTAGGGAAGATAGCCCGTGCTAAAGCTTCTAATCCTTTTTTTATTGATAGTGAGATTGATTTAACTGGGAAAGTCATTTTACTTGTCGATGATATTTATACTACTGGTTTAACGGTACATCATGCTGGAGAATTATTATGTGACAAAAGTGTCAGAAAATTCAAAGTGTTTGCGTTTTCAAGATGAGGTAAACGTGGTATTATAATAGTAAGCATTACCAATACAAGAGGTTAAAGGAGAGATAGCTATGATTAGATTTGAAATTCATGGAGATAACCTCACTATTACAGATGCCATTCGCAACTATATTGAGGACAAAATTGGTAAACTTGAACGTTATTTTAATGATGTGCCTAATGCAGTAGCACACGTAAAAGTAAAAACGTATCAAAATTCAACAACTAAAATTGAAGTTACAATTCCATTAAAAAACGTAACATTAAGAGCGGAAGAACGACATGATGACTTATATGCTGGTATTGACTTAGTAACTGGCAAATTAGAACGTCAAGTTCGTAAATATAAAACACGTGTCAACCGTAAACATAAAACGCGCGGGGAACAAGACGCGTTTGTGACTGAAGTACCTGAAACACCATCAATTCAAGCTGAAGAAGTGGATAATAACCAAGATAATGATAATGAAATTGAAATTATCCGTTCTAAACAATTTAGCTTAAAACCAATGGACTCTGAAGAAGCGGTCTTACAAATGGACTTATTAGGTCATGATTTCTATATCTTTACAGATCGTGAAACAGAAGGCACAAGCATTGTTTACAAACGTAAAGATGGTAAATACGGATTGATTGAAACAACAGAATAATCACTTTATTATAAGTGAGTTTTAAAGTTGAGGGCGTCCATATTCTATGGGCGCTCTCAGACTGTAGATAAACCCTTTCACTCTTTGTCACCTTATGTGTAACTTGCTTATTTACGTATCGTAAACTCTCTTCGTTACACATTTCGTTTCCTCGATTGGCAAGGGTTTTCTTTCAGTCTTAATATATTTATTTACTAAAGGACTAACTCAGAGCGTCCATATTCTATGGGCGCTCTTTAATGTTTAATCATAGCGCTATTCGTGGACGCTCTTAACATGCTATGCTAATGTAGTGAGTAATGAGTTATTAATATTGAAAAGAAATTAGATACAAATATTTAGTAGGGATAGTTAAAGTAATCTATAATAGTTGTACACAATTAAGCATGGTGTTTATATGAGTATATAAGTATAAATTTGAAAGTATAAATGATATGATAAATTGTTGTAGGCCAAACAGTTTTTAAGCTAAAGGAGCGGAAGTAATGGGATTTTTATCAAAAATTGTTGACGGCAATAAAAAAGAAACAAAACGTTTAGGAAAAATAGCTGATGAAGTACTCGCATTAGAGGAAGATATGGCTATTTTAACTGATGATGAAATCAAAGCTAAAACAAAACAATTTCAAGAAGAAGTACAAAAAATTGAAGATGTAAAAAAACAAAATGATTATTTAGATAAAATTTTACCGCAAGCTTATGCACTCGTACGTGAAGGTGCAAAGCGTGTGTTTAATATGACACCATATAAAGTTCAAGTTATGGGTGGTATCGCTATCCATAAAGGCGATATTGCTGAAATGAGAACAGGGGAAGGTAAAACATTAACAGCGACAATGCCAACATATTTAAACGCATTAGCTGGTCGTGGTGTTCACGTTATTACAGTCAATGAATACTTATCTAGTGTTCAAAGTGAAGAAATGGCTGAACTATACGAATTCTTAGGATTAACAGTTGGTTTAAACTTAAATAGCAAATCAACAACTGAAAAACGCGAAGCATATGCGCAAGATATTACGTATAGCACAAATAATGAACTAGGGTTCGATTATTTAAGAGATAACATGGTGAACTACGCAGAAGAACGTGTTATGAGACCATTACACTTTGCTATCATCGATGAGGTCGACTCTATTTTAATTGATGAAGCAAGAACACCGTTAATTATTTCAGGTGAAGCTGAGAAATCAACATCACTTTATACTCAAGCTAACGTTTTCGCTAAAATGTTAAAAATTGAAGATGACTATAAATATGATGAAAAAACGAAAGCAGTACACTTAACAGAACAAGGTGCTGATAAAGCAGAACGTATGTTTAAAATTGATAACTTATACGATGTGCAAAACGTTGAAATCATCAGTCATATCAATACAGCATTAAAAGCGCATGTTACTTTACAACGTGACGTGGACTACATGGTAGTCGATGGAGAAGTATTAATTGTTGACCAATTTACAGGTCGTACAATGCCTGGTCGTCGTTTCTCTGAAGGTTTACACCAAGCGATTGAAGCAAAAGAAGGCGTAAAAATTCAAAACGAATCTAAAACAATGGCCTCTATTACTTTCCAAAACTACTTCCGTATGTACAATAAATTAGCTGGTATGACAGGTACAGCGAAAACGGAAGAAGAAGAGTTCCGAAATATTTACAATATGACAGTAACGCAAATTCCTACTAATAAACCTGTTCAACGTGAAGATAAATCAGACTTAATTTATATTAGTCAAAAAGGTAAATTCGATGCCGTTGTCGAAGATGTTGTTGAAAAACATAAAAAAGGACAACCTGTGTTATTAGGTACAGTAGCAGTTGAAACAAGTGAATATATTTCAAACCTATTGAAAAAACGCGGTATTCGTCATGATGTATTAAACGCTAAAAACCATGAACGTGAAGCAGAAATCGTAGCAAAAGCTGGTCAAAAAGGTGCCGTTACGATTGCGACTAACATGGCCGGTCGTGGTACCGACATTAAATTAGGTGAAGGCGTTGAAGAAATCGGTGGTCTTGCTGTTATCGGTACAGAACGCCATGAATCACGTCGTATTGATGATCAGTTACGTGGTCGTTCTGGTCGTCAAGGTGATAAAGGGGACAGCCGTTTCTACTTATCGCTACAAGATGAATTAATGGTACGTTTCGGTTCAGAAAGACTTCAAAAAATGATGAACCGTTTAGGTATGGATGATTCAACACCAATTGAATCTAAAATGGTGTCACGTGCTGTAGAATCAGCGCAAAAACGTGTTGAAGGTAACAACTTCGATGCTCGTAAACGTATCCTTGAATACGATGAAGTATTACGTAAACAACGTGAAATTATTTATAACGAACGTAATAATATTATCGATACGGAAAATAGTTCTGACTTAGTAATGGCAATGTTACGTTCAACATTACAACGTGCTGTGAATTATCACATCAATGAAGAAGACGATAATCCAGATTACGCCCCATTCATTAACTATGTTAATGACGTATTCTTACAAGAAGGCGACTTAACTGAAGATGAAATCAAAGGTAAAGATTCAGAAGATATCTTTGATGTTGTATGGACTAAGATTGAAAAAGCTTATGAAAGTCAAAAAGAAAAAATTGGCGATCAAATGCCAGAATTTGAACGTATGATTTTATTACGTTCAATTGATACGCATTGGACTGACCATATCGATACTATGGATCAATTGCGTCAAGGTATTCACTTACGTTCATATGCACAACAAAATCCGCTTCGTGATTATCAAAATGAAGGTCATGAACTGTTCGATATGATGATGCAAAATATCGAAGAAGATACATCTAAGTTCATTCTTAAATCAGTCATTCAAGTTGATGATGATATCGAACGTGAAAAAACAACTGACTTTGGTAACGCACAACATGTGTCTGCTGAAGACGGTAAAGAAAAAGCGAAAAAACAACCTGTTGTTAAAGGTGAAAAGATTGGTCGTAATGACCCTTGTCCATGTGGTAGTGGCAAGAAATACAAAAACTGTCACGGTAAAGACGAATAAGGTGACTTATGGTGAAGAAAACGGGAGATGTGAAGGTGTTCACACTCCTGTTTTTTATATAGTGGCAAGGTATAGTTTTACTTCAACATAAGGCCTCATGACAGGGCTTAAATATCTTACCAGAGTAAATCGAAATGGCCTTTTCCAAAAGAAATGACAAGTGTGAGAAGTATCATGTATGATTAAGAAATGTATAGTAATGATTAATAGGAGAGATATGCATGGAATTATCTGAAATTAAACGTAATATTGATGATTATAGTAATGATTTAGATCAAATTAGGGGGTCTCTTTGACTTAGAGAATAAGGAGACGAATATTCAAGAGTATGAGGAAATGATGACGGAGCCCGATTTCTGGGATGATCAGAATAAGGCGCAAGAGATTATTGATAAGAATAATGCGTTGAAGTCTGTGGTGAATGGTTATCATGATTTGAATAATGAAGTTGAGGACATGACTGCGACTTGGGAATTGTTGCAAGAGGAATTTGATGAGGATATGAAGGATGACTTGGAGCAAGAGGTTGTTGGTTTCAAGGAGAAGGTCGATCAATTCGAGTTGCAATTGTTATTAGATGGTCCTCATGATGCGAATAATGCGATTCTTGAATTGCATCCTGGTGCAGGCGGTACGGAGTCTCAAGACTGGGCGAGCATGTTACTGCGTATGTATCAGCGTTATGGTGAGCAACAAGGTTTCAAAGTTGAAACGGTAGACTATTTACCGGGTGATGAAGCGGGCGTTAAGAGCGTCACGTTATTAATCAAAGGTCATAATGCTTACGGTTATTTAAAAGCTGAAAAGGGTGTACACCGTTTAGTCAGAATTTCACCATTTGATTCATCAGGTCGACGTCATACATCATTTGCTTCATGTGATGTCATTCCAGAATTTAATAATGATGAAATTGAGATTGAAATTAATCCGGATGATATTACGGTGGATACGTTTAGAGCGTCTGGTGCTGGTGGTCAGCACATTAACAAAACGGAATCTGCCATTCGAATTACCCACCATCCAACAGGTATCGTTGTAAATAACCAAAATGAGCGTTCACAAATTAAGAACCGTGAAGCGGCGATGAAGATGTTGAAAGCCAAATTGTATCAATTGAAATTCGAAGAGCAAGAACGTGAAATGGCTGAAATTCGTGGTGAGCAAAAAGAGATTGGCTGGGGAAGTCAAATTCGCTCGTATGTCTTCCATCCATATTCAATGGTGAAAGATCATCGTACTAATGAAGAAACTGGTAAAGTGGATGCAGTGATGGATGGCGAAATCCAACCATTTATTGAAGCTTACTTAAGACAGTCAATGAATAATAATGAAGAATAATGTGGTGAGTAGATTTTTATTGAATTAATTTGAAAATGAATGCTTTATGTGTAATTAGCAAAGATATTTATTACTAAGATAGGCGTTTTTAATTAAATATGAAGTGTTATTTAACCTTTATATTACAACGGTTTAACATTACACTTTTCCCAAAAAATTTGTGCTACAGTATTGATGAACAAGAATACATTACTACAAAGGAATGACAACATGAGAAAAAAATCATTGACTGTAACACTAACATCTATCGCAGCGTTTGCTGGTATTAATGGCTTAGCTAGTGCACAACAAACACACGTTGTTGAAGACACAACATCAGTAGAAACATTAGCGCATCAATTTGCTACGACTGCTAGTGAAATTCAATCATTAAATAATATTCAATCAAGCGAAGTTCAACAAGGGACATCTTTAGTAGTACCAGACAAAGATGTCGTTGAAGTAAAAGCTGGAGATACGTTAAATAAAATTGCTAAAGCACACCACATTTCTTTAGACGAAGTATACGCATTAAACCCTGGTTTAACATCACTTATTCACCCAGGTGATTTAATCGCTATTACTGAAAAAGGTGCTGCAAGTTTAGACAATGTTTCTGTTGATTATGCTCAACTTTATGCAGCTTCAACAACTTCTTCTAAAGAGCAAGCAATTAATACTACACAATTAGCTAGTTCATATAGCCATGGTTATACAGGAAGCAGTGCAGTAGCGCATAGACAAACGACTTATAACTATGGTGCAAGTGGTTATGAAGCGCCATCTAGATATACAACTAGCTACAACTATAATGTTGGAGTAACAAGTGCACCTGTAGCTTCAAACTATAGTCATAGTGCAGTAAATAGCCAAGGTAATCGTTATTACTATGGTAACTGTACATACTATGCGTTCGACCGTCGTCAACAATTAGGTCGTTCAGTAGGAAGTTTCTGGGGTAACGCTAGTAACTGGGCTAATTCAGCTAGAAATGCTGGTTTAGCAGTGGATAACAGACCAGAAGTTGGAGCTGTATTCCAAACTAGTGCTGGTTACTACGGTCATGTAGGTGTAGTTGAACGTGTAAATAGTGATGGTTCAGTTTATGTATCTGAAATGAACTGGAATGGTAACTTTAATAACGTGACAAACCGTACTATTAAAAATACTTCAGGTTATAATTTTATTCACTAATATATGAATTGTCGCTATCCTTAGGATGTCATATTCAATATGAATTCTGTCCTAACTTAGCTGTCAAAGCTCAATGCTTATGTAATTTAGCATAGGTATTGAGCTTTTTATTTTTTATTAATAATCTAATTACAATACATTTCTATGTAAATAGTATATATTGAATAATAAAAAAGATGAAATGATTGTTTTAGAGTGAAGCAGAATCAATGTAAAGAGTAATTTTT
>NZ_PPRC01000139.1 GCF_002902565.1 Staphylococcus petrasii | reverse complement strand
AATGTATTTAATTCTTATATATTTAAATTAAAAACACAACAGCTTGTTGATAATACTACTTATGAGCTATTAAGAAATATAAAAAACCAATTAAAAGAAGTTCAACAATATGGGGATGATAATAGCTATAACAGGTTAAATGAGTATTTAAAAAAATTAAAAAATTATATAGAAACACAAAGTGATATTGCAAGTAATAATCTTATTAATTTAATGAGTAATTTAAGCACTTCTTCAAGAGAATCAATAGTTAATACCGAAGAATTCAATAAATTTAATGAATATTTACATGTACATAGAAATATTGAAAATGAGTTAAAAGACTCTTTATTAAATTTAAAGAGTAAAAGTAAAGGAATTATCTTTTTAGTAGGATCTGTAGGCGATGGAAAGTCACATTTATTATCGTATTTAAATAAACATGAACCTGAATTATTTGAAGGTGTATTTATATATAATGATGCTACTGAAAGTAATAATCCTTATAAAACAGCAGTAGAAACTCTTGTAGAAAAATTAACACAATTTGAAAACAATGAGTTAAACAAGATAGTAATAGCGATTAATGTTGGCATGCTTAATAATTTAAATGAGTACTTGAGAGCCAATAACGTAAGCTTAGAGATTATAAAAACTATTGAGCAAAGTAATATTTTTTCAAATAAAGGTATGAATAATTTGTTTTTTGGGTTAGATAATATTTCAATAGTTTCATTTTTAAATGAAAAAACATTTACCATTGAACAAAGTGAAG
>NZ_PPRC01000138.1 GCF_002902565.1 Staphylococcus petrasii | reverse complement strand
TTTTTAAATACATCTTCTATAGATTCACAATAATTAGAAACAGCCTTTTTAATATCTTCATCGTAATACATTAAACTAGGAACTGTCTTTTTCTGAATTATTAACTCACACAATTCTTTATATTCTTTTTCTACTAAAGGCGGTAGTTTTTTTGTTTCTCCAACTAACTGATTATCTTTAATAACACCATTAGTAAAGTTATTTTCAATCATCACTTTTTCGATTTGAGTTATAATTTTAAATTCATTAAATAGATAATATTCATTTGTATCTTGAATAGCTATATTGTCTTTAACAATCATAGATTCTTTTTTCTCGAAAACTTTTTTTATTAAATTAGAACTTGAAACAGGAACTGGTTTATTCACGAATTCATTTAATCTAACTATATATTCAATAACATTAATTTTTAAATTAATATAAATATTATCCACGTCAGCATTAACTAGCGGACTAAAATCTAAAGTTGAAAATTCATTTAAAT
>NZ_PPRC01000137.1 GCF_002902565.1 Staphylococcus petrasii | reverse complement strand
ATATTATATAATTCTAATAATTCATCACTGTTTTTAATGTTATATAAAGTATATATATTATCAATATTATCAACTACATCAAGATATATATTTACTGGATTTAAATAATAAATTGATTTAATATCTTTCATTTGATCTAAAAGATGTTCAATAGTCCCTTTTATAACTGCTTTATAATCTTTAACATCAATATATTTTACTTTAAGAGCATAGTTATTATTAATATCAAATAAATATCTAAAATGTTGTTTATAGTTGTTCAAACGCGTTTTAATAATAAATTGCATTTTTTCTGAACTCATTTTATTTGTAGTTTCAAAAGGTTTATATGTAATCCATCTAGCTCCACCTTCATTGTAATTTGCGAAATAATAATTAGACTCAACATCTACAAAATAAGGTAATAAACCAATAGGATTATATTTTCTAAAAACTTTTTCACTTATTTCATCATCATTAAAACGTTCAGTTTTATTTAATTCATATCTCAAAATTAATGGATGTAATGATGTTAAATATATATTATCATCATCAGTCACTGTACCTAATTCATGTATAT
>NZ_PPRC01000136.1:609-702 GCF_002902565.1 Staphylococcus petrasii | reverse complement strand
TCTGTGAGTGTTCTTTCGAACACTAGCGATTATTTTTTATGAATTCAAGCTTATTTAAAACTCTATTCACTCGGTTTTGCTTGGTAAAATCTA
>NZ_PPRC01000136.1:446-599 GCF_002902565.1 Staphylococcus petrasii | reverse complement strand
TTCTAGTGCCAAGGCATCCACCGTGCGCCCTTAATAACTTAATCTAATATAGTTATTAATCTGTGAGTGTTCTTTCGAACACTAGCGATTATTTTTTATGAATTCAAGCTTATTTAAAACTCTATTCACTCGGTTTTGCTTGGTAAAATCTAT
>NZ_PPRC01000136.1:0-436 GCF_002902565.1 Staphylococcus petrasii | reverse complement strand
TTATTTTTTATGAATTCAAGCTTATTTAAAACTCTATTCACTCGGTTTTGCTTGGTAAAATCTATTTACTTACTTATCTAGTTTTCAATGTACAATTTTTATTATTTAGTCAATCGTTTTCATACTTCTTCGTTATCACAAATTTAAATGCTCATTTACAAAAGTAAACTGCGCTTTAAATTCGTTCAACTCATCGTCTGAAAAACGACTTCTTTAAATAATATTTTTAACAATCACAATTAAATATTATATCAAATTATAATGTTTAATGCAATCATTATTTATTTTGAATGTTTGAAATAAACATTCAAAACTGAATACAATATGTCACGTTATTCCATCATCTCTACGAGATGTTCCGAATATATCCTTAGAAAGGAGGTGATCCAGCCGCACCTTCCGATACGGCTACCTTGTTACGACTTCACCCCAATCA
>NZ_PPRC01000013.1 GCF_002902565.1 Staphylococcus petrasii | reverse complement strand
AAATAATAAAACTCACTACAAAACCTATAATATGACTGAGCATATAATATACATTAAATAACTTTAATAAAATTAAGTACACGAGGTAATAATCAAGCGTATTAATCCCACCGACTATCACAAATTTTATAATTTCATAGTGCGTTTTTGTTAACTTCATAATAATTCTCCTTAGTCGTTTGTTTCTGTAATTTCAAACGGCAATACTTTTATTTTTTTATTATTAGGAATGTGATGATATTCTTTGAAGTTTTCTTTATCAATTTCATTAGTCGGCGTCATGCCACTAAAGTATGTTTCAAATGGTAAATGATGGATGACCAATTCATTTTTATGATTATCCATTTGTGTATGTATAGCGTCTAATCGTTTTTCATTTTCAAAATGCAGTGTAGTACAAACAACAATATATACAATCATTAATAATATAATTAATAATTTAAATATGTTGAACATGGTTTGCGTTAGTCTACCTAGCGTAGTTAAGAGAATGACAGCAAGTAGACACCATAAAGTATATATCATAAAGAAATATTGTGGCACTACTTTTCCAATTAAAAATATAGGAAGAGCATTGAGAATAATTGAAATGCCTATGCCTCCAATAACAACGCGCATATAACGATTCTTCACTATATAGAAACTCGCTATAAATACACTGATATAAAATATAAGACAAATTGCAATATTAATGATGCCATAACTATATAAGATGGCTAATTGTTTCAAATTGAAAGGCACATAAATCAATATTCTATATATTGGCAGTGCGCTAATTCCAAATATTAAAAAGAACCGTTTATATCTAGCCCACTCTTTAAAAGCTACATTATTTACCAATAACATAATTAAAACAATAGCAATTAAACTTATTAAAAGGATATTATCGAAAAATATGTATTGTGGTAACTGTTCAAATAAAGTCAGTTTTATTTTATGGAGGAAACCTAATTCATCTACTTGAGCACGTAAATTCTTGATATTGATAAAATAGTATATGTAGGTTTCATTAAACAACATTATAAATGTACCACATAACGTTAACATAAAGCCTATTAATAAGTTAAAGTTGATCTTCCGCTTCCAAATGAAGTAAATGATTAATGCGCTCAACAGCATCATGACATTATAGAAAGTGAGTGTTTCCGCAAACCATTGGCTTATGACACAGGCAATCCAAAATATACAGATATTCCAAAACTTGAACTCATTTTCCAAAATAAAAGTTGAAACCACAAAATGTAAAATATAGAGTGCAATACAAGTCCCAAATACATAACTATAAAATAATTCAAAATTGCCATAGCTTTGCGCAAAAATTGAATTGGGTATAATAAATATGAAGAGTATTATTAAAATGAATGTATTGGTTGAGAATGTATATGTCACGAATTTGAGCATCATTAAGACGAAAAGTATAGAAATGATGCTATATGAAACGACGCGCAATGTCGCAGATTGCGTAATAGCAAATGCTAAGAGATTACTAATATAATCTCCGTCAATTTGTTCGAAATGATTGGTCACGGCTTGCCTCCCTTGACGACTGCCCCAAAACCAATCTGAACTATGTAAAGGCATCATAAATGCGAAGTAACAGTAAAAGATGAATAAACCTAATAACCAGATGTATAATTCGTGTTGCTTTAATCTAAACATTTCTCTCTCCCTCTTATTACTTAGAAAGACTTATCTAACAGAATTTTAAATTTAAATATTATTATATACTATTTTTATAAATTAACCATTATTTAAAGGGTGAGACTATGCCAATTAATAAAATTGTAATTGCAACTGATTCATTTAAAGAGAGCATGTCAGCTAAAGAAGCTGGTTTAGCCATTCAGCGTGGCTTTCAAAAAATATTTAATGAAACTATCAACTATGACATTATTCCAATGGCAGATGGTGGTGAAGGCACGACTGACGCGTTAAAGGAAGCATTAAATGCTGAAACATATAAAGTGAAGGTTCATGACCCCCTCCATCGCGACATTGAAGCGAGTTACGCACGTTCACAAGATAATGATGTGGCAATTATTGAAATGGCTGCTGCTTCCGGTTTAGACTTGTTGAAATCTCATGAACGCGATCCATTAAAGGCTTCTACCTTTGGTGTAGGAGAATTGATCAAAGATGCGTTTGATCATGGTGTTTCTAAGATTATCCTAGGTCTTGGTGGAAGTGCGACGAATGACGGGGGAAGTGGCATGCTTGCTGCACTTGGCGTTAAATTTCTAGATGAAAATGAGGAATCCTTACCTTTAGGTGGTGGTTATCTTTCACAACTAGCACGTATTGATATGTCTCAATTAGATTCGCGTCTAAAGCATGTGCAGTTTGAAGTCGCTTGTGACGTGAATAATCCTTTACTAGGTGATAATGGCGCAACCGCCGTTTACGGGCCACAAAAAGGTGTTACAGATAAGATGATACCAAAGTTGGATTCCGCCTTAGCTACCTATCATGATATGATTGAAAGAGACATTAATAAAAATGTTAAAGATGTGCCTGGCGCCGGTGCGGCTGGTGGCTTAGGTGCAGGTATTCTAGCATTTTTCCCAAATGCTTCCCTATCCAAAGGTATCGATATCGTTCTTCAGGAAACCCAATTTCCAAAGAGAGTAAAAGATGCAGATTTAGTCATCACTGGAGAAGGAAAAATGGATGCGCAAACGATTTATGGCAAGACGCCCATTGGTGTAGCACAAGCTGCGAAACAGTTTGATATCCCTGTCATAGCAATTTGTGGTAGCTTAGGCGATGGCTATGAAGCGGTTTATGAGCATGGCATTGATAGTGCCTTTAGCATCATCGAGCAACCTATGGAGATAGATGAGTTATTAACTAAAGGGAAAGATAATATTCAACGTACCGCTGAAAATGTGGCACGATTACTCCAACAAGTAATAAACAAATAAATATAAATGAGGTGACCAACATGAAACGTACAGACAAATACAAAGAATCTTATAAATACGATGATCAATATCGTCAACCTTCTAAACAGAATAGGGACCCACGTTATCGCCAAGAGCGCAGACAAAATGATGATGACTACCGTCAGCGAAATGGTCAACGTCGTCCCGAATCAGAAGACCCAAGATATCGTGACGACTATGCCTCACGCGAGGATTATCGTCGTGATGACTTCTATGATGAACATGGCGAACGTTATTACAATGAACGTGATTTCCGTCGCGAACAACAATTAGAAGAAGAAAATGAGAAAAACAGAAAATCTAAAAAATGGTTAATTGCGATTATAGCTATTCTATTAGTGATTGTGGCTATATTTGCTACAAAAGCAATCGTTAATCATATGAGTGGTGAAGATGAGAAAGTTAGCAATGATCCTAATAAAGTTTCTAAAAACTATGAGAATCAAGTAAATGATCAAAAAGATAGTATTCAAAGCCAAGTTGAAAAAGCTAAAAATGATATTAAAGATAAGATTGATAGTGATTCACGTATTTCACAAATTCAAGATGAGATTAATAAACTGAAAAATAATGAAGAAAATAATAATGATTCAAAATTCACTCAGTTTTATCAAGATCAAGTTAATAAATTAAAAGAAGCTAATAATGCGCAACAAAATAATGAAAATCAAGGTAAAGTAGATAGCTTATTAAATGATGTGAATACGAAAGTGGATGACATTAAAAGTAAGCTAGACAATCTTATTAATGGTTCTAAAGACGCAAACAATCAACAGTAATTAGTTAGACTAAAACCTTATTTAATCTTACAAGATACTATTTTTTGCATTCAAATCTACTATGATGTTATAATATAAGTAACAAATATGATGCTAAGCATGATAAACACCGAGCCCGATAACTACTGCGAATAGTTATCGGGCTCTTTTGGTGTATTGACTATGTCGTCGTTTAATTATTTATCACGCTTATTCAGCCAATAAGAATATGACGTGAGTACAACTCCTACTACTATAGGAGCTATTACAGATACAAATATGATGCTGAACATGATGTCACCTCCTTCCATGCTAATTACAGCACAGAAGTAAAACGACGACTTATATATTATACCATCTCCGAATTTACGATGCCCCTATTTACCCTACCAATGCAAACTCCAATTTTTTATCCCTTAATTTAATAAACCTATTTTTATAACTTACAAATGTTTGAAAAACCGATATAATATAATTTACAAATCTTTTCAAGGAGATTCTATATGCAGAATACAACAAGCACTAAACTCCCCTTGTTTTTAGTTATAATTTTAGGTAGCATGACTGCCTTTGGTCCAATGATCATTGATATGTATTCACTTGCGTTACCTACAGTGCAACATCACTTCGGCTCTTCTACTTCTGAAGTGCAACTGACTTTATCATTCGCGATGATTGGGTTAGCGTTAGGACAATTTTTGTTAGGACCTTTAGCAGATGCGTTTGGATATAAAAAAACGGGCATCATCACTTTATGTATCTTTCTTTTAACTTCTGTATGTTCCATCTTTGTGACTCACCTCTCGTTATTTATCGTTATACGTTTGGTTCAAGGATTAACGGCAGGAGGCATTATTGTCATTGCTAAAGCATTTGCAGGCGAAAGATATACAGGTGACTTACTTGCTAAATTTCTAGCTTCACTCATGGTGGTTAATGGTATTATAACGATTATTGCGCCCCTATTAGGTGGATTGTCATTAACGCTAGGTTCATGGAGAATCATTTTCGTTATTCTAACTATTATTAGCCTCTTAATCTTAAGTGGATTTGCGTTGAATATGCCTTCCGAGGTTAATGAAGAACATCGCACATTAAATTTTAAAGCAATCTTCTTAGATTTTGGGCAGTTGTTAAGAAAGCCAGGTTTCGTTATTCCTATGTTCTTACAAGGTTTAACTTATGTCATGTTGTTTAGCTTTTCATCAGCTTCACCCTTTATCACACAGAAGATTTATAATATGACACCTTTGCAATTTAGTGTCATGATTGCAATTAATGGCATAGGTCTTATCGTTGTCAGCCAAAGTGTCGCTATATTAGTTACATATATTGATCGTTATCGTTTGTTTATTTATTTAACTTTAATTCAAATTATCGGCGTTGTATTGATTACAATGACGCTTCTTTTACACGGTCCTTTATGGATATTACTTATTGCTTTCTTCTTAAATGTTTGTCCAGTAGCTTCTGTCGGTCCTCTTGGATTCTCTATGGCTATGGAAGAACGTACAGGCGGAAGCGGTAATGCTTCAAGTTTATTAGGGCTGTTTCAATTTATCCTTGGCGGCATTATTTCTCCTTTAGTTGGTTTAAAAGGGGAATATAATGTTATGCCGTATGTGTTAGTTATTACAATCTCAGCTATATTATTAATCGCCCTACAAGTGATTTATTTTAGACATCACAACCGAAAAAATATTTAAAGTCAGAAAGGGAGCGGGACAGAAATTAAAATAATTTCGTTGTCCCGCCCCGGCAAGGATGACTAGGTTTGAAAAAAGCTTGATTTAAGCGCATTTTCAAATCAGTCAGCTACTGCCAAAATGTTAAAGTAGGCTGAAACATTTTATTTTGTTTTAGCCTCATTTCCTATATATTCACCATTTTGTTATAACTTTTCGACAAATACATGACACCTAACATTCCCCTCTCTTTAAAAAAATAATTATTTTATATAATAGCCAATGTATAAAGGAGGAATTGAAATGATTAATAAAGATTCAATAGTAGCAAATATTGTCACTCAACAACCTTTGGCAGCAGATGTCTTTAGACAATATGGTATCGATTTCTGTTGTGGTGGCAACATTTCAATTGAAGAAGCAGTTCAAAACAAAAAAGTGGATGCTGACACACTTCTAAATAAACTTAATGCATTACCAGTCTCACAACCTGGAGGTATTAGCGTTGAATATCTCGATGCGCCTTCATTAATTCAATATATTCAATCACGTTTCCATCAAACTATACGTGAAGAGTTTAAGAACCTTTCCCCTTACGTTACAAAAGTGGCGAAAGTACATGGCGAAAGATTTCCATATCTATTAGAATTACAAGATTTATATCGTCAATTTAGAGACGGTATGTTAGAACATATGGCTGAAGAAGATGAACAAGCTTTTCCAAAATTAATTGAAATCTCAAAAGGACATGAGGTAGAAAATGCTGATCAAATTATTCAAAGCTTAGTGGATGACCATACAGAAACAGGTCAATTACTCCAATCTATGCGTGAATTAACTAATGATTATCAACCTCCACAAGAAGCTTGTACAACATGGCGTTTAGTGTATAACCGCCTAGAGAATTTAGAGCGTGAAACACATGAACACGTACATCTTGAAAATCACGTTTTATTTAATAAATTTACAAGTTAATCAATGCGAGGTGTTAATGAATGGGAAACAAAAAGCTAGCAGGCCACACATTCTTAGCTACACTAGGTAAAAAGAGGTTACGCCCAGGTGGTAAAGTAGCTACGGATTGGCTTATTAAAAAGGGACATTTTTCAAAAGAAAAGAAAGTTCTAGAAGTGGCATGTAACATGTGTACGACATCAATTGAATTGGCAAAAACATATCATTGCCATATAGAAGGCGTGGATTTAAATAACAAAGCCTTAGAACAAGGCCGAAAAAATGTCGCCAAACATCATTTAGAAAAATATATTCATTTAACACAAGCTAACGCTGCGAAATTGCCGTTTGAAGATAATAGCTTTGACATTATCTTGAACGAGGCGATGCTTACAATGTTGCCTATAGCAATGAAGGAAAAAGTGCTTCAAGAATATTACCGTGTCCTTAAACCAAATGGTATTCTACTTACACACGATATTGCGATTGTTAATCGTCCACTTAAAGAACAAGTAATCACTGAGCTTAGTGATGCCATTAATGTAAAGGTAACGCCTTTAACTACAGAACATTGGTATCAACTTTATCAATCAGCCGGATTTAGCACGATTGAATCTCATACAGGCACATTATCATTAATGTCGCCTCCAGGCATGATTAGAGATGAAGGTTTTGTCGGCACACTTAAGATTATTAAAAATGCCTTAAAACCTGCTAACCGCACGATGTTCTTTAGAATGTTTAAAACAATGCGTAAACATAAAAACAACATGAACTATATCGTTCATGCTGTTCGAAAATAATTGATCCAATAATGATTCCACTGTGATTTAACTTTTCTTAAGCCACTTACAATGGAATCATTTTCTTGTGCAAAGATTAGCGAGAAATAGGCACCCAAATTTCTGTAATATAATCGTCGCTTTGAGTATTTCCTGGTAAATAATGTTCAAAAAACGGTGCCTGTTTAATTGTGACATCAAGCTGTGGTAATACGTTTTGATGGATTTGTGCGATGGTCTCTTTAACAGCTTGAGGAACTTTACCCACAGCATCAAATATAATATATGTTTGTGCTTCTAAATCTAGCATGTCATAATTTTCTTCATTATCAACTTCTTTATCTGTAGGTACGCCAATCATATACTCCATTGTTCCGTTGTCCAACATATAACAAATTCCTAATATTCCAGATAATTTATGATTACTTTTTTCGATTATTTGTTCGGTTAATTGTTTATCGTTTACTTCTTGCCAAAAATCAGGAATGCCTTGTTGCATTTCTCTGCCATTACTGAATCTTCGCTTTATTCCTACAAACTTTAATTTTTCTAAATCTTTAATTCGGTAGTCCATTTTGTCCTCCTTTTCAGAAAATCAAAAATACAAATCTCTTTAATAACTATTATATACCCAGTTCAAATTGATATACGAAAGACC
Source organism: Staphylococcus petrasii (assembly GCF_002902565.1). GTDB lineage: Bacteria > Bacillota > Bacilli > Staphylococcales > Staphylococcaceae > Staphylococcus > Staphylococcus petrasii. Next base: position 83,701 of record NZ_PPRC01000013.1, on the reverse strand, counting down.
TATGAGGGTATATAATGAATTTACTTTAAATAGAACGCGCGCAACATGTTACGAGTGAATGAAGGAGAACTTATTATGAAGAAGACCATCTTGCCTGTAAAACCGATTAGCCAATTATTTCCAATTCCAATGGTTATGGGATGTGAAGGCGTTTCAGCAGCTATGTTACTTCAATATAATCATTATGATATTAAGGCAACAGACATTATGAAGCATTGGCCTACGCATCCGAATAATCCACATAAAGGTTATGTCGGTCATCAACTATTGATTAAATTTGGACATCATCAAACTATCTTTCCAGATGCCTATGTCCCCTACTTACAAACGTTTGACGACCGCTTCGTTGACGGTACAGGTACAGACTTGACTGAATTAGAAGATATTATCGACCAAGGCCAACCTATTATTATGTATCATACTAGTCTTGGAGATGCACCTAGTCGCAAAAAGTTTAAATTTGATAATACAACTACCGAGTTAGTTTCTAATATTCACGTAACATTGTTAATTGGTTATGATGAAGATTATTACTATTATATTGATCCGTTATGGAGTCACATATTTCGTAAATTTATCTTCCCTGCTATTGTTCCAAATCGCTTTCAAGTGATTAAGATTGGTAAAAAAACAATGGAACGCAGTTTTAATGAGCCTGGTAAGAAGTGTATTTATCTTCAACCATAATAAAACCTCGCTAAGTCATCTTGTTTAATGCCTACTTAGCGAGGTTTTTTCCATATTTTAAATCTCGAAATCCACTAATGTATGATTCATTTCTGTGTCTATATCATCAGTGCGCCATTCACGTCGATAGCCTAGACAAGGACACATATAAGTAATGCCTTTATCAACAATAGTCTTACGGAAATGAACGTGACCCATAATACTATATTGAATAGGATATTTTTGATATAAACTATCAAAATCACGCGTGCCAATAAACGCATTGAAGAAATCGAATATTCTATGAGGTGTTGGCACGACAAATTGTGGATGCGTCACAATATGCGTCATTAAAATAATGTTCTTATCACTCACGCTTGTTAAATCCTTTTCAGTTTGTGTTGCTGCCAATTGAGAGAGCGCTCTATCATCTGTTTGCCAATCTATCTTCACCTTATCTTGCCATGTTGCCCCATAATATTTACCTCGTTCAATACGCTCAAGGTCAAACTTATCATCAGCATAACTATAATCGTACCAAGCCGTATGACCGACTATCGCCCATTCATCGTTAATCTCATAAGGCTTTCCAATTAAACATTCTGGTTTTTCAGCATAGAATTCATAAATTTCTTTAGAAGTAATCGTATCATCCGGCGCCCAATAATCGTGATTTCCAGGTACAAATAATACTGGAATGGATATATTATATTTTAACTCACGAATAAACTGATAGCCTTCTTGAAAATGATTTGAAATATCGCCAGCGATTAATAATAGGTCTATATCTCTTTTTTTAACCACACGTGTGAGCGATTCTAAATAAGCTTGCGCATCCAATTTCGGATTTCGATCAATATGCAAGTCTGATATGGCTCCAATTTTCATATACTTGTCCCTCTTACTCGATAATTTATTAAGTTTCAATTATTATGTCACATTAACCTCTAAATTTAAATTATTCTGATTATTGCATTTTAATAAATATATTTGTATTTCTAAAAATTAAGAGTATAATAAAAATAACTTTTAGCAATGGCACATAATTTAATAAAATTAAAAATTAACACTACTCAAATAACAGAATATTCAAACTATTACATACTACCGTTTATCTAATTTTACGTTCATCTGTTAAAAGTGGAACTTTAAACACAAAAACAAGAAAGCGTTTTCACAAAAGATTATGAACACCATGCTTTCTGAGGAGGAAGTATATGGCAAGACAGTTAGAGAGAGAATTAAGTAACAGACACATTCAGTTAATTGCAATTGGTGGCGCTATTGGCACAGGTTTATTCTTAGGTTCAGGGCAAACAATTTCCTTAACAGGACCTTCATTACTAATTACTTACATGATTATTGGTGCGGTACTCTTTGCCTTTATGAGAGCCTTAGGAGAATTATTATTAAGTAATACACGCTTTAATTCATTTGTAGATATTGCGAATGAATATATCGGACCTTTTGGAGGGTTTGTTATTGGATGGACGTATTGGCTTTCTTGGATTGCTTCAAGCATGTCTGATTTAACAGCCATGGGACAATATTTTAGTTTCTGGTTCCCGCAAGTCCCTCACTGGATTACAGTTCTATTTATAGTACTCATGCTTATTTCATTTAATATGCTTGGTGCTAAATTATTCGGTGAATTAGAGTTTTGGTTCTCAATTATTAAAATCGTAACTATCATTGCGATGATTATTGTAGGTCTCGTGATGGTCTTCTTCTCATTCAGAACATCATATGGTCACGCCTCATTTGGTAACTTAATCAATCATGGCGGTATTTTCCCTAATGGCCCGTTTGGTTTCTTAATGGCATTCCAAATCGCCGTATATTCATTTATTGGAATTGAGTTAATCGGTGTTACTGCCGGAGAAACAAAAGATCCAAGAAATGTGATTCCTAAAGCCATTAACAACGTACCTGTACGTATTTTATTATTCTATGTGGGTGGCTTATTAGTCATCATGTCAGTTATTCCATGGAATAAAATCAATTCAAATAGCAGTCCATTCGTAACAATGTTCAGTTTAATTGGTTTACCTTTTGCAGCAGGATTAGTTAACTTTGTAGTCTTAACTGCAGCTGCTTCAGCTACAAACAGTGGTATTTATTCAAATAGCCGTATTTTATTCGGCTTAGCTAAACAAGGATTAGGACCTAAAGTATTAAGTAAAACTAATCATAATAGTGTGCCATACTTATCTATGTTGGTTTCATCTGGCGTATTACTTGCAGCTGCTTTACTTAACTTTATCTTCCCTGATGCAATGCAATTATTTATTTACGTTACAACATTATCAACCGTCCTCTTTTTAGTTGTATGGGCGATGATTATTATTTCTTATATTATCTATGTACGTAAAAATCCAGAAGAACATCGTAAAAATAAATTCAAATTATTTGGCGGAAAAGCAATGGCATATGTTGTCCTAGCATTCTTCTTCTTTGTCTTTATCTTATTGTTCTTTAGTGCAGATACAAGAATGGCAGTTTTCATTTCACCATTCTGGTTTATATTCTTATTCTTCTTATATAAAAAATATAAAAAGAACGCAGAAGCATTGGCAGAACGCACACGTAAACAAGGCCGTAACTCTATTAACTACTAAGTTTGCGTCTTTATTATCTATCTTAGCGAAGTACATTCAAATGCGATTGTACTTCGCTATTTTTTAGTTTAAGTTAAGATTTTTAAAGGTAGAATATATAGAACAAAATAAGTTAAATTAAAAATTCTTTTGAATCGTAGTTATACTTTTTTGATAGCTTATTTAACTTCATGTAAAATAGTACTATTATCAAAATTTAATAAAGGAGTTATATATGGAACTATTAGAAGCTTTTCTCTTATTTATCTGTGCAGTAATTATTAGTTCTATTATTTATAATAGGTTCCCTAAAATTCCTACTGCTTTTATTCAAATTGCGTTAGGTGTCTGCCTTTTTATCCTCCCTATTCCAATTCATTTTGAATTTGAATCAGAAGTATTTATGATGGCAGTCATCGCCCCATTATTATTTGTCGAAGGAACCCACGTTTCTCGCACGAAATTAATGGAATATCGCAAACCCGTTATTTTAATGGCAATGGGACTGGTATTTACGACCGTTATTGGTGTAGGTTTCTTCATCCATTGGATTTGGCCAAGTCTACCTATGCCTGCAGCGTTTGCTATCGCAGCCATTCTCTGCCCTACCGATGCCGTAGCCGTTTCAGCTATTACAAAAGGTAAAGTCTTACCTAAAGGTTCAATGTCCATCTTAGAAGGCGAATCATTACTTAACGATGCTGCTGGTATCATTTCATTTAAAATTGCAGTGACAGCATTAGTTACTGGCAGTTTTTCAGCTTTTGACGCTATTAGCCAATTTATTATTTCAACTATCCTAGGTATTTTAGTTGGTATCATTGGTGGCGCATTAGTCGTTCGTTTAAGAATTTATTTAACTGCAAATAAAGGTTTAAAAGACAGTAATACCTTAACATTTATCCAATTACTCACACCTTTTGTCGTCTACTTCATTGCAGAAGAAGTACATGCCTCAGGTATCATCGCTGTCGTGGTTGCTGGATTAATTCACGGCTTAGAACGCGATCGTTTAATTCGTGCCCAAACCGAATTACAAATGAACTACAACCAAATTTGGAACACACTAAGTTACGCATTAAATGGCTTCGTCTTTGTTGTGTTAGGTTTCATCGTGCCTGAAGTATTTATGGAAATTATCCATAAAGAACCTCAAAATATCACTTTCCTTATTATGGTTACATTACTGATTGCACTTGCGATTTATGTCTTCAGATACATATGGGTATATTTATGGTTTAAAGATTTTTATTATCCTAAAAATGTGCAGTCCTACCTTGATGAAGAAGAAGACGCGGGACCGCCTAAGCGTAGCCATTATGCGTTTATTATGACGATGTGTGGTATTCATGGTACCATCTCGCTTTCTATGGCCTTAACCTTACCTTATATGATGAATGGTAATCATGAATTTACTTATCGCAACGATTTATTATTTATTGCATCTCTAATGGTATTGATTAGTTTAATTATGGCGCAAATTGTTTTACCTATCATTACCCCTTCTGAAAAGGTCTCAGATTTTAAAGGCATGACTTATCAATCAGCTAAAATCTTTATGGTTCAAAACGTGCTTGATGCCTTTAAGAAAAAAGCCAAAGACAATAAAAACGTAGATTATCGCCCAATTCTCAACCAATATTTTAATGAATTATCATTCTTAATTAATATGGAACCGGATAATCAAAATACGAAAGAATTGCGTCGACTACAAGAGATTGCTGAAAAAGAAGAAACTGAAACACTTGAACGTTTAATTGACAAAGGTCGTATTTCTAAAAAAGATTTAACAGACTATCGTAACGTGATGGAATTCAGTCAATCTTATCGTGAAATGTCATTTGTACGTAAAGTAAGTCGTCTTTTCAAAATGATCTTCCTACGCTTTAAAGCTAGAAAAGATTCACGTAAGGAAGCACACAAAATTCATAAGGAAGATCGTGCACTTATGCGTGAAGAACATAGAGCAACGTCTAAAGAGGATCATGCATCCATCAAAGAAAAACGCGAAGAATATAAACAAGAACGTTATAAAGTGAAAGAAGAACGTAAAGCACAACGAAAAGCGTATAGAAATAGCTTCAACAAAGTACAACAAATTATGCGTGTCGTGAATCACAACATCATTATGAAAATGCGTGAGGAACAAAACAGTTCAAATGTTCTTGAAGTAAGTTTAATTATTAACCAATATCACGCGTTGTCACGTACAATTCGTCAAAATCAAAACAGAAAACAACAAAAAGAAGAAAACAAAGAAATTTATGCTTTAACAACGCAACAACAACATGAAGTTAAACTTGAAGCCTTATACATTCAACGTCAATTACTCGATGAATTGATTGCTCGTAATAAAATAACGAATGAAATTGCAACACAGTTACGTGAAAATATAAACTATAACGAAATCGTTCTATCACATGAAGCACAACATTAAATAATTATAAAAGCAGGAACTTGAAAAATAATATTTCAAGTTCCTGCTTTTTACTATTTCTGTAATTTAAATGGTACTGTCGCTAAAATAACATTTTTTTGATAGAACAAGTGCATTTTCAAACGAATACTAGTTTGGTTATGCAAGAAATTGTGCCATGATTTTTTAGTAATAAACTGCGGTACTACTACAGTAATCACATAATTTTTATCATTCGCTTTTTTATTAATTTTATCAATAAAGCGTGAAATCGGACGAATCACACTACGGTATTCTGAATGTACAATAACTAAACGCACATCTGGGAAATGTTTTTTCCACTTTTCAGCAAAAGCTTTATCCGCTTCATCGCCAAATGAGACATGCACGGCGATAACATCATCCGCGATCATCTGTGCATAATAAACAGATTTATCAATCGCAGATGTAATTGTACTTACAGGTACCACTGCTAAGTTTTTATCAACAATTGGCATATCTTGTATCATTGCAGTTGATTTCAATTGTTTCGCAATATCTTTGTAGTGACAATTGATACGTAAGAATACGTAAACCACAATTGGTAAAAAGATTAAGGTTGGCCATACATGTGAAAATTTAGTAATCAAGAAAATCATAAATACGATGAAAGTGATTGTGCCACCCACTGCATTCGCGATGAGTTTCGTAGCCCAACCTTTTTCGCGTCCTCTAATCCATTTAAGCACCATGCCGTATTGCGCTAAAGTAAATGGAATGAACACACCTACCGCATATAACGGAATTAAGTTCTCAGTTTTACCATTGAAAATAATAATTAATAAAATCGCACAAACGCCTAAAGTAATAATTGAGTTAGAATAACCCAAACGGTCACCACGTACTCTGAACATACGAGGCATATATTTATCTTTCGCCATGCTTGCCGCTAACATTGGGAAAGCTGTAAAACCAGTATTGGCAGCTAATACAAGAATCATTACTGTAGTAGCTTGTACAAAATAATAGCCGACATTATGTCCTAAAATGTTCGCTGCTAATTGAGATAATACCGTTGTTTCAGTTTGTGGCATAATACCATACCAATAAGCTAAACCTACAATACCTACTAATAAGAAGGCTAAGATACCGCCCATAGTAACTAATGTCTTAACAGCATTTTTAGGACCTGGATCTTTAAAGTTCGTAACAGCATTGGAAATTGCTTCTACACCTGTAAGTGATGACGCCCCTGATGAAAAAGCTTTTAATAACAGGAATAACGTCACACCTGGTACAGCTGTACCTACACTTGCATGCATATGAGGTGTTGCTTGGCCTGTCGCAACTTTCCAAACACCGATAATAATCATAATAATTAACCCGATAATAAATAAATAAACTGGATATGATAATACAGTGGCTGATTCAGTTAAACCACGTAAATTCATAATCAAAATAAATAACACTAATAAACATGCGATTAATACTTTGTGATGATATAAAGATGGGAAAGCTGCTACAAATGCATCAGCACCTGACGCAATACTAACAGCTACCGTCAATATATAATCGACAAGTAAAGAACCACCTGCAAGTAAGCCCCATTTCTCTCCTAAGTTTGTCTTAGACACCATGTAGGCGCCGCCACCTTTAGGATAGGCATAAATAATTTGGCGATACGATAAAATTAACGCAGCCAATAGAATTAATACCGCACAAGCAATAGGTAACGTATACCAAGATGCAATTGCTCCTACAACAGATAATGTAATTAAAATTTGTTCAGGACCATACGCAACGGATGACAAGGCATCGGATGATAAAATGGCTAGCGCTTTGAAATTACTGATTTTTTCATTTTTCAAATCTCTATTTCGTTTAGGCTTACCAATTAAAAGTCTTTTAAATTGAGTGAACATTTAACCCTTACCTCTTTTATATTCAATTTCAATGGATAAAATATACTCCCATTTCTGATAAATGTATAGCCACTAACATAAGATTTATTAGATATTTATACTCTTAAAGTTACTTTTTACCATTATATTTTCAGGCATATTTTTATAATATAGTTATCTCAAAAATGTTGCTAGCAATGTATAAATCCCTTTATTGAGCTATTTCAAAAAAATGTTGCTATACTTATCACAGATATACATTTAGGTTGCTCACTATATAGAAAGTTATTTAAAGGAAATAGAAAGAATGAAAAAGAAATTATTGATAAGTGGTATTATTTTGCTCATTATTGTGGCTATCATTTCAATAGGTATCAAAAAGAAACCTAGTTATTCTATGTTTAGCCCATCCTCTCAGATTTACATTGATAAAATGGTTACAAATGAAATGAAGGATGACCACATTCCTGGTATGTCGGTATTAATTATTAAACATAACAAAGTGTTTCTTAATAAAGGTTATGGCTACGCTAACATTGATAAGAAGATTAAAGTCTCTCCAAAGACACGTTTTGAAATTGCATCTAACACAAAAGCATTTACTGGCTATGCCATTATGCAATTAGTACAAGATGGCAAAATTAAATTAAATGATAACGTAAGTAAGTACATACCTGGATTTTATATGAAGTATAAAGGTAAGAAAGAAGACATTACTGTTGATCAGTTAATCGCCCAAACAAGTGGTATTCCTGGCGGTATCACTGATAACGATAAAATTACTAAAAAGAATAATAATTTAGCTGGTATAGTCGACAGTATTAAAGGACGTGCACTTGATTCGAAGCCTGGCAAAGAGTTCCAATATTCCAATATGAACTACGATATGTTAGGCCTTATTGTACAAAACGTCTCTCATGAATCTTATTCAAACTATATGAAGAATCATATTTTCAAACCATTAAATATGCGTCACTCAACTACTAAAGAAAGCAATGAGAAAAAAGCATACGATGCTCAAGGATATAAAGTGAAATATGGTAAGGCTTATGCCTATAATCCAGATTTCAATCTTGGTGACAACCCTGCTGCTTATATGATGACAGGCACTAAAGATTTAGAGCCTTGGATTCGTTTCCAACTCAACACACATTCTAAGCAAAGTGCATTAATTAAAGAAACACATCAACCTAAAGTTGAAACCGAACAAAAATCTGCGCCAACAAGTTACGCTACTGGTTGGTTCGTAGACGAGAGTGCGAAAGATGCATTGGTTTATCACCCTGGCACATTAGAGAATTATTCGTCATACATTATTTTGAATCCTAAAAAAGATTACGGCATTGTCGTGCTCGCGAATGCCTATTCTAAAAATGTTCCAGAACTTGCACAGCATTTAAATACTCAGATGAGTGCGAACCAACATGTTACGACACTTCAGAATTTAATTAATCAATGGCAAGGTCTTATCATTGCGCTCACAGTTATCATAGGACTAGCTATTATTAGTATTTTAGTGTTCATTTATCGTTTCATCACTAAACATAAACCTGTACAGTTCAATTTTAAATCACGTAACAACAAGCTAAGAATTTTGATGTTGGTAGTGGCCTTTGCACTGACTATTGGTATTATTCATTTATTACCATCGATTATCTTAGCTAATACAGATTGGCATTTCATCATGTCGTGGCTACCTACATCTGCCAAAGTAGCGTTAATGAGCGTACTCATACTTTTAACAAGTGTATTCGCATTTTTATTCTTGAAAATTATAACAACCACATCTCACTCAAAAGATAAGAAATAGTTAGTATAAATAAGTATGAAATGTGTTAAGCTAAACATACTAAAGACTAAGATTATTAAAGACCTCAATGCATAGGAGTAGAGACATGAAAAAGAAATGGTCCTTATTCTTTATGAGTCTAATTGTCTTATTAACTGGGTGCGATTATTCTCACAAAGAAGATCAACACGGATTCTTTTACACAATATTTGTCAGACCAATGGATGCGCTACTACATTTCTTAGGACGCTCATTCCATGATAATTACGGGTTGGCAATTATCGTTATTGTGCTGATTATCCGTCTTGTGTTGATGCCTTTAATGTTTGTTCAAGTTAAAAATATTCACGTCGTACGTGGCAAAACAAAAGTTGTTAAACCTGAAATTGATAAAATTCAAGAAAAGATTAAAGAAGCTAAGACACCCGAAGAAAAAAGTGCAGCGAATAAATTATTAATGAAGAAATACAACGATTACGGTATTAATCCATTTAAGAATTTAATTGGAACATTACCTATTTTAATTCAAATCCCTATCCTATTAGGGTTGTATACTTGCATTAAATATCCAACAAGTGGTGGTATTATTCAACATCCCCACTTCTTATGGTTCAACTTAATGCATACGGATATCGCTATGACTTGTATCGCTGCCTTCCTTTACTTTATTCAACCATTAGTGAACTCCATTCACTATCCTAAGAATGAACGCAGATCGTATTACGTTATGATGATTTTATCTCCATTATTCATCATCTACGCTTCCCTACAATCCGCTTCTGCACTGAGTCTATATTGGGCAGTAAGTGCAACATTCTTAATTATTCAAATGCATTTTGCACATAGTCATTATGCTAAGATTGGTAAAGCTGAAGGTGAAAAGTTAAAACAACGTATTGAACGCCAACGTCGTGAATCAAATACACCATCGCAAACAGAACATACACAAGAGCAAGAACAATAAATCCAAATATAAAGGGAGCGGGACAGAAATTAAAATAATTTCGTCGTCCCGCCCCGGCAAGGATGACTAGGTTTGAAAAAAGCTTAATTTAAGCGTATTTTCAAATCAGTCAGCTACTGCCATAATGCTAATGAAGGCTGAGACATTTTATTTTGTCTCAGCCCTTTTTCATTATTATTCTTATTTCAATGGATGCATGCCATCTTTCCAAGTATTATAAATTAATTTACCGCCTTGGGCTTTAAATTTATCGTTCGTAATACCTCTTTCAAATGGTTGTGCAGGTTGAATTGTTATTTTAGGATCGACGCCAACTTCTTTAGCGTACCATGACGCAAAGTCTGAACCTTTCACTGGTTCGTCATCTGCCACATTATAAATACCATTATCGAAGTCCATCGCTTGAATTGAAACTTCAACTGCATCATCTAAGTGCACAAATGAAGTTACGCCATCTGACATTGTCACTTCACCATCTTTAAATTGGTTATAAATCATGCCGTCTTTACCGTACCAAGTACCTGGACCATATAACCAACCGAAGCGTAAGATGACATATTTGTCCATGCGTGCTGTTTCTTTTTCAAGGCCAACAACACCATCAACGGTAATTTTACGATCCCCTTCAGAATTGTAATCAAGCGGTGTTTCTTCAGTTGCTAAACCTTCGCCAGGTTCATACATGAAGCCAATACTTTGCGCTACAACTTTCTTCACATCATATTTTAAAGCTGCATCCGTTAAGTTTTTACCGCCTTCAACACGTACTTTCGTATTCGCTGCCATATCCACATTTTTCAAATCAGTAATTTGATTAATAATGATTTCTGGGCGGAAATCTCCAATTGCTGCGTCAATCGTATCTGCTTTTAAGATGTCGCCAATATACGCTTTCACGTTAAGATTTTCTAATTTCTCTTTACCTTTTTCAGATGTCGTGAAGCCTGCTACTTCGTGACCTTCCTCATTCAAACGTTGCACTAATCTTGTACCGATTAATCCTGTCGCGCCTGTTACAAATATTTTAGCCATACTTTATACTCACCTTTCCATTTCTCTTTTTTGAAAATGAATATCCAAACTCTTACTTATTTTCCAGAAGTTCGAACTAGATCAATAGTATTCATCCATACAACATGACCTAGCAATTCTGAAATACGCTCTTCAATTGGTAAATCTTTAACTGGAGGCGTCAATTCTAGTTTCGGTAAAATATATTCATGGAATGCGATATGCACGGCTATACCGAATAATGAACCTTTTAAAGCCGTAACCTTTGAACATTTTTCAGCTAATAAACCATAAGCAAATGCATTAGCTACTGAGAAACCATAATGAATGCCCATTACTGTCACAGGAATATCATTTCCATTGTAGTGATATGTTGCATTCTTAATATTCTCAGGTAGACCTAATTTATTAAGTAATGTCATTGGCGGTGGCTCTTCATCGCGTTCAGGTGTTCTAGGAGGCACAAGACCTTCCCAGCCCATCTTTACAGCACCACTTAACAGACCACCTACAACACCAGTTATAAGGATACGTTTCGTTGTTTGATTCATTATTATCACAACTCCTATTTTGTCGATAATCTTTTCAATTATTTATAGTTTTACCCCAAAATTAAAATTTTTAAAAGTAAACATAATTGAAGCCCTTGAATATCACATTTACATGCAACTTCAAAGGCTGAGAATAGTTAACTTATTTCGCGTGACGTTGTTCTTCTTTAGCGTGAACCATATTAGCTACAAATTGGTTAACTGGCGCTTCGATATGATGTTCAGCACCTAATTTAGCCACAGCACCATTAATATAATCAATCTCAGTTAAACGATTATTATTAATTAAATCTTGATACATTGATGGGAAGTGAGGTCCCACTTTATCATTTAAATCAATAAGATAATTGTAAACTTCGTCTGCATTTAAATGTACGCCATCCACTGTCGCAACTTGAACAATTTCTTGAGTAATTTTATAAACGAGTTTTCTCGCATAATCACTTTCATTTAGATTAGATAAACGACATTCTAAAATAGTACATAATGCATTTGCCGTACCATTTACGCAAATTTTCTTCCAAATCGATTGTTGTAAATCTTCGCTTTTATGAGGATTAAGTTTTGCTTTTTCTAAAATATCAAATACTGTATCCACATTGGGTTGTCCTTCTTCTACAAGTGCACCAATCTCAACAGGACCCGCGCCCATTAAATGCGTATGCCCTGGAGACTCTAAACCAGCCGTCCAAGTTGTTACCCCTCTGACAATACGTGCTTCATCAACATAGTTTGCAATTTTACGCTCATGTTTTAAACCATTCATCGTACAAACCATAATCGTGTTGTCATGAATGTGCGATTGAATATGTTGTAACATGTCATGAAGTTGCATGGCTTTAGTGAATAAAAAGATCACATCATACTTAGCATCTTTTGGAATTTCTGTATCTTGATACATTGGAATATTTAAATGATGTTGTTCCCCATTAATATCAATATGTAACCCATCTTTTTTAACGGCTGTAGCTTGAGGTTCCCAACCATCAATTAAGGTTACGTCATAACCTTGTCGATATAACATTGCTCCAAATCCACTACCTAACGCCCCTGAACCAGCAATCGCTATTTTCATATGTCATAACTCCTTTTTGTTAATGATGATTTTAAAATACTACTTCACCTATTGTCAGTCAATATTGTTTACGAAATATTCTTGATTTTTAAATAAATTTACTTTATACAGACTTATTCTATCTATTTATTGAAAAATGGGAACGATACAGAAATCGGTTTAATGAAGGATTTCTATATCATTCCCATTTAAGGATATAATATTAAATTTTACCTACTTTTTTAGGAACTAAGAATAAGATTGTAATGAAAGCAGTTAAAGCAATACCTGCGTTGAATATTACCCCAGCTGCGCCACCAAGTTGTAAATTCATTTGAGAAGCGCAAAATCCGTAAATTGTACTAGACATCGCTACACCAAAGGCATTTCCTAATGAAGATGCCATTTTATACACACCAGATGCTACCCCAACTTTATCGTCAGGTGCTTCAGCAACTGCTGTATCTGTTGAAGGTGTCGCGTATGTACCTAAACCAATACCAAATAATAAATAACCTATAATACTAGAAATAATATAAGCTACATTTGGTAAAAATGTTAATGAGAGTAACAATAAACCAACAAAAGTAAAGCCACTACCCATTAATAATGGTCTTCTTGCTCCTTGTTTTTGTAATAACTTTTCACCTACACGTATCATGATAAGTACAGCTACAAGATACGTAATAGAAATGAGACCTGCTTGTAATGAGCTAAATCCTAATTGACTTTGATAATATGTGTTAACAACAATTAAAGTACCACCAGCTACACCATTTAACATGAAGTTAGAAAGTGTCGCACCACTGTAGCCTTTATTCATAAATAAATGAAAATCAACTAATGGATTTTCAGCTTTAAGCTCACGAATGATAAATAAAATTCCAGCCACTAAGAAAACTGCGCCTAGAGATAAAATCATTGGTGAGAATAATCCACGATCAGCGGCTTGTGTCACCATAACATTGACACTTAATAATGTAATCACAAGTAAAATAAGCCCCATTACATCAAATTTTGATTTATTATCGTTTCCTTTAGTTTCCGGTTCATATTTCGTTTCAGGCGTGTGTTTAATTAAGAATATGGCTAAGATAGATAATACAATTGATACAATAAATATCCATTGCCAACCAATTTTAGAAGCCACAAATCCACCAAATAGTGAACATACACCACTACCACCCCATGAACCGATTGACCAGTAACTCACTGCACGTTGTCTTTCTTTTCCAATGTAATATTCATTAATAATCGCAAGTGTTGATGGCATAATGAACGCGCCTGATAGTCCCTGTAACGCACGTCCTATTAATAATAACCAAGCAACTGGAGCAATAATTAATAATAATGATCCAATAATACTCAAAGCTAAACCTAAATAGGTCATCTTAACGCGCCCAAATTTATCGGCAATATCCCCAGCACCTACAATAAATAAACCTGAGAATAATGCGGATAAACTCACCGCAATATTGATTGTGCCCATATCTGTATTAAATGACGATTGTAGCGTTGGTAATAGATTTAAAAGAGATTGAGCAAACAACCAAAACGTAAGTACCCCAATAATAATTCCTATGAGTAGTCTATTATCTCCCCTAAATTCTTTTGAAGACTCCATTTGAAAAACTCCTCCTAATATACCCTAAAAACTAAAACTAATTAGTTTATATTAAAAACCTTATCACAATTACGCTTAAATGACTTCACAAAATACTTTATTTTTTCAAATTATGATTAATTTGAATATATAAACTCATCTATATTAATAAATTTCATATTTTCGTAAATATAAGTAATGCTTTATGTCTATCAACTTTATTTTCCTCATATTATAATAAATAAAGTTATAATAAATTTATTTTCAAAATTTTAACAATAGGTGCGAGTCAATGTTTAACTTATTTATATTGTTACTAGAACGTGTAGGTTTAATTATTATCATTGCCTATATGTTGATGAATATTAATCATTTTAAAACGATGATGGGTGAACGTGAAAAGCTCCGTTCCCAATGGCAATTAACGATTCTCTTTTCATTATTCGCAATTCTTTCTAATTTTACAGGGATAGAAATTGAAAACGGCAAAATTATTTCTAGCAATATTTACTATCATTTAAACGAAAATGCGTCCCTCGCAAATACACGCGTACTGACGATTGGTATGTCGGGGCTTATAGGCGGACCTTTTGTGGCAATCATTGTAGGAATTATTTCAGGCGTGTCTCGTATTTATATTGGTGGTGCAAATGCGTATACATATTTAATTTCTTCCGTCATTATTGCCTTAATTTCTGGTTTTTACGGCTATCGAACAATGCGTCGCTACACCTATCCTAAAGTGTTAACAGGCGCGATTATCGGCGTCGTAAATGAAGCTATTCAAATGGCATGTATCATTCTTTTCTCAGATGATATGGCATCGGCTTGGTCGTTAGTCAAATTTATTGGTTTACCGATGATTCTTATTAACAGCTTAGGAACTGCTATTTTCTTATCTATTATTTTGTCTACCTTACAACAAGAAGAACAAACGCGTGCAGTTCAGACTCATGATGTACTAGAACTTGCCAATAAGACGTTGCCCTATTTTCGTTCGGGTCTCAATGAAGCTTCTGCACGTCCGGTTGCTGAAATTATTTTAAAATTAATGAAAGTATCGGCCGTGGCTATCACTAATAAAACAGATATTTTAACCCATGTGGGTGCCGGAAGTGACCACCACGTGGCTAAGAAAGCTATCATCACTCACCTTTCAAAAGAGGTTATTCGAACAGAGCATTTAAAAGAAGCACATTCTAAAGAAGAAATCGGATGCAATAACCCACATTGTCCTTTAACGGCAGCCATCGTGATTCCGTTAATGATACAGAATGAAGTAGCTGGGACATTAAAATTCTATTTCACTGAAGAAAACAATATTACACACTCTACAAAACAGCTGGCGCGAGGGTTAGCGGACATCTTTTCAAGTCAATTAGAATTAGGCCAAGCTGAGACACAAAGTAAACTCTTAAGAGATGCAGAAATTAAATCTCTGCAAGCACAGGTTAATCCACACTTCTTCTTTAATGCGATTAATACCATCTCAGCATTAGTCCGCATTGATAGTGAAAAAGCGCGTAAATTACTATTACAATTAAGCCAATTCTTTAGATCCAATTTGCAAGGCGCACGCAACAACACCATTACGCTAGATAAAGAATTACAACAAGTAGAAGCCTATCTTTCACTAGAACAGGCACGTTTCCCGAATCGCTTTATCATTCACTATCATATTGATGAAGCCTGCAAAAACGCATTAATTCCACCATTTATTATTCAAATTCTAGTGGAAAATGCGATCAAACATGCATTTAAACATCGCCGAAAAGACAACGTCGTACGTGTAGAAGTCAATGATGAGGAACATCATCTTCGCATAGTAGTGAGTGATAATGGTAGCGGAATTGCGGAAGATAAATTACCAATGCTTGGACAAATGAGCGTCAATTCAGAGACAGGCACAGGTAGCGCATTAGAGAATCTTAATCGTCGCTTAATTGGACTTTATGGCGATGAAGCGAGATTACTTTTTGATTCAACTTCTCAAGGGACCACTGTAAGTTGTCAGATTCCATATAAGTCATAATACAAAGGAGGAAATGGAAGTGAAGACGTTAATCGTAGATGATGAGCCTCTAGCTCGTAACGAATTACATTATCTACTGAATGAATTATCGAAATTTGAATTAATTGAAGAAGCTGAAACTGTGGAAGAAACGTTAGAAAAACTATTATATGAAACATATGATTTAGTCTTTCTAGATATTAATTTAATGGATGAAAATGGCATCGACTTAGCGCATAAAATTCAAAAAATGAAACAGCCACCGTATATCGTTTTCGCTACTGCACATGATACCTTTGCGGTGAAAGCATTCGAGCTCAATGCCATCGACTATATTTTAAAACCATTCGAGCTAGAAAGAGTTGCGCAAGCTGTGCAAAAAGTCGATAAAGCACGTCATTTAAATACAGGTAACAGTGAAGAAGATAACCAAGAACACTCAGCCAATACCTCTTTATCCGAAGCTAATATTGCTAATAAATCCGTTATTCCTATCGAAGTTGACGAACGTATTTATGTTATTAATATCGACGAAATTGTAGCTCTTTCAGTTAATAATGGGATTACAACTATTACTACAGTGAAACGTACATATCAAACTGCCGAACCTCTAACGCATTTTGAAAAGAAAATATCTGAGCACAAATTTATCAAGATTCATCGAGCTACTATTATTAATAAGAAATACATTGACAGCGTTGAACATTGGTTTAACTATACATATCAAGTCACTATGGCGACGGGCGATAAGTTCCAAGTTAGCCGTTCATTTATGAAAAATTTCAAACAAGAAATAGGATTACTATAAATACTTTAAAAAGATGAGTAAGGAGACAGATCAACTGTCCCCTGCTCATTTTTTATTTCCTCATGATTTTCACCTTTAAAATAATGCAACTCACCACTTTATATTTGTAACTCACTTTGAAAACGGTCACGAGTAAACGTTTTCATACTAAACTATAGACAAAGAAATAAAGAGAGGGAGCGTAGCATATGGCTCAACAACCATCACAACCTGCAAATGCTAAGGGAAGTAATAAAGTTTCAAAAACTTACAACTTCTTCCAACAAGCATTAACGATTTCTGTTGTATTATTTATCTCTAAAATTATCGAAAGTTTCATTCCATTTCCAATGCCCGCTTCAGTTATCGGGCTCGTACTATTATTCATCTTATTATGTACAGGCATAGTTAAATTAGGCCAAGTGGAAAAAGTGGGAACAGCTTTAACCGACAACATTAGTTTCCTATTCGTTCCAGCTGGTATTTCAGTTATTAATTCACTTCCACTTTTAAGCCAGCATCCAATTTTAATTTTATTATTAATTATTATTTCAACATTATTATTATTAGTCTGTGTTGGATTTGTTTCACAATTATTCGTAACTAAAACACTATTTCCAACTAAAGAACAAAACGAAAAAACAAAACTTGGGGAGGGTAACTAATGGCTGAACATTTAGGAATTACAACACCTTACTTTGGAATACTTGTATCACTTATTCCGTTTGTCATCGCACAATATTTTTATAAAAAAACAAATGGCTTTTTCTTACTTGCCCCTCTTTTCGTAGCAATGGTGGCAGGAATTGCTTTCTTAAAAATTACAGGCATTAGCTATGAAAACTATAAAATCGGTGGCGACATCATCAATTTCTTCTTAGAACCAGCAACTATTAGTTTCGCCATCCCACTATACAAAAAGCGTGACGTTCTTAAAAAATATTGGTTACAAATCTTTGGCGGTATCGCCATCGGTACACTTATCGCATTAATTTTAATTTACCTTGTTAATATTATCTTCCAATTAGGAGATAAAATTGGTGCGTCAATGTTACCACAAGCGGCTACAACAGCTATTGCCTTACCAGTTTCTGACGGTATCGGCGGTGTAAAAGAATTAACATCTCTTGCGGTTATTCTAAACGCCGTAGTTATCTCAGCACTTGGACCTAAGATTGTAAAATGGTTCAAAATTTCAAATCCAATCGCTCGCGGTTTAGCATTAGGTACAAGTGGCCACACACTAGGCGTAGCTGCTGCGAAATCATTTGGCGAAACTGAAGAATCAATGGGTAGTATCGCCGTGGTTATCGTAGGTGTCATTATCGTAGCGATTGTACCACCATTAGCATCATTCTTATTCTAATGTGACAATACTTTAATTGAAGACTTGATTTAATAAAGAAAAGCGTTGATTAACAAGTAGTAGACTTCTCTACCTCACTTGCTAATCAACGCTTTTTAATATATTAGTTCACACTTTGAACTTGTTTATTCTTTTTACTCTTATGTGTTGGGTCTAATTTTCTTTCTAAACCGCGTAAACCTAAATCAATAATAATCGCAATTAAAGCAATAGGAATAGCCCCCGCTAAAATGAAGACCGTACCGTCTGTTGAGTTCGTACCACGAATGATGATATCACCAAGTGTTGGTGCACCAATAAATGAGCCAATAGCTACAATACCAATGGCAACAACAAGTGCGATACGAATACCTCCGATAATAACAGATAATGATAAAGGTAATTCAATCATGCGCATAATTTGATTACTTGTCATACCCATACCTTTACCCGCATCTTTAATGTTATGATCCACTTCTGTAATCCCAGTGTAAGTATTCTTTATAATCGGAAGTAACGCATACAAGAATACAGCCACAACTACTGTCGTTGGTCCTAAGCCTAACGCTAACATCAAGATAGCTAACATAGCGATAGCAGGTACCGTTTGAATAATATTCGCTATCGTAATGACTGGCCACGCTAACTTAGAATAACGTGCAATAAGTATCCCTAATGGAATTCCAATAATACACGCGAATAGCACACCATAAATCGACATTAATAAATGTTTAAAAAATAACTCCATAAGATAGCCAAAGTTCAAGGTATAATATTCATAAAGTGAGCTTAATAAGTTACCTTTCATTATTTTTGACCACCCTTCTTATCATCTTCGAAATAGTTATGTTTTTTCACATACTCTTCAGCAATAACAGCAGGCTCTTTACCTTTACCATCCGCTTCATAGTTTAATTTCTGCATATCTTTTGTACTAATTTTACCTTCTAATTTCTTTAATGCTTTATCAATTTCTGGATTATCTTTAACCAATTTCTCTGTTGCTAACGGACTACCATCATACGGTGGGAAGAACTTACGATCATCTTTAAGAACCTTTAAATTATACGCTGCAATACGACCATCCGTTGAATAACCTACAGCCACGTCTAATTTCTTATTCTTTAATGCATCATACACTAAACCAATTTGCATTGGACGTGCACTCGCAAACTTAAAGCCATAATCTTTTTGGAACGCTGGGTAACCATCACCCGCACGGTTCATCCATTGCGTATCCATACCCAAGCGTAATTCGTCTTTGTGTTTTTTCAAATCTGAGACCTTTTCCAAATGATATTTATCAGCAACTTCTTTGGTCACCATAAATGCATAAGTGTTGGCAAACCCAAATGAATTATAGAACTTTTGATCATATTTCTTTTTGAAAAGTTTTTGCGACTCTGCCATCGCCTTTTTCGGATCTTTTGTAGGTGGCGCGTCTAACACACTTGTCAATTCAGTTCCTGTATAACGTACCGCCGACATATTCACATCGCCACGTTGTAACGCGTTATGTTGAATGATACTAGACCCTAAGTTACCTATAATTGTAGGTTTAACCTTTCCATGTGTGTAATGCTCAATCATTAATTTCTCAATATTTGCCATGATTTTTGTTTCACTAGTTTCTGTTGCAGTGATTTTAACACTGTCTTTCGCATTGCCATCGCCTAGACCTGGTAATCCACATCCAGATAATACTACGAGGGACAATGCCAGAAGTATGAAAGTTATTTTAAACTTTTTCATAAATTTAGAAATCCTCCCTTGTCAATTATCTAGATACTTTAAGTCCTTTAGGCACAGCCCACTTTTCAACTAAAGAAAGCAAGAAGTCTACAATTAAAGCTAAACAAGTAACAAGAATAGCAGCACTAATAATCATTGGCGGTTGATATAAGTTTAGACCGTTAAATACAAGGTCACCTAAACCACCTGCGCCGACATAACTTGCTAATGTCGCCCAAGCAATAACGTACACACTTGATAAACGAATGCCACTAATGATTAATGGTAAAGCAAGTGGCAACTCTACATCCTTCATTAATTGAAATTTTGTCATACCCATACTGGTTCCGGCTTGAATAATATTTTTATCAATATTTTGTACACCAAGTACGGTATTATTTAAAATTGGTAATAATACATAAATAAATAGTGCGACAATCGCTGGCGTCTTACCTACACCAAAGATTGGAATCATAAGTGCTAAAACGGCTAACGTCGGTATCGTTTGAAGCACACCCGCAATCGTTAACACGACATTCGCAGTACGTTTAGTTTTAGATAATAAAATACCTAATGGTACCGCTACAACAATCGCAAGCAATAGCGCGATGACTGATATGTAAAAATGTTCGATTGTTTTTGATACGAGTTGGCTTCCATATTCTTGGAAAAATTCTCTCATTAACGATCAACTCCTGAATCATGCGTATCATCTAAATTCTCTGTATCAAAACGATCAGTTACGTCTTTTTGTTTATGTGTCGCATCTTCATGTTGATGTTGTGCTATTTCTTTTTTCTCTTGATTACCGATTTCATTCTCACGTTCTACATCATTCATATGTGTATCTGACAATTCCATTTCTTCATCGCCTTCGCCCCAAATTGAGTCGTATACGATATCCACTAAATTAGCACGTGTAATTAAACCAATTAACGTATTATCGTTATCAACAACTGGAACGTTTCTCACATTTCGTTTAAGAATGGTACGAACTGAGTCTTGTAATTTTGAATCTATATGTACTTTATAAACATCACGTTGCATTGTATCGATAAGTTCTTTTCTTTGGCGTAAACCTTGGTTAATATCCTCAATATCTAAGAAACCTAATAAGCGATTATGATTATTTACCACAAAGATAGTATCGACACGTTTTTGTCTCATAATATTAACTGCGTCATTTAAAGAATCATCTGCTTTAACAGTAACAGGTGTAATCATCGCATCTTCAACAGTTCTCATATTAGGACGGTCTTGAATCAGTCTGTTTTGTCCAATAAACTCTTTAACGAAATCATTCGCTGGATTTCTTAAGATATTATCTGGCGTATCGTATTGCACAACTTTACCTTGTGACATAATACAAATGCGGTCTGCCAATTTAATCGCTTCATCCATATCATGCGTTACAAATATGAATGTTTTTCCTAACTTTTGTTGTAATTCTTTTACTAAATCTTGTAGAGTGTCTCTCGTAATAGGGTCTAATGCACCAAAGGGTTCATCCATTAAGATAATATCTTGTTCAGCTGCTAATGCACGTACAACCCCTATACGTTGTTGTTGACCGCCTGATAATTCAGATGGATATCGATCCAAATACTCTTCAGGTAAGTCTACTAACTTAATTAATTCCTTCGCTTTCGCATCTTTCTTTTCTTTAGACCATTTTAAAAGTTTCGGTACTAACACAATGTTTTCACGAATAGTCATGTGTGGCATAAGCCCAATTTGTTGAATCACGTAACCAATACTGCGTCGTAATTCTACTGGATTCATGCTTCGTACATTCTTCCCATTCATTTCAATAGTTCCTTCAGTAGCTTCAATCATACGGTTAATCATTCGTAAAGCTGTCGTTTTACCACTACCACTTGTCCCAATAAAAGCAATAAACTCTCCAGATTCAATATCTAATGAAATATTATCTACTGCCTTTTTATTCCCTGAATAAATCTTGGTTAAGTTTTTAATACTTAGCGTCATTAGCTTTCTCCTTCCTAATTCAACCCTGATGAAAAAGAAACGAACATAAAAAGGCCATTAGTCCCATTGTTAAACAAATGTGTTATAAGTTAAACAAGGGTCTCATGACCTTTGCTTCATAAAATTTTAGTAAATTCAATTTCTATGTAATTCGTTAATTTTTCGTCATTTATTACTATATACCCTATATAATTTTTTGAAACGTTACATATTTGAAACTATTAAAAAAGTTTCACAATTCAATTTTTATGCTTTTAAACGTTAAAGCAATATAACAATTAAGAAAGCTACAATAATACTTTTAAAGTAAAAGAAATTAAATAATAAGAAATAGTATTGTCATCAACAAAGTTCATAGAATTGTCAAAATCTTCAAAATCAATAGGGAAATTTTACTAGGAAGAATTGAATTCCGACATAGTTAGTATTAATCTAAAGATGTAATAAGTATTTAACGAAGGGAAGTTTTACTTTATGAAAGCAGCAGTATGGTATGGTCAAAAAGATGTTCGTGTTGAGGATCGCGAACCTAAACAATTAAAAGATAATGAAGTGAAAGTTAAAGTATCTTGGGCTGGAATTTGTGGTACTGACTTACACGAATATTTAGAAGGACCTGTCTTTATCTCTACAGATAAACCTGACCCATTCTTAGGTCAAAAAGCACCTGTAACTTTAGGTCATGAATTTGCTGGTGTGGTTGAAGAAGTTGGTAAAGATGTAACTAAATATAAAAAAGGCGACCGCGTTGTTGTTAACCCAACTGTTTCTAAACGTGAAAAAGACGAAAGCGTAGATTTATATGATGGTTACTCATTCATCGGATTAGGTTCAGATGGTGGTTTCGCAGAATTCACTAACGCTCCTGAAGAAAATGTTTACGCTTTACCTGAAAATGTATCTGCTAAAGAAGGTGCATTAGTAGAACCAACAGCTGTAGCAGTTCAAGCTGTTAAAGAAGGTAATTTATTATTTGGTGACACTGTAGCTATCTTTGGTGCAGGACCAATCGGTTTATTAACAGTCGTTGCAGCTAAAGCTGCTGGCGCAAGTAAAATCTTCGTTTTCGATTTATCAGAAGAACGTTTAGCTAAAGCTAAAGAAGTGGGCGCTACTCACGTTATTAATTCTGGTGACGTAGAACCTGTTGAATACATTAATGAACACACTGAAAACGGTGTAGACGTTACTTTCGAAGTAGCTGGTGTAGGTGTAACATTAGCACAATCAGTTAAAGTAACACGTCCTAGAGGTACAGTAGTTATCGTTTCTATCTTTGCGCATGAAGTTAACTTTGACCCAATGTTATTAACTAACTCTGGTGTTCATTTAGCTTCAACTATCGCTTACTCACCTACTACATTCCAACAAACAATTGACTTAATTGCGAACGGAAGCTTAGATGTTAAGAGCGTAGTAACAGATGAAATCGAATTAGAAAACATTGTTGAATCTGGTTTCGAACAATTAGTAAACGATAAATCACAAGCTAAAATCCTAGTTAAATTAAACGGCTAATCTATTGATTAAATTATAATAGCATTCCCTAAAAGCCCCTCCATAATCCACATTATGGAGGGGCTCGTTATGTATTCAATACTTCGTATTGCTAGTTTGTATTCCTAATACAGTTCTAAAATGGTTTTCATTCCACTTAAGTTGTGTAGACGTTCTAAGATAGATGTTCACTCACTTTAGTTGAGGTGCTTGCCTAGGGGGCTGGGTCGAGCCTTGGTCTCGACACTCATCCTGCTCCCTCAGGCGTCACTCAACTACGTTTCGCTACCTATCTTAGAACAACTTTCAAAATTGACATAATACTTAACTTCATTAAATTATTATTTTTAGAAGACGTGTTATGATACTGAATATTTATATTTAATTATGTTTAGGAAAAATTTAGATGCCTAATTATTTCCAAAGAAAAATACTTAGTCTAGAAAAATTAACTAAGTATTTAGATATTATTAAATGTAATTGTCTAGGCTTATATAAGTAGTTCTTTATAAAGAATGGAACGTAGTAAAAAAGTTAGTTATGTTAATGAACATAAGTGCTTTGCACTTATGTAAGAAATTCTAGAGATGAACTACAAGTGTTGTTGCGCGCGGGGCCCCAGCACAAAGACTTTCGCATAGAAAGTCTACAAACAAAGCAAGCTGGGGAAGGAACTTAAGTGTTTACACACTTAAGTAAGTAGTTCTAATGATTAAAATCAAAGAACTACTTTAGAGCCTTTCCCGCAAGAAAGCGTCGCAACAAAAATGAGTGAATGTTCATCTTAGAATTTCTTTACAACTTAAGTGAAATGACCATCTATTGAAGAACTACATTTTATTTATCATGCATGCCTTTGCCTTCTAAGATATGATTATAATATTTCTCCACTCTGCTTTGTCTTGTCTGACTACGTTTGGCTTGTGAAATGTGATAAATATATTGATGTTGACGTCCAGGCGTTAAATTATAAAAGGCTTCTTTAAACTCTGGCACTTCGTCAAGTTTACTTTGTAATTCTTCAGGTATGTCGTAATCCTCCGTTTTCTTCATTTCCACTTTCTTGCCAGCTTTTTCAACTTTAATCGCTTCATTCACATAATAAAGAATCTCATCACGACGCTCTTTAATTTCATCTAACGTTTCAAATCTTAATTGTCTCGCTGCTTGAACCTTCTCCGTTTGTTGAATTAACGTATGATATTGATCTTCCAAGATGGCACCTTTATGAAAGAGAAGCGCTACATAATGTTTAAAGCCATGGATTAATACCACATTTGCTCCGTTTAATGTATAACACGGATGCATCCATTTATAGGTCTCTTCTAATTTAGTTTCTTCAAATATTAAATCTCTAAGATATTGATAGGCTTCCTTCCATTGACTATCCTTTTCCAAAAAAGCTAAAACTTTATCATTAGCTTGTTTATGCGTCATCTCTAACACCTTCTAACTTATTAATTTGAAAGCAATACAGTTATTATATTATTTAACTTTAAAATTAACTATCATTAACACAATATTTTGCAAATTTACTAAAACGTAAATTGACTAATTATACGATAAGCGTATAATTAAAAAGTGTCATTTTATATGAATACTAAAACAATTTAAAAAGGAGTATTTATGGGACAGAACAATAATAATAGTAATAAAATCAGTCTGACTCAATTAGTGCTACTTGGACTAGGTAGTTTAATTGGTTCTGGTTGGCTCTTTGGTGCATGGGAAGCGTCCTCTATAGCTGGTCCAGCCGCGGTGATTTCGTGGATTATCGGATTTATTGTCATTGGAACAATTTCTTACAACTACATTGAAATCGGGACTATGTTCCCACAATCTGGTGGTATGAGTAACTATGCGCAATATACACATGGGTCTTTATTAGGATTCATCGCTGCATGGGCTAACTGGGTCTCACTCGTAACGATTATCCCAATTGAAGCAGTATCTGCTGTTCAGTACATTAGCTCTTGGCCATGGGATTGGGCAAAACCTACTGGCGCGTTGATGCATAATGGAACGATTAGTACGATTGGCTTATTTGCCGTATATATTATCATCATTATCTTTTCTTTACTGAACTACTGGTCAGTAAAATTATTAACATCATTTACAAGTTTAATTTCAGTCTTTAAATTGGGTGTGCCTATTTTAACAATTATTATGTTAATGCTTTCTGGTTTCGATACTAGTAACTATGGTTCAACAATGAGTGAATTTATGCCTTATGGTAGTGCCCCAATCTTTGCGGCTACAACGACATCAGGTATCATTTTCTCATTTAACGCATTCCAAACAATTATTAATATGGGATCTGAAATTAAAAATCCTGAGAAGAATATTGCGCGCGGTATCGCAATCTCATTAACATTAAGTGCTGCATTATACGTTGTATTACAAAGTACTTTCATTACTTCTATGCCACAATCAATGATTCATGAACATGGTTGGCATGGTATTAACTTTAATTCACCATTCGCAGACATGGCGATTTTATTAGGTATCAACTGGTTAGCGATTCTTTTATATATTGAAGCGGTAGTTTCACCATTTGGTACAGGTGTTTCATTCGTAGCGATTACAGGTCGTGTCTTAAATGCGATGGAACAAAATGGTCATATTCCTAAATTCTTAGGAAAAATTAATACAACTTACAACATTCCACGTGTTGCGATTGCATTCAATGCCATTATCAGTATGGTCATGGTTACGTTATTCCGTGACTGGGGTGTACTTGCGGCGGTTATCTCAACAGCTACATTAGTAGCTTACTTAACTGGTCCAACAACAGTAATTGCCCTACGTGAAATGGGATCTAAATTACACCGTCCATTCCGTGGTACGTTGTTAAAAGTTATGGCACCATTATCATTCGTTTTAGCTTCATTAGCGATTTACTGGGCAATGTGGCCAACAACTGCCGAAGTTATTTTCATTATTATTTTAGGTTTACCAATTTATTTCTTCTATGAATATAAAATGAATTGGAAGAACACTAAAAAACAAATCGGCGGTAGTTTATGGATTATTGTTTACTTAATCCTATTAGCTGTTATGTCATTTATCGGTAGTAAAGAATTTAAAGGTATCAACTTAATTCACTACCCTTATGATTTTATTGTGATTATTGTATTAGCATTAATCTTCTATAAAATCGGTACTACAAGCTATTTCGAAAGTATTTACTTCAAACGTGCTAAGAAAATCAATAAGCAAATGAAGAAAGATACACTTGAAGAAGCTAAAAGAGAAGCTGCTCAAGAGCAAGCTGAGAAATAAATTTAATCGATGCCAAGCGTGAAAGTTACTTCGCGCTTGGTATTTTTTATGCCTACTTTTAGTGCTATAGTTAGGTTGAATGAAGAGAGAGGGAGGCGTTTTAATATGGTTACAATCACTACGACTAGCGGAAAGATACATGGTATAAGTGAAGACGGAGTTGCTAAATTTCTTGGAATCCCCTATGCTTATCCGCCTACGCATCATTGCCGTTTTAAACATTCCGAGTTATACACGTCTTGGGATGGTGAAATTCAAGCTACTCATTTTAGAACTATTCCTCCTCAGCCTTATAATAAATTAGAAACTTTCTTTTCTTCTGAAAATGTAACTTTTTCACAAAACGAGGATTGTTTATATTTAAATATCTGGATGCAAAATAATGATAATACTAATAAACCTGTCATTATCTATTTTTATGGAGGCGGATTTGTAAATGGACATGGTTCTGCAGAGTTATATACACCAGAAGCTATTGTTCAACAACATGATGTGATTGTCGTCACATTTAACTATCGCTTAGGCGCTTTAGGCTTTTTAGACTGGTCCTATTTTAATGAAATGTTTGATAAAAATAATGGTCTATCGGATCAAATTAATGTATTGAAATGGGTTCATCATTATATTGAAAGCTTTGGTGGCGATTCTCAGAATGTCACATTAATGGGTCAATCTGCCGGCAGTATGAGTATTATGGCTTTAATGCAGATGCCTGAATTAGATGCACTCTATCATAAAGTGATGTTACTCAGTGGTACTTTGAGACTTGATAAAGAAGAAACTGGCTACTTAAAAGCGCAACATTTTCATAAATTGATAGATACTCATTTTCCAAATAAAAAGCTAGAAGATTTAACAGTTTCAGACATATTGGAATTACAAGCGTTAGATGAGGCTTCGCGTGGCAAATCCAAAGGTTTGGAATTGATTTATACGCCTATCGAAGATGACTGTATGACACGTCCACTATCAAAGTTTAAGAAACTTGTCGTCATAGATGTGACTAATGATGAAGGTGATTGTTATATTCGTAACGAATCTCGTAAATTAGAGCCTTCACGCTTTGTAGAGGTCATGGCATTAAATGATATTAATGTAAAGGAAATAGAGGCACAAACAGGCAAACAACAAGCGAAACTCGTCACTGACTTGTATTTTAAAGCGCCCGCCCTTCAATTATTAGAAACCTTGTCCCACTCAACGCGTTGGTTTTTACGTTTCGACTGGCACTTACCAACCTCTTCTGAATTTAACAGTGCTTATCACATTCTAGATCTTGTCTTTTGGTTTGGGAAAATGGATATCCTTAAAGCACACGGCATTAAAAACTTAACTTCAGAAACTGAATTAAGTGAACAAATGATAAGTGATTTAGTAACTTTTGCAAAGTCAGATACAATGCCATGGCAACCTTATCATTCAAATAATAAAGAGCCACACATATACAAATAAGGCGTACCGCAAATGTTGCGATACGCCTTTGTTTTTAATTTTTCGCGTAATGAATATTTTTAAGAGTAAGAACTATGATTAAACCAACTAGTCCTATAAATGCACTAACGAGTGTGACCGCTTCAACTGACATATTAGAAACAACTAAGCCACCAATAATACCACCTAAACCGATACCGGCATTAAGGCATGACATGTTCCAACTCATCACTTGGCTTGTGTCACCTTCTACGTGTTCGATAATCCCACTTTGAATTGCAGGGTTCGTACTCCATTGAACAATATTCCATATAAATAATCCTACTAATAATAGAAGCGTAGTTGATAATATTAAGTTAATAATAATCATCATGACGATAAAGACTGAGAAAGCAATAATTAACCAACGTTTACTTGTCAGTTTATCTGCTAGTACGCCTCCCATTGAAGTACCTACAACACCTGCGACACCGTTAACTAATAATGCTAATGAAACGAAGCCCATGTTGTGTCCATTTTCCAAAATAAGCGGATTAATATAGACAAATGTCACGGAATTAGCGATTAAAATTAATAATGTAATCGCTAGATATTTCACGATTTCGGCAGGTCTCAAAATATGAGACGTTTGCTGGCCACTTTCGTCGATATGACTATATTGTTGATTCGCATAATTGAGTTCTGAAGTAGTAGGTAAATATTTAATCATCAGTAACCCAGCAATCAGGCTCACTAAAATAATGAAGACAAATGTGAAGCGCCAACCAATCCAGTCACCTATCATTGTACCAATCGGCACACCGAAGACATTCGCGCCACTAAAACCTGTATAAACGACACCAATCATCTTCCCACGGTTCTTTGGTGCGGTTAGCATAGCAGTTAAAGCAAGCACTTTCACGATAATTAATGAAGCAGCTGCAGAAGAAATAATTCGTCCAATAACTAAAATAGTAAAATTCGGGGCAATTGCGATAATGACATTCCCTGCAATAAAAACCACTAAAGTCCAAAGTAGCACCGGGCGAGCCGCAAAACGGTTAGTCAGTTTAACCAATATAGGTCCACAAATCGCAAATGTCAGCGCGTAAAGCGTAACGAGTTGCCCAACAACAGCTTCTGAAACGCCTAAATCATCGCTCATTAAATTCATAATCCCAGCGACCATCATTTCAACCATCCCGACGATAAAGACGCTAATGATAAAGGTTGCTATACGCATGATAGACATGCAGAAATCTCCTTTCCTAACTATTAAATTTTTTCATAAAAAAACAGCTACTCGCTATTTTTTAAGCTTAGTAACTGTTTTATTATAATATTCATTTTTATTTTTGTACAAAAAATTAAGATAAGTCGTTTCTATCTTCTAAATATTGCTCAACAACCGCTTCAGCAATCATCAATACAATTAATACAATCATAGTGCCATAAATCACATAATTGTTATGGAGTAAGATGTCGATTCCAAAGTTTAAATTAAAATGATTTTCTACTAAGCTAAAGCCTAAACGTAAAATGTTATACAGTCCAAGTACAGTAATAAGAAATCCGATAATATAAGATAATCGTTTCATTTGTACAAACCCCTTTTACATCGATTTAACTTCATGCTAAATCATGGTACTTAACTACTTCTTATCGTTATCTTAAATTTCCCTTAAATCATGAATGCAACAATAGTTAAATATTAAAAAGTTTTATAAGATGAATAATGAGGTGTTCGCAATGAATGAGAATGTGCTTATTATCGAAGACGATAAAGATATTAATGAACTAATGAAATTATCATTAACAACTAAAGGTATTGATACAGTACAATCTGTATTTAATATTGAGGAAGCTAAAAATGAATTACTGAATAAACATTATCAAGTGATTCTTCTAGACTTAAATTTAAAATCAGAAGATGGATATCAGTTATTAAAATATATCGATTTATCTAAAACTGCGGTAATCGTTGTCACAGCGAAAACCACTCATATTGATGTTTATAAAGGCTTTGAAAATGGGGCCGTTGATTATATTAAAAAGCCATTTGATCCAATGGAACTTTATTACAGAGTGTCACTTCATTTAAATAAGAAGTCTAACCCTATTTATACATATCAAAATTTGAAAATTAACTTCAACAGTATGGAAGTGTATGTAAATAATGAAATAGTTAATTTAACTAATCGTGAGTACCAATTATTAACTTATCTCATCAACAATAAAAATCAGGTACTGACTAAGAATCAACTTTACACAAAAGTATGGGGTTATGATACAGGCGTTGATGATAATACATTAATGGTCCACATACGTACATTACGCAAGAAAATCGAAGCATGCCCTAATGAACCTAAAATGATTAAAACCGTACGTGGCAAAGGCTATATGTTTAAGGAAGATCATCATGAATAAACGATTCACTTTAAAATTTTTAAAATACATTAGTATTTTTTTAATTATTAACTTTATTTTTTCAATGGTCTTTGTAGTTTCAATATTTTTAAATATTGTATTTAATTTTAGTGGTAGTATGAATGAACTAGATACGGATTATTTAGATATGTTTAATATTACCAATCAACCAAATGAGAAAATAAAAAACTTAGCCAAACAAGATCATGTTGATTTATATTTCACAAATAAACAAGGTGAAATTACCTACCCTGAGTCGCTTAAAGGGCATAGTATAAAGCCTTTTATTCTCTCAGATATACGCTCTGCTAATTCTATTAAAACTAGCAATGGTCAAAATTATCTAGTCTATATTTATAAACACAATAATAACGATAATATAAAAAATTCAAATAACATTAGTACTTCTCAGCTTTTAGAAAGTATTACAACTCAAGATTACAATAAATATAATTATAATATTTCAAATAATACCTTAACTTTTTCTAAAAATTTGAATTACAGAGAATATGATGCTTCAAAAGATTTAAGTACGTCTGGACACGATATGAACAAAGCGTTTTTTAAAATTTTAATTATTTTCTTAGTCATTAATATTTTCTTTGTGTCTATCACTGCTTTCCTTATATCGAAGCGTTTAACAAAACCTTTGGCTTATTACATTGATTGGATTGGTAATTTATCTGAAGGTAAGTTGTATCAGCCTACGTCAAAACAAAAACGGAAGCGCAAGCGAAAAAGAAAGAAACGTAAAACGTATCCAGAATTGGATCACTCATTGACTCAATTAAATCAACAAATGTTATCAGATAAGTTTTATCATAATCAGATTAATTACTATAAGACGAAATGGATAAATCAAATTTCTCATGATTTGAAATCGCCTCTCACAACAATTTATGGCTATTCGAAATTAATTCAAACTGATGAAGCATCACAGCCTTATGTTCAACTTATTTCTGAAAAAGCTACTTTTATGAGTGACTTAATCGATAGCTTGAATCAATCGTTTGATTTAGAAACACAACAAATGAAACAGGACAAAGAGAACTCCCCTATAAAAGCAACGGTGGAACGCATCGCGTCTATTATTGGGTATCAACAGCTGTCCTTATCATTTAATCTGGGAGAAGAGTCACAGTTTTACGGTAATAAGTTATATTTTGAACGTTTACTCATTAATTTAATCAATAACAGTATTGAACATAATGATAAACATCCAAATATCACAATTCATTTTACTAGAGAAAATAATATATTAATTATCGACTATATTGATGATGGACAAGGCTTGCCTCAATCAAATATTGATGACCTTATTAAGCAGTCTTATACTTCTAAAAAAGATAATGCTCATCATAGTATGGGATTGTCTATTATTCAAGATGCTGTTCACTTTCATGATGGAAGTATTGAAGTGTTGCCTACTGATACAGGCGTTCACTTTCATATCTCACTTGTCGATAAATCTTAATCATATATACAAAAAGTCAGTTTCCGCTCAAATTTTCAAACGGAAACTGACTTTTCATTTTCAAGAAAATTATTTATCGTCTTCGTCATCTTCTTGGATATCGTTATTACGTGCGATAAGTTGATGACGTGCATTAAAGAATTGATTATAGCTTAGATATGTAGCAATTAAGGCAGACATAATCGTTGCGGTAGTATGAATGAACACGACTAATAGTTGGAATTTAATCGCTTGTAAAGGTGGCACACCACCGATGATTAATCCGGTCATCATACCTGGAATGGAAACTAAACCATATGTTTTTACTGAATCAATCGTTGGGACAATCGCCATACGGATACTTTCTCTAATAGCATCCTTAGAAGCTAACTTAGGTGAAGCGGCAAGTGTCAGTTTCGATTCAATATCTGCAATATCTTTTACGAATGCACGATCTAAATTTTGATATGCCAAGTTAATCGCAATTAAACCATTGTTTGCTAACATACCACCAATTGGAATGACTTCATTCGCTTTGAAATCAATTGCTCCGGCTAAGACTGTGGCAGCTAAAGGTAACGCTGTCCCTATAAAAATCGCTATGAACGAAATAATAAATACATGGTGCATGACTGGTGACGCACGGTTAATCGTATTCCAAGAGGCATTAATAATAATAATTAATACCGCTAATATTAATATCCATGCTTCATCAATTTTGAAGATATAATTCAGTACAAATCCTAAAATCAGTAATTGGATAACTGCACGAAGAGAAGCAATTACCAAATCTTTAATAATATGTAAGCCTTCTTTGTAAGAAATAATAATTGGAATTAATAACAGTAAGGCTGTTAAACAGAGGGCTGTATTACTCATTATGTTGTAAGTCCTCCTCTTTAGTTATTTCACCATCAGTAATGGTAATTCTCTTTTGAAAATGACGCATACTTTGATCATCACTATGCGTAATCCATAAAATAGCTACACCTTCATCAGCTAGTTGGAAAATCATTTTTTCAATTTTTGATTTATTATGGGTGTCTAAGGCACTTGTAGATTCATCAAGTAACAACATTTCAGGTTTATACATCAATTGACGTGCAATCGTAATTCTTTGACGTTCCCCACCTGACAAATGTTCAATTTTTGAATCTAATGAATAGTCACCTAAATTTACCATTTCTAATAATTTTTTAGCTTTTTCTTTATCAAATTTATCGTTATGTGCCATTGCTGGGAATGCCATATTATCTTCAATCGTTTCTCCAAACAATTCACTTTGTTGCATTAGGTAACTAATTTGGGAACGTAATGTTTCTGGCTTGTAATCACTATACGGTTTCCCTTTAAAATAAAGCTCTCCTTTTGTAGGGCTAATTAAATTGTTGATTTGTTTTAAAAACGTACTTTTACCACTACCTGAGGGGCCTACTATAGCAATCGTTTCACCTTTATCAACTTGAAAATTAATATTATTTAAAATTGTACGGTGAGACGCTTTATAACTCAGATTTTTAATTTCTAATAACATCGGTTTCTGACCTCCTTATTCCTATCCTACTACTATTTATTGAGTATTTAAATTTAATTTTTTATAGAAATAAATTTATTTCTTAATTGAAAACCATAATTATAAAACAAAAAAGTAAGACGTTTTATTTCAGTACATTAACGTCTGAATCACGTCTTACTTCTTTATACCCTATTATTTACCTGCGATAATAGGAACAATAATAGCTATAAATGATACAAAATTATTTATCATATGTAGCGTTATAGTTGTTGCTAAATTTCGTCCACTAAAATGATAGGCAACCACAAAACCAGTAGCCATAATTAAATATGGTCCTATTTCAAATGGTGATGAGGCGCCAACGCCGAGTACGTGTAAGCCAGCAAAAATCAATACAGAAACGATATACATTGCGATATATGTTAATTTCTTACCTAATTCGTGAATAATAAGATGTCTAAATAGTAATTCTTCGACAATAGGTGTCACAATTACGATATCTAAAAATAAGATTGGCCATATCCATTTAACTGTAAATAATTGTTCAATGGCTTTATTATTAGCTGTATCATCGAATTGATATTTCTCAGGTAATAATTCAATAAACCAGCCATAAATGCCCTGTAATACATACATTGCTACTAATACTACAATAATTAAGACTATGTGTTTCTTTAAATCTTTAAAACGTTGAATAGCTAAGGGGATAATCGTTTTTTTATGCATTAAATAAAATAATAACAGTATTAAACATTGGCCCATAAGGGTGTAAATTTGCCCCCAAGACAATAAACTACGCTTAAATTCATTTTCAGGCATGGGCCCAAAAAAATAAGTGAGCGTTCTCATAGTAATTGATAACAACATAACAATTAACACCATATTAAATCCTACATAAGCAGGAATAAGCCAGAAATCTCTTTTCACTACACGCTTAGAAGCAAATTCATTCCTCAATGGTGGTTGTTCATTTGTCTGTTGCGAATCATTATATTCCGAAGTCATATGTCTCTCCTTATCTTCTGATTCTTGGAAAAGTAAGTGATATTACTTTTCAAAAATTAAAAAAACCTCTCAATCATTGTAATAATAAATATGACTAATTGTACAGAGCTATGATACAAGAAAGACGCTGCTAAGTTCTTACCGCTTCTCATATAAACGGTAATAGCGCCGAGTGAGAGTATCATGTACGGGAAGATTTCTAGCCAAGAAATCAAGTCATAGACATGTGCCAACACTTCTACAACTAAGCTAAGCCCTATCATTAATGTTAAACTAAAACGTTTACCTAATTCATGGATGATTAAATGTCTAAAGATGAGTTCCTCTATTAATGGTCGGAAAATAACCATTGTGATAAAAGTAAAGAAGATGGAACTAGGATGATTAAACAATCCTTCCAAGCGAATTTGTGCTTGCGTCTTGTCGTAGCCTAAAGGTGTTGGGAGCATCGAAGAAACCCAATTAACACCATAATAAGCGATTAAAGCAATAATGCCTGTGATAATAATCATACTTAAATGTTGCTTAGCGAAATGGAATTGGCGTCGTGCAACATCGGCAATATAAAATTTATGTAAGGCAAAAAACGCTACAATTACTATAAATTGCGCAACCACGAAACTAATGCTCAATGTTAAATTATAAAAATATAATGGCGGTGGATCTTGGGTAATCATTGCCATTACCCCTAACACACCGAACACGATAATAATTGGCATCAATATTTGAAAAAATAAAAAAATAGGAATAAGTAGGAAATCCTTCTTAACTATTTCATTACTCCCCCACCGATTTCTAGGTACTACATATTTAATAACTTCTTTCTCCATGTGTCACCTCAAACTTACAACACTTATTCTTTACTATTTTAAAATAACCTTATCACAAGACCAATTGATTTTTATTAAATTTGATTTTTCGATTTTTTATAAAAATTTAAAATCTTTAATTGTAAAAAACATTAATTGTTATATCATGGAGGGTATAAAGGGTTAAAGGGGATGAATATAAATGAATGAATTACTTACTACGATGCAGTTTATAGTTAATGTCATGATTTTTATCATTATCATTGGCTTACTCGTACTTGCATTAATTTTCTTGTTTAAAGACCGTAAACAAACTCAACACAGCGTATTACGTAATTACCCAGTTTTAGGACGAGTACGTTATTTCGCTGAGAAAATCGGCCCAGAATTACGTCAGTATTTATTTGCGAACGATACAGAAGGAAAGCCATTTTCAAGACAAGAATATACAGACATCGTATTATCAGGGAAATATAATTCACGAATGGCAAGTTTCGGGACATTAAGAGAATATAAAGAAGGGTTTTACATACGCAATACGATGTTCCCATTACAAGCTACAGAATTACAAGTAGATAATAGCCAAATGATTTCTACGTTTTTATATAAAGTAGATAACCAAAAATTATTTAAACGTGATGAACATCGTGAGAAAGAAGAAATCGATCCATTCTATTTATCTGATGAAAATGCAATTGTCTTAGGTGAAGAGCTTGCTCATCCATTTAGAATCAAACGTCTTGTAGGTCAATCGGCAATGAGTTACGGTGCGTTAGGTTCACATGCGATTACAGCCTTATCAAAAGGGTTAGCACGTGCAGGGACTTGGATGAATACAGGCGAAGGTGGTTTATCAGATTTCCATCTTAAAGGTGGCGGCGATATCATCTTCCAAATAGGGCCTGGATTATTCGGCGTACGTGATAAAGCCGGCAACTTCAGTGAAGATTTATTCAAAGAGTTAAATCAACACAAAGAAATTAAAGCTTATGAACTTAAACTTGCTCAAGGTGCTAAAACACGTGGCGGTCACATGGAAGGTAATAAAGTGACAGAAGAAATCGCTAAAATTCGTAACGTAGAGCCACATAAAACAATTAACTCACCTAACCGCTTCGATTTCATTAATTCACCAGAGGAATTATTAAAATTTGTAGATAAAATTCGCGGGATTAGTCAAAAACCAGTTGGCTTTAAAATTGTAGTCAGCAAGGTGGATGAAGTTGAAAAATTAGTACAAACTATGGTGAAACTGGATATTTACCCAAGCTTTATTACTATCGATGGTGGTGAAGGTGGTACAGGGGCCACTTTCCAAGAACTTCAAGATGGTGTAGGTTTACCTTTATTCACAGCTTTACCTATCGTTTCTGGAATGTTAGAACGTTATCATGTGCGTGATAAGATGAAAATCTTTGCTTCAGGTAAATTAATCACACCAGATAAAATTGCTATCGCTTTAGGTTTAGGTGCTGACTTAGTTAATGTGGCACGCGGTATGATGATTAGCGTAGGATGTATTATGAGTCAACAATGTCACTTAAATACATGTCCTGTTGGTGTAGCAACGACTGACCCTAAAAAAGAAAAAGCATTAATTATTGATGAAAAACAATATCGTGTAACGAACTATGTAACAAGTTTACATGAAGGCTTATTCAATATCGCAGCTGCAGTCGGTGTAAAAAGTCCAAACGAAATTACAAAAGATCATATCGTTATTAAACGAGACGATGGCACACTCCAAGAAATCGCAAATTATAAATTAAAATTAATAAGTTAAAGCACAGAGGTCTGGACAAAAGCGTTTAGGATTTGAGCAGAACCGAACGATAAGCAAAATTGCTTCCCAAATTTTGTCGAGTCGTGACGGTCTCTGCCGAGAATCCTGCTTTTGGGAAGCCGTTAATTAGTTTCCCAGAGCATTAGCTTTCTTGTCTAGCCTCTTAATTTATATTTATTTTCCAATCCCGAGTAATTTGGTTTGATTTACCCTCCAACTTCTGTATAATATATATAAATATAATTATCTGAAAATTCAATTTATTGGAGGTCCTCACTATGTCAGAACAACGCCCAAATTGGAAAATTGAAACTCAAACGATTCACGCCGGTCAAGTCATCGATGAATTCTCTAAATCACGTGCAGTGCCGATTTATCAAACATCAAGCTATGTCTTTGATAACACGCAACACGCTCAAGATTTATTCTCTCTTGCCCAACCAGGAAATATCTACACACGTATTATGAACCCTACGCAAAATGTCTTCGAAGAACGTGTGGCTCAGTTAGAAGGTGGCGTAGGTGCGCTCGCAACTTCATCTGGTCAAGCAGCTATCACCCTTGCCTTACTCAACATTGTTGAAACTGGTTCAGAAATCGTTGCCTCTTCAAACCTTTACGGAGGTTCATTCAACTTATTAAATATTACTTTTAGAAAATTAGGCATCAAAGTCCATTTTGTCGATCCAAGTCATC
Organism: Staphylococcus petrasii; assembly: GCF_002902565.1. GTDB lineage: Bacteria > Bacillota > Bacilli > Staphylococcales > Staphylococcaceae > Staphylococcus > Staphylococcus petrasii. The sequence continues at coordinate 45,429 of NZ_PPRC01000013.1, read as the reverse complement.
CTGAAAATTTTAAAGAAGCAATTAATGATAAAACACGCGCGATTTACGCAGAAACAATTGGTAACCCTGCCATCGATGTGTTAGATATCGAAGCAGTCGCAAATATTGCTCACCACCACGGAGTGCCATTAGTGATTGATAATACATTTGCCTCTCCTTACTTATGTCGTCCATTCGAACATGGTGCTGACGTTGTCATTCACTCTGCTACTAAATTTATTGGCGGTCACGGTACTTCTATCGGCGGTATCATCGTGGATAGCGGTAAATTCAATTGGGATAACGGCAAATTCCCTGGTTTAGTTGAGCCTGACCCTAGCTATCACGGTATTTCTTATACGAAAGATGTTGGCGAAGCTGCTTATATCACGAAAGCTCGTGTTCAATTATTACGTGACTTAGGTTCAGCCGTTTCACCTTACAATGTTCATGAATTCCTAATCGGTCTTGAAACACTTCATTTACGTATGGAACGTCACTCTGAAAATGCCTTAAAAGTAGCACGCTTCCTTGATCAACACCCTAAAGTGACATGGGTTAATTATCCAGGACTTGAAAACAGTAAATATCATCAACTCGCAAATAAATATTTACCTAAAGGACAAGGTGCTATTCTTACATTTGGTGTGGATGGTTCAATTGACGATATCGCTCACTTTGTTGACGAATTACAATTATTCTCATTACTTGCAAACGTCGGTGATTCAAAATCATTAGTCATCCATCCAGCAAGTACTACACATCAACAATTAACTGAAGAAGAACAACGTCAATCTGGCGTATTACCAGAAATGGTGCGTCTATCTATCGGTACTGAAAATGCTGAAGATATTATCAACGACCTAGACACTGCACTAAACAGTATTTAACTAGTAAAAAAGAGCGGACAAAATTGTCCACTCTTTTTTTATTGTTACAGTAATTAATAGCAGAAAGACTGTCAGAAAACCCTTACCAATCGAGGAAACGAAATGTGTGACGACGGGAGTTTACTATACGTAAATGACCTAGGAACGCATAAGGTGACGACGAGTGAAAGGGTTTATCTACAGTTTAGGAGTGGGCAACTTCGCCCACTCCTTTTTTCTTTCTAGTCTTCTGTCATATTCGATTTTTGTTTAAATCCTAAATGTTTTAAATAACGTACTGACCCTTCCATATTCACTTTCTTACCATTTTTAGATAATGTAGCGTACGGAAGTTGTTTTCCTATTTTTTTAAGATCTGCTTTTTTGTAGTCAATCTCAACGTTTTCAACCCATTTTTCATGCTTGTCTTCTAATTTATAAGATACGCCTTTATAATCTTTCAACGAACGATTATCATCAAATGTTTTTTTACCTTCTTCTTTCGACATACCTAAATCATTATATTTTAACGTGCTAATTGTGTTTTGTTTTAACACTTTATTTTTCTTATAAGTTAAAGTTGTGATGACGTGTTTACCGTCAACGTCACCTTCATATGTCTTCGAACGTTCTTTACTACAAGCACTTAGCATGCTTACACTTAATACAATAATGCCCACTAATATTAAGAATTTCTTCATGATATGCCTCTACTTCCCTTTTATTCATTTTCACAATAAATTATAGCACTTACTTATTGTTGATGTGAGATTTTTCAATTCTTTTTATATTTTAAACCATTATTTTTTCAGAAAATTAAGTTTAATCATGCTACAATGATTGTAATTACATATATTAGGGGGTCTCATACTTATGAAAGAGTCAATTGAATTACTTAAGTCATTGACTGACGTAAATGGTATTGCAGGTTACGAACGCAAAGTTAAAGAAACAATGCGTCATTATTTAGAACCCGTGAGTGATGAAATTATCGAAGACGGTTTGGGTGGCATTTTCGGAAAAAAAGAAAGTAAAACAGGTACTAAATCGTTAATGGTGTCAGGACACTTAGACGAAATCGGCTTCATCGTGACAAGCATTGATAATAATGGGTTCATCAAATTCCAACCAATTGGTGGCTGGTGGAATCAAGTAATGTTGTCACAAAAAGTAACGATCACGACAGATGAGGGCAAAGAGATTCGCGGTATCATTGGTTCTAAACCGCCTCATGTCCTTACACCTGAAGCACGTAAAAAGCCAATCGATATTAAAGAGATGTTCATCGATATCGGCGTGCGCAGTAAAGAAGATGCAGAACAACACGGTGTAGAAGTTGGCAATATGATTACACCATATAGTGAGTTCGAGCAACTTGCGAATGGTAAATATTTAACTGCTAAAGCCTTCGATAACCGCTATGGTTGTGCGCTTGCTATCGATGTTCTTAAAAATTTAAAAGATGAACAAATTGGTATCGATCTATATTCTGGCGCAACTGTGCAAGAAGAAGTCGGTTTACGTGGTGCTAAAGTGGCTGCTAATAAAATTAAACCAGACTTAGCCATCGCAGTAGATGTAGCTGTAGCATTTGATACTCCTGGGATGACTAATTTAGGTAGTGAAACGGCTATCGGTAATGGACCTGTTGTAATATTAATGGACGCATCTAATGTGGCGCATCAAGGTTTACGTCAACACATTAAAGAAGTGGCGAAGAAACATTATATTACAGTTCAATGGGACACAACGCCAGGCGGTGGTACAGACGCTGGTAGTATTCACGTCGCAAATGAAGGTATCCCTACTATCTCTATTGGCGTGGCATTACGTTACATGCATTCAAATGTTTCAGTGTTGCATACAGATGACTATGAAAATTCAGTACGACTTGTAACTGAAATCGTCCGCTCACTCAACGATGATGCTTATAACAAAATTAAATGGTGATATATTATTTTAAAAGTGTATTTTTATATTTTGATATGATATAATTATTTGAACGAAGATTAACGTCATTTGACGAAACAAAAATTAACTTATAGCAGTAGACTGGGGTTTTAAATGGTGTATTGGCATTAGTCGTCTTTATGTTTCTTATATTGTTCAAACCAAACCCTACTGCCAAAGCGTTAATAAAGGCTGAGACATTTTGTCTCAGCCTTTTCATTAATACTACAATCCATTTCTATTCTACTGTATTTTTCCAACTGTCATCACTTAACATTTCGCCAGGCCAAGTGTATGCCATCACACCACCATCAATACGAATTGTTTCACCAGTAATGAATGAACTATCGTCTGATGCTAAGAAGGCTACAAGTTTGCCTACTTCTTCTGGTTTACCTAAACGACCTAGTGGTGTTACCCATTTTTGATTTTCACGGAATGTTTTACCCGCTTCATCTTCAGACGTACCTGCTAAGTTATCAACTAATGGTGTTTCAATTGTACCTGGTGCAATCGCGTTGGCACGGATATTCTCACGACCATATTCAATCGCGATAGATTTCGTAAAGTTAATTACTGCACCTTTCGCAGCGTTATATCCTGAACGATATAAGTCCGCCGCTTGTCCTGAGAATGAAGACGTATTAATAATAGAACCGCCATTATCCATCATTAATGGAAGTAAGAATTTCGTTACTAAGAATGTTCCTCTCATATCCACATTCATGATATTATCGAACACTTCCACTGGATATTCATGAATACGACCTGCACTGTGGTCCACACCTGCGTTATTAAAGATGACATCAATACGTCCATATTCATCTTTCGCTTTCTTCGCGAAATCTTGAACTTGTTGATCATCCGAAATATCTACTTTATAAGCAGTCGCTTGTCCGCCATTTTGTTTAATTTCTTCGACAGTTTTTTCTAATTCATCCGAAATATCTAATGCTAAGACATGCGCACCTTCTTCAGCTAATGCTTTCGCAGATGCTTGCCCAATACCAGTGCTAGCCCCAGTAATCACTGCGATTTTATTTTCTAAACGTTTCATAATTGTTCACGCTCCCAAATTGATTTCTACTCAACTTATTGTTTTATTCTTCCTTCTTTTTCCACAAAATGAAGCACCTCAAACGCGAGCGAACGAATGATAGCGCTTAACAAAAAAGATTTTAAACCTAATATCCAAAATTTATAATTTTAAATAACTTATTCAAGTAATAATTAATTATTATATTTAAATTTCTGAATATTGCTATATTTTAAAAAATAGTTTGTTATACTTTACGTTATCTAACAAAGGGGGCCATTTCATGACAACAAATACAAAAGATAAACCATCTTTACTTACAAAGTTTTTAAATGGCGTTGAAAAAGTGGGTAATAAATTACCCGATCCAGCAGTACTCTTCTTTCTCATGTGTGTCGGTTTAGCCGTCATCACGTGGATTGTTTCTTTATTTAATATCTCAGTTAAACATCCTGGAACAGGAAAACTTATCCATGCTAAAAGTATTATCAGTACAGACGGCATTGCGATGATTATGAATGATGCAATTAAGAATTTCTCTGAATTCCCAGCACTCGGTTTAGTGCTTGCTGTAATGATTGGTGTCGGTGCCGCCGAAAAGACAGGCTACTTTGACAAGTTAATGATTTCAGTCGTGAATAAAGCCTCTAACAAACTTATCTTACCTACGATTATTTTAATTGGTATCTTAGGTAGTTTAGCGGGAGATGCAGCAACAGTGATTTTACCACCACTTGCTGCGATGCTTTTCATTAAGATTGGTTACCATCCTATCGCAGGTTTAACAATGGCATACGCTGCTGCAGTTGGTGGCTTCGGTGCCAATCTATTAATCGGTATGCAAGATGCGCTCGTCTATGCCTTTACTGAGCCAGCTACAAAGATTGTTTCAGATCACGTTAAAATTAATGTCGCAATGAACTGGTACTTTATCGCTGCCAGTGTATTCTTGGTACTACCCGTTATTTACTTCGTGACAACTAAAATTGTGCTACCCCATTTAGGCAAGTATGATGAAAGTCAATCTGACCTAGATGAAGAAGATGAAACATCATCTAAAGTAACACCAACTGAGAAAAAAGCACTTTTATGGGCAAATATTTCATTTCTTATCTTAATTATCGCGCTTATTATTTGTTGTATTCCTGAGTCAAGTTGGCTTCGTAATGCAAAGACAGGTAGCTTAATAGACGATTCACCATTAATTAATGGTGTCGGTTTAGTTATCTTAGTTCTCTTCTTAATTCCTGGCGTGATTTATGGGGTTATGAGTAAACAAATTAAAAGCACCAAAGATTTAGGCAGTATGATTGCAGATTCATTAGGTTCAATGGGCTCATTCATCTTAATTGTATTTTTCGCAGCCCAGTTACTTGCCTTTTTACAATGGAGTAACCTAGGCATTATCGTCGCTGTGTATGGTGCTAAATTGTTACAACATCAGAATGGTATCATCCTTATTATTGGTATCATCTTCCTAAGTAGTTTAGTGAATATGTTGATTGGCAGTGCGTCAGCTAAATGGGGTATTCTCGCTCCAATATTCGTCCCAATGATGATTTTAGTTGGCTTCCACCCCGCGTTCACACAAATGATTTATCGTGTAGGTGACTCAGTTACCAATCCTATTACTCCAATGATGCCTTATATGCCATTACTGCTTTCTTATGCGCAAAAGTATGATAAAAATATGAAACTTGGTTCACTACTTTCAAGTCTCATGCCATACACCATTGCTTTAAGTATCGCCTGGACTATTTTCGTGATTATCTGGTACTTACTTGGTATACCACTAGGACCAGGTGGCCCTGTTAAAATACCTAAATAATTAAACAAAAGAGTAGAAAAGAAATCGTTTTCAAATTAATTGATTTCTTTTCTACTTTTTTCTTATTAATAAACTAAGATTTCCTTTTGTTCCCTTTTTCAATCCACAATATTACGGTAAAATAAAAGTATAAATAAGTAATAAAATTCAACACATATTCTAGTCATTGAGGAGGACATGATGGAAGAACGTATAGGTTTAATCGATATTGGATCAAATACCATCAGATTAGTAATATTTAAATTCGATAAAAATACAGGTCTTAGTGAATTGCTCAATATTAAAACCCCTGCTCGCTTGAGCCAATATCTCACTAAAGATAACAAAATGAGTAAAGAAGGCATACATGTCTTAATCGATGCATTACATAGTTTCAAATCTGTTTCAGACAAATTTGAGGTTACAGAATTACATCCTATTGCGACAGCTGCCATTCGTCAATCAAAGAATAACGATGAAATTGTGAAAGAAGTTAAAAAGGAAGTCGGCCTTGATGTTCAGATCGTCCCTGAAAAAGATGAAGCGTATTACGGTTACTATGCGATTACACATACGACTGAAATTGAAAATGGTATCTCTGTAGATATCGGCGGTGGTTCTACAGAAGTAACCCTGTTCAAAGACAAAGAACTATTTGAATCTCATAGTTTCCCATTTGGTGTTGTCACATTAAAACGTAAATTCTTTGAAGGCAAAGATCATAACGATAAAAATGCGATTAAAGATATGGAGAAATTCTTATCTCAACAATTTGATACGTTAGATTGGTTAAAGGATCAAGAAGTGGCATTAGTTGGTGTTGGTGGTTCTGCACGAAACGTCGCACGTATCCATCAAGCTGAACACTCATACCCTATTGGTGGCGTTCATAACTATACAATGACGAATAAAGACATTGATGAAGTGTATGATATTATCCGTAAAAGTTCACGTGATGATTTAACTAACCTAGATGGATTAAGTCGTGACCGTGTAGACATTATTCTACCAGCTGTATCAGTCTTTAAAACACTTTATAAAAAAGTAGACGCCACACAATTTACATTTTCAAGAAACGGATTACGCGAAGGCTATGTGATTAAACAAATTCGTGAAAGTTATCCAGATGTGTTTGATAAAAATAATGTGCGTAAAGAGGCAATCCATTTTTTAGCACGTGAATATCATATTGAGGATGTGAGTTCGCAAGCCCGCTTAAAATTAGCTAAATCTTTATTAGCGCAACTAATTAAAATGCGTGATTTAGACGTTAGTGAGAACGATCAACGTCTTTTTGAAGAAGGCGCTTACATTTATTACTTAGGTAGCTTTATCGATTCAGATTCAAGTTCGCCACATACTTACTACATTATTGCGAACTCAATGATTAACGGCTATACGCATAAAGACCGCGTAAAACTTGCATTACTCGCTAGTTTTAAAAATAAATCGCTACTTAAGTTTTATTGCAAAGAAACAGGATGGTTTAGTAGTAAAGAAATCGATACAATCCAAGCATTGGGTGGCATCATTAAGTTTATCAATGCGCTAAATATTTCACACACAAGTTTCGTTGATGATGTGGAATTGAAGAAAAAGAAAAAAGGCGAAGATGACTATGAATTGACTGTATATTACACAGATGGTGAACCTATTGCTGAAGAGTATCAAGCGAATAGACAGAAAAAACATATCGAAAAGATACTTAAAGGGAAAGTTTCCATCATCTTTACAAAATCTTAAAATTAATATGCTATCTTAGCATTAGGTCATTCTGCCATTGACTATTTAAACACTATTAATAAAGTATATTTGAGGAAATGACGAGGTGTATTTGGAATATGCAAACTCAATTGGGAGAAAATGATATCAGTTTACCACAATACTATAATAACCGCGAATTAAGTTGGTTGGATTTCAACTATCGCGTACTACAAGAATCATACGATAATAACAATCCACTACTCGAAAAATTAAATTTCGTGTCAATTTTTAGTTCGAACTTAGATGAATTCTTTATGGTTCGTGTCGCTGGTTTAAAAGACCAAGTAAAAATGGGCTATGACAAACCAGAGAACAAAGCGCAAATGACACCACAAGAACAAGTTGATGCTATCCAAGAGAAAGCAAAAAGATACGTTGATAAACAATACGAACGCTACAATGAATTAATTGAGCAATTAAAAGATTACGACATCGTGATGTGCAAACCGGATGAACTATCTGACACATTATTAACTAAGTTAGAAAGAGATTTCAAATTAACAATCTTACCAACTTTAACGCCACTTGGCATTGATGCGTACCATCCTTTCCCAAAATTGAATAATAAAAGTTTAAATATCTTTGTTGATATTGATACTGAGGATGCAATTAATTCAGCTATTGTCCAAATTCCTTCACTCATTCCAAGATTCTTAACTTACAATGAGGGAGCTAAACAATATGTAGTTATGGTTGAAGACGTAATTACATATTTCATTAACTATTTATTTACTGGATATGAAGTTTTAAATACATTTACTTTCAGAATTACAAGAAACGCAGATTTAACTATCCATGAAGATGGCGCAGAAGATTTATTAATCGAAATCGAACGTTTCTTAAAAGAACGTAAAAGTGGTTCAGCCGTACGTTTAGAAGTAGATGGCCGTACAGCTAATCCAGATGATTTAGACTGGTTAATTGAAACACTTGAAGTTGATAAACAAGACGTGTATTTCTTAAATGGTCCATTAGATTTAACATTTATCTTTGGTCTAGTTGATCATTTATCACATAAATTAAATTACTTAACTTATGAGAAATATACACCACAAATTCCACGTTCTTTAGGCAATAACAACGTGTATGACCTTGCATTAAAACGTGACATCTTCTTCCATCATCCATACGAATCATTCGAACCTATCGTTGACTTTATTCGTGAAGCCGCTGATGATCCAAACACAGTAGCGATTAAACAAACATTATACCGTGTAAGTAAGGATTCGCCTATTATTAACAGCTTGAAAGAAGCTGCTGAAAAAGGTAAACAAGTAACAGTACTTGTAGAATTAAAAGCACGTTTCGACGAAGAAAACAACGTACATTGGGCACGTATGTTAGAAGATGCCGGCTGTCACGTTATTTACGGTATGACACACTTAAAAACACACAGTAAAATTGCTTTAGTTGTTAAACGTATTGGTAACGAATTAACATCATTTGTCCATTTAGGTACAGGTAACTATAACGATAAAACGGCTAAACTTTATACTGACATGGGTATCATCACAACAAATAAAGAAATTGCAGAAGATGCGATTAACTTCTTCAACTATTTAAGTGGCTACTCTGTTAAACCAGAATACAATAAATTAATCGTAGCACCATTCGATATTCGTGATGTCTTTATTGATCGTATCGATAAAGAAATTAATAGCCACCTTCAACATGGTAACGGTAAAATCATGATGAAGATGAACTCATTAACAGATAAAGCGATTATTGAAAAGTTATTCGAAGCATCACAAGCTGGTGTGAAAATTCAATTAATCATTCGTGGTATTTGTTGCTTAAAACCAGGTATTCCTGGCATTAGTGAAAATATCGAAGTGGTAAGTATCGTAGGTCGTTTATTAGAACACTCACGTATTTATTACTTCCATAATAATGGTGACGAACGCATTTACTTATCATCTGCAGACGTTATGACACGTAACATGATTAAACGTGTGGAAATTCTATTCCCTGTGGAAGATAAAGAGATTGGTAAACGTTTAGTAGACTTTATGGATTTACAATTGTCTGATAACCAAAAAGGTCGTTATCAAGATCAAAATGGTGAGTATCATTATGTTCAAAACAATTTATCTCCATTAAACTCTCAAGTTTACTTAATGCAAGAAGCGATGAAGTACGGTCAAGAGTTAAAGAAGCGAGCTGCGCAACCTTCAGGCATGCCCGTCGTTTCTAAACGTCGTGCTGGCTGGATGAACCGTATTCGTCACTCATTTAAGAAATAGTCTTCGCACTATTAAAGGCAATGGTCCTTAATCGGGCCATTGCCTTTTTCATTTATCTTTATAGTTCTTCTACCATTAGCTACTACTCATTCTGTTGTGATGCTTGCCTAGGGGGCTGGGTCGAGCCACGGTCTCGACACTCATCCTGCTCCCTCAGGCGTCACACAACGTCATTCGTAGTTCATCTTTAGAGTTTTTTACATAAATGCTTAACACTTATGTTCATTAATAATCAACATAGGAGTCTCCACAACTACACTTCGTAATCTATCTTAGAACTTTTTAAAAAAGTACTAAGCAATATATTTATAAAATTATCAAGAACCATTCAATATCATTCGTAGTTCATCTTAGAACTACTTATATGTGTACGAATACATACTTTCATCGATAACTATATCTTCTTAATATACTCCCAACCGCGACTTGTTACTTATTTTTCTGGATGGTCGTACCAATGGTTGAGGAATGTGTAGAGTACGTTGCTATAGGTGCTTAATTCATCAGCTTCTATTTTTTCATCTATGCTATGGGCTTCTTCTAGACTTCCTGGGCCATACAGTATCGTCGGTATACCAAAATGGGCTGTCCAGCCACCATCTGTTACTGTTGTGCTCATACCATGTTGCATGTCACTGCTATGAACATCACGATGCGCCTCTTGTAATTGTTTAAATCCAGGATGGTCTAAAGGAATTGTAAAGCTTGGGAAGATTTCGCCTTTATCTTCAATCATAGATTCACCGCCCCATTCAAATTGTAATGGGTTCTCGCGAAGCCAAATATCCGCTTCTGCTACACGGTTTAAGTAATCTTCAATTTCAGCGACAACCTCTTCATAGCTTTCATTCGGTAAGTAATGCACCGTAATCCATAAACGACATTCGTCCGCTATAAACGCTGGATGACGTCCCCCTTCAATGACGGCAGGGTTAATCGTATTTGCACCTGGTGGCATACCGGGACTGTGTTTCATGACCGCCCAATGCTGTTCTAATTCATTTAACGCTTGAATAATCTTCGTCATCTTTTCAATCGCACTCGCACCAAATAATCCACCGCCTGCATGAATCGTTTGACTACGTGCACCATCGTGAATGGTATTCTTACTTTTAACCGTAATCCAACCGGTAATCACACCACCTTGTCCTAGCGCCATATTCTCGCTCGTATCTAACACCAACGCTAAATCGGCTTTAGGTCCTATTTCACATGCCAATTTCGTACCCGCTTCACCGACCTCTTCACCTACAACCGATTGCACAATAATATCACCTTTAGGCTGGCGACCTTCTTGATGCAACTTTTCAAGAACATAGAATAACGATGCCATACCGCCCTTCATATCACTCACACCACGGCCATATAACCAACCTTGGTGCTCAGTAAGTTGAAACGGCGGATACTCCCAATTCGAGTCATCCTCCACAGACGCCACATCCACATGACCATTCAAGATTAATTTCGGCGCCTCAGGATCCTCACCCTTCAACGTCGCCACAATCACACTATCATTATCATACAGACGCTCACGCTGAATCTCGAAACCTAAATCACGAAACAACTGCTCAATCTCATCCTGCAACGGATCCGTATTACGCCCCGGCGGACTCTCCGTATTAAATCGCACCAATAAATCCAATAACTCATAAAGACGTTGTTCCATCTCAGCCACTCCTTCTTTAAAAATGAACTTCAACTTTCTTATTTTGAATTAATAGCTACAAAGTTCATTTTTATTTACTAAATTAAGTATTGTAGGAAGATTATCCAAAGAATTATTATGTTCAATTTTATCTATTAAACTATCTTTTGAACCATCAAATAGAAAAGAATATCTTTCAAAAATTTCTTTATTTTTAAATCTATTTACAAGAGTATTGTTTCTATCCATTAATTTAATAGGCCACTTTTCATATAATAAACTACCATGCCAAACATTATACATATTACTTCCAGGAATAATAAATAAGCTTGCAGTATACAGAATAACATCAGTTTCTTCAATTTTTGGAATCTCTTTTTCATCAAAATAAAGTGTTAATAAATGTTTTTTCAAATTTTCTATATTATAATTGGAACTTATAACTAAATTATGAGGATATGAGCTCAAAATATTAAAATGATATTCTTTCCTTAAATATGTATATTTTTGAAATAAAATGTCCTTTAAAAATTCACTATCATCATAAGTTAATAATTCCTTTACTAACAGTAAAAATGAAAAATAATTAAATATTTTTATCATTGGATTTTTATAATCATTTTCTACATCTTTTAAACATTTATTATAATGTTCAATAATCAACTCCCTGAAATAAAATTTCTCCTTGCTTATTGCATATTCAATAATTTGTTTCCAATATTCTAATATCGTTTTCATTTTAAGCAATTCTTCTTGGTTATATTCATTTCCATCTTTTTCAAAGTCAATTAAAAAGTCATATATAGTATTTAGAGCTTCTTCAAAATTTTTTCTTTCGTTATAGTCTTTTGAGTTTTCGAGTTTTTTAAATACTTTTTTTAAATCGAAATCTTCATTATCATAATCTGGAACTTTACCTAATTTAGGTTTTGCAAATTTTGGTTTATCATTTATTCTTCTGCCAATTTCTTCAGCCTTTTCAATATCTAAATCTTCGTTTGTCATATCTATCGCATATCTCGTGGTACAAAAAGTGGGTAAAGAAGGCTTACCCTCCTCAAGTAATTCAAAAAAGATTGGTATAAATTTACTATCATTTTGTTTATCATATATTTGTGAGGTAATTATAGTACTTTCAGTTCCTACTCCTCCTTCTCTACCATTAGCTTTATTACAATAATTTGAATCACTAAAAATTAATACATAATCAACAGAATCATCATTAACCATCCGTTCCATATAGTAATGTAAATCATCGCCCTCTTTACAATCCCACACATCTAATAGAACTTCTATGCCATGATCTTTCATTAATAATGTGCTTATTTCTACTATTCTTCGCATATGTTCATCATTTGTTCTTGCATAAGAAACAAAAGCTTTCTTAGACATAATACCCCATCCTTATTTAAGTAATATAAAATAATTATATATTAAAATGAATTTGCATACATTTGTATTACTCTTCTTAACTTTGAGTGTATCATTTCAACACATTACCTTCAGTACATAAAAAAAGACTAAGACAACTATCAAATGTCTCAGTCAAATTTACACGATGGCAGTAGTTGACTGATTTGAAATTGCATTTAAATTAAGCTTTTTTCAAATCTAGTCATCCTTGTCAGGGTGAAAAGACGAAATTATTCTAATTTCTATTCCGCTCCCCTCTTCACATCGTATTATATTAAACAGGTCGTACGGTAATTTCGTTCACGTTCACATGGTCAGGCTGTGTTAAAGCATAAACCACAGCGTCTGCAATGTTTTCAGGATCAAGTTTCTTACGTCCACCAAAGTCCGTATTCTCTGTCATAGGCGTTGCTACCATGCCAGGATGAATACTTGTCGTTTTGATACCTGTACGTGCAAGCTCTTTCTCTAAACCATTAAATATCATTAATGCAGCTGACTTAGTCGCACTATATAATGTGCTTTCTTTAGACACTTCAGTGGCTGAAACTGAAGCTAAGTTCACAAGATGTCCTGAACCTTGTTCTTCGAATTTAGGTAATACGGCATGCACGCCATATAATAAACCTTTGATATTTGTATCAATCATCGCTTCCCATTCGTCTAAATCATATTTCGTAATACGCGCTGAAGTATTGATGCCGGCACAGTTCACGTAGAAATCTACTTTGCCGAATTTTGCGATCGCATTTTCCACTAAAGCGTCTACTTCATCTTTAAATTTCACATTCGTTGGTGTGATTAGGAAGTCGCCTTCGTTCATATCTTTAGCCACTTCTTGTAGTTTCTCATCACTACGTCCAGCTAATACGACTTTTACGCCTTCTTTCGCAAGTGTTTTAGCGATAGTTGCGCCAATCCCACTGCTCGCACCTGTCACAATTGCCACACGTTCTTTTAATTCTGTCATGTTTACGTCACCCTTTTTTCTAGTTTCATTGATTACCTTTCCTAAATTTTTAAATCCTAAACCCACTTATACCATTATTTTTGAAAATTCTCAGAGAAAATCACGCGAGTAATTGTAAAAAACATAAAAACGTAATAAAGTTAATATGTGGCAAAGTATTGGGCATATAGATAGGAGGAAATTCCATGAATTTTGAAGAACGTATTCAATCGTTACGTGCTGAAAAAAGTAGAACAAGTTTTTCATTCCGCTTTGAAGAATTATTTACAGAAGAAGAATGGTTAGACATGTCAGTGAAGCAACGTACACGTCAAGAAAGAGAATTTAATTTACGACTTGATCGTATTCCAAATGTGAGAATGCCATTTGCAAGTGAAGATGGCATTAAAGCCAAGTTATACAATCAAGTGTACGATTATAATGAAGTTAAGAAGAATTTCAAAGAACAATTTTAAATCGTTTTAAAATAGAAGCCCGTGTCTCACTTGGTAAGACACGGGCTTTCAACACATTATTCCAGAATGATTAGGGGTATATTTATGTTTATGCCCCCGTTTGCTCACCCGAGGGCATAGTCTGTATGAATGTATAGGAGGTCATTCAATTTTGGTGTTAGTTTGTGACTAATGATTTACGTTCGAGTCCGTAGTAATAAAGGCGTTCGGCATCAATGTATGGAATAGAATCGATTGTTAAGTAGCCATCTTTAATATCACCGATCATTCCTTGATTAACGCCAGTTTTTAAATAAATTTCATAACTGCCTTCATCAGAAAAGATAACTTCTTCAATTACTTTTCTCATTAGTATCACTCCCATTAATTATTACTCATTCCTTACATTCTTAATAATACACCCTTTTAAAAATTTTTAAAGCATTTTGTGATACTTTTCACAAATAGTTCATTTTTTTGAAAATAAAACCTTCTAAACTTTTTTATGTTTATAGTATTTAGTTAAAGAGAGAAATTTATATATTTTTTAAATGGATTTATCGCTTCACTTTTGTTGTGGCACTTTCCAGGGATGCCGTCTCAGCCAGAATGACCTCATAGATAAATCTATGGGTCATTCTAAGGTCTTCTGACGTCACTGTTTCCCTAGGAGTCGCCCAACAACGCTTCACTCATCCATTTTAAAAAATAAAAAAAGCACTTTGATGTCTTTTAAATAAATCAAAGTGCTAATCTTTAGTTAAAAAACTATTCTTCTACAATATATCTATATATATCGTCTCTTATTGAAGATTTCATAGCCAAATTCATAGTTACTACTCTATCGCCAATATTTCTACTTTCTTCTTTAGCAGTGCCTTCAATATACTCTGCTTCTCCTAGATAATAGTGTAATGTTCCTTCAGCGTCGCTTTTCTTCACAAAGATATAAATATTTTTATTCTTTTCTTTATGATGTATTATATCTTGAATTTCATTACTTTTTAATGAAGCATTAGCTCTTGAAACCCAAGCTAATTCATCTTGACTTAAAAAATGATCCTCATATTTAATATTATCATCAATATCTTCAGACTTTTTATAAGTTATAAATACAGGAATAAAATTGTCTAATACTCTATATCCGTAAATATTATTACTCATATTTTTTTCATCATTTCACCAATTTACTAATTTGAGAAAATCTAATCTGGAATATTGATTATATAAAATTAAATTATTTCCACTTTCTTGAAACTTATTATTATAATATTTTGCGACTGCAATAATATCATCGACATAATCTTGATAATCTTTATTTCCAAGATAACTTTTAAATGTCTTACTTAAAGAAATAATATTATTATACTCTATTATTGGATTTCCATATCTTGCTTGTTCATTTTTACCAAAGTAACTTAGTGACAAAATTTTTAAAGAAGTATTGATATCTTCTTTATTAATAAATTCTAATTGAGCACATAATTGGTCAAAAGTTTTATCTCCCTCAATTATTTTTTCTAATACTAAGTAATCTGATCTTTTTAGCCCTGGCAAAATTTCACGTGATAAGAATGTTAAATTTTTAATTGCATCTTCACTAAATTGTTGATTAGTATAATCATATTTTCTTAAAAATAAATAATAATTTCCAAATTCATTTTTTGATAGTATAACTTTTGGATCTATAGAATTTTGTTCAATAAAATCTATAAGCATTGGTGTTTTACCAATTCTTTCTTTTACCTTTTTAAATGCTTCTTTAATGATCTGCATACTATTTAGTGTTGCTTTATCAATCGCTTCATAGATTTTCTTTTTAGCAATTTCTTCAAAATTTATAGTCGATACTCCTTCTAATTGATTAGGATTAGTCATAAATCTACGATAATCATCTTTATTTTGCGATTGATTATCTGAAAGAGCAATTGGAATAAGATAGTTATTTTTGTAATTTCCTATAAAATCAATAATCGTAACAAATTCTTTATTAGAGCTTTTTCTAAGTCCTCTACCCAATTGTTGGATAAATATTATGCTAGATTGGGTGCTTCTTAACATAACAATTTGATTAACTTCTGGAATATCAATACCTTCATTAAATAAATCAACAACTACTATATAATTAATGGAACCGTCCACTAATTCTCCAATGATTTTTAATCTTTTATTTTGGCTATCTGTGCCTATTAAAGATTTACTTGGAAGACCTCTTAAAGTTAATTTTTGAGCTATTTCTATGGCTTCTTCTTTTCTACTCACAAAAATTAAGCCTTTTAACTCCTCGCCTGAATAACCATAATAATTTGTTTTATTGATAATATGATCTATTCTTTCCTCCGCGACTAATTCTTTTAAATCTGATAACTCATTTTTTTCAACACCATTATGTACATAATCTGTTACTCCAAAATAATGGAAAGGACATAATATATCACTTTCTAGAGCCTTAGGTAACCTAATTTCATATGCTACATTATTATCAAATAGTTCAAAAATATTGCCTTCATCTGTTCTTTCTGGTGTAGCTGTCATTCCTAACATAAAATCAGGTGTGAAATAATTAAATATGGTTTGATAAGTTCTTGCAGCTGTTCTATGTGCTTCATCAAATACTATGTAATCAAATTCATCTTTACGGAATGAATTATAATTATCTTCTTTCGATAATGTTTGAATAGTTGCGAAAATGTATTTTGCATTAGAATTTTTTTCATTTCCTGTATAAAGGCCGAAATCTTCTTCATTTTCGTGTGGTAAAACCTTTTTAAATTCTTCCTTTGCTTTTTTCAAAATACCTTCATTATGAACTATAAATAAAAACTTTTTGGGAGCATAGTTTCTGACATCTAAAGCACATAATATCGTTTTCCCTGTTCCTGTAGCTGAAATAACTAACCCTTTATGTTCATCAGCTTCCCTAAGTTTTTTTAAACCCATTAAGGCTTCTTCTTGCATTAAATTTGGTTTTATTTCATTTGAATTAGTAAACTTTTCAAGTCTTTTATTATGTTCTTTATTTAATTCTAAAAAGTCTCTATATATTTTTGATTCAAAACTCTCTTCATATTCCTTTATCCAATCAACATTCAATGGAACGCTATTTTCCCAAAGATCCTCAAATTGATTTTTTACATTATAAATCAAATCACCATTTTTATGAGTAGATAACATAACATTATGTTCATAATTAATTTTTAATGCTGTTGAAGTTAAATTTGAACTTCCGATAATCATTGAAGAGTAGTTTTCATGCTCAAAAATATATCCCTTAGCGTGGAACCCTGATATATCAGTTAAACGTACCTCTACATTTTCAAGTTTCAGTAATTCTTTATACATTTTAGGCGTGTTAAATCCTAAATAATTAGAAGTAATAATTCTGCCTTTTACTCCTCGATCGTTTAAGTCACTCAATACAGCTTTTAAACTAGCTAAACCACTTTCTGTAATAAAAGCTACAGATATATAAAAACTAATACATTTATCTAATTCACTAATTATTGATGAAAGTATATTTTGATTTTTACTATTATTAAGTAATTTAGGATTCATATTTCCTTCATGTGTGATATTTTTATCTATAAATCCTTTATTTAAAGATTGTTGAAGGTTTGAAAGTACTTTTTCTTCCATTATTTTGCTTCTCCTATAATTATATCTACTGCTGGTACATCAGCTGGGGCCCATTCCAATGTTTTTAATTCATCTAATGGCAACCATTTAATTGCTTTATGTTCAGTCAAAGTAGGAAGTTCATTATTTAGTTTACATTTATAGGTTGTTAATCTAACAATTCCAAATTCATATTCGTGTTCGGTAGTAGTTACTTTATCTTCCACACTTAAATTACATTTCATTTCTTCTTTGATTTCTCTAATTAAGGCTTCTTTTTCTGTTTCTCCTTTTTCAATTTTACCTCCAGGGAATTCCCACATTAATGGAAGACTCATATTTTCACTACGTTGAGCACATAATACTTTATCTTCATTAAAAATAATTGCACCCACAACATTTATAATTTTTTTCATTATAAGCACCCTTTACTAGTTAATACTTTAATTTTATCAAATTCATTTTTTTCATCAATAATACGTTAATTATTGAAAAAGTTTAAAAAGTGATATTTTTGGTCAAGGAATTGCTATTGTGTGGGGTATTTTAATTAATTTTTATATATTATAATTTATGTATATTAGATTTCGATCTAATATGAAGTGAAGGATTTATATTTTAGTGGGATAGATGCATAGGTATTAACTCCCTAAAGGCTCATCTTAGCGGAAAATGAGATGGGTCTTTTATTTTATTTGAATTTGCATTAATAATATTATCATAGTAAAATAAAAGTATAAAAATACACCTATAGTTTTTGGAAAGTTCACTAGGTGGAAAAACTAAGCAACATATTTTGAGGGTCAACTCAAAACATATGTTTTCTACAAACAGCTTATTTTATTAAGTGCTCATCTTAATCCGCTATAAGATGAGCTATTTTTATGCACCTTTTTAGCAAAAAAGCCTAAGACCTTTAATGTTATTTTAAAAGTCTTAGGCTTTCTTGATGTATTAAATTGTTATTTATAGTCCTAGTTCTTTAATGAAGTGGATGAGTTCGTCTTTCATTTTTGGGTCTTTTAGGGCGTATTCGATAGTTGTTTTGACGAAGCCGAGTTTTTCTCCTACGTCGAAGCGATCGCCATCAAAGTCGTAAGCGTAGACTTGGATATCGTTGTTCATACGCTCAATAGCATCGGTTAATTGAATTTCGTTGCCGGCGCCTTCTTTTTGTGTTTTAAGGTACTCAAAGATTTCTGGTGTTAAGATATAACGTCCCATGATTGCTAGGTTTGATGGTGCTGTGCCTTGAGCTGGTTTCTCAACAAATTGTTTAACTTCGTAGCGACGGCCTTCTTTTTCTAAAGGATCAATAATACCATAACGATGCGTAACGTTCTCTGGCACTTCTTGAACACCAATCACTGAGTGCCCTGTTTCTTCATATACGTTCATTAGTTGTTTAATAGCGGGTTCGTCTGATTCTACAATGTCATCGCCTAGAAGTACCGCAAATGGCTCGTCGCCGATAAATTGACGTGCAGTATAAATAGCATGTCCTAATCCTTTTTGTTCCTTTTGGCGCACATAAAAAATGTTAGCTAAATCTGTTGAATATTGAACTTTTTCAAGTAGGTCTGTTTTTCCTTTTTCTTCAAGTACCATTTCTAATTCTTTTTGATTATCGAAGTGGTCTTCAATCGCACGTTTATGTTTACCAGTTACTATAATAATATCTTCAATTCCTGCGCGAGAGGCTTCTTCCACTATGTATTGAATTGTTGGTTTGTCTAAGATAGGAAGCATTTCCTTAGGCATCGCTTTAGTTGCTGGTAAAAATCTCGTTCCTAAACCAGCGGCAGGTATGATAGCTTTTTTAATCTGTTTCAAACTCAAGTAACTCCTTTGCACATTCTGTCTTTTATATCATTTGTTAGTTTATCATTCTTTGTAATTCTTTCCTAGCAATAGCCTATTAATTTGAGTATGGGTGGTACAGGAGCTACTCCAGTAGTGCCATTTATGTTTGTATGTTTTGATTATAAACTTCACTATAAAAAACACTCACTTTGTGTGGTGAGTGTTTTTATGAATGTTTCTTATACAAATAAGCTTATGAATAGGATGAAGATAATTCCTGATACTGAGATGATGGTTTCGAGTAGTGACCATGTTAGGAATGTTTCTTTGATTGTTAGGCCGAAGTATTCTCTGAACATCCAGAAGCCTGCGTCGTTTACGTGTGATAGGATAACGCTTCCTGCGCCAATTGCGAGTACGACGAGTGCGACGTTGACGTCTGAGTGTTGTAATAATGGTAAGACGATACCTGTTGTTGAGATGGCTGCCACGGTTGCTGAGCCTAATGCGATACGTAATACAGCTGCAACTATCCATGCAAGTAAGATTGGTGACATTGTTGAACCTTCGAACATTTTCGCAATTGTATCGCCTACGCCACCGTCGATAAGTACTTGTTTGAATGTACCGCCACCGCCGATGATGAGGATCATCATGCCGATTGGGTAAATAGCATCTGTGACTGATTTCATGATGTCGTCCATTTTTCTACCGCGATGTAAGCCCATTGAGAAGATGGCAAAGATAACTGAAATCAACATTGCTGTGCCAGCTGTACCAATGAAGTAAATGATCTGTTCAAATACGTTTTTAGCTTCTTGATGGCCAGTGATTAATTGAACGATGGTTGAAATTAACATTAAGATGACCGGTAAGATGGCTGTAAAGATACTTAAGCCGAATCCTGGCATTTCAGAGTCTTTGAATTCTTTTTGTGTGCCTAAAGCTGAAATATCGCCTTCACGTGTATAAGCTGAAGGGATAATTTTTTGTGCTACTTTATTGAAGATTGGTCCAGCAATGATAGTGACTGGAATAGCGATAATGATACCGAATAATAATACTTGTCCTATGTTGGCTTTTAATTCTTTAGCGATGACTACTGGTCCTGGATGTGGTGGTAAGAAGCCGTGTGTTACTGATAAGGCTGTCACCATTGGTAATCCAAGTTTCAGTGGTGATACTTTCGCACGTTTGGCGATAGTGAATACTAATGGAATTAATAGTACTAAGCCCACTTCGAAGAATAGTGCGATACCGACGATAAAGGCTGCGACTAGCATTGCCCATTGAACGTGTTTTTGTCCGAATTTAGCGATTAATGTGTCTGCAATGCGGTTTGCGCCTCCGCCATCTGCTAGTAATTTACCTAGAATGGCACCAAGTCCAAAGATAAGTGCGATATGACCGAGCGTACTTCCCATACCGGTTTCAATCGTACTCATGACTTTATTTAATGGCATTCCTAAAAGAATAGCTGTAACGACTGATGTAATGATTAATGAAATAAATGTATTTAATTTTAAGAAAATGATTAATGATAAGAGTAGTAGAATCCCAATAACCACGCTAATAAGTGGCCAAATCTCTCCAAACATTGTAAGTCCTCCCTTTGTGTGTCTATATTATGATGTAATGTTTAGTCCATATGCTTGCGTTGGAAATCTGCAATTTCTGCGTAGCGTTCTTCTAATGATCGACTAAGGTTAATAAAGATTGATACTAATTGTTGATATACTTTAACGGTTTCTTGGTTCGGTTTATGTGCGTTAGTTGTTCCTACCATCTTTTCAATAATAGAAAAGTCTTCAATTTCTCCTAATGCTTTGAGACCTAAGACACATGCACCAAGGCAAGAACTTTCATAGCTTTCTGGCACGATAAGATCAGTATCAAAGATGTCTGCCATCATTTGGCGCCATACTTCACTCTTCGCGAAACCGCCTGTCGCTTTAATCGTGCTAGGTGTTTCGTTCATCACTTCAACTAGTGCAAGGTATACCGTGTAAAGGTTGTAAAGCACACCTTCTAGCGCGGCACGAATCATATGTTCTTTCTGGTGCGATAGTGTTAAGCCAAAGAATGAACCGCGTGCATCTGCGTTCCAAAGCGGTGCGCGTTCGCCGGCTAAATAAGGATGGAAGATTAAACCTTCTGCGCCTGGTTTAACACGACTTGCGATTTTTGTAAGAACGTCGTATGGATCTACGCCTAAGCGTTTGGCTGTTTCAACTTCGCTTGCTAAGAGTTCATCTCGTAACCATCTGAGGATCACGCCTCCGTTATTAACTGGTCCACCAATAACATAGTGGTCTTCGTCTAACACGTAACAGAAGATACGACCTTTATAGTCGGTACGTGGTTTATTAATGACTGTGCGAATGGCACCTGATGTACCGATCGTGACGGCAACTTCCCCTTTTTTATAGCTGTTAACGCCAAGATTTGAGAGTACGCCATCGCTTGCGCCTACTACGATTGGGGTATTTTCATCAATGCCCATTAATGTGGCATAACGTTTTTTCATACCTGTTAAGATATGCGTAGTTGGTACAAGTTTAGGTAATTGATCTCGTGAAATTCCTAATAAGTTAAGGGCTTCTTCATCCCAATCTAACTTTTCCAAATTAAACATGCCTGTCGCTGAGGCCATTGAATAATCGATGACATATTGTTCAAAGAGTTGATAGAAGATATATGTTTTAATGTCAGCGAACATAGCCGTTTGGTTATAAACCTCAGGTTGTTCATGTTTCATCCAGAAGATTTTAGATAAGGGTGACATAGGATGAATTGGCGTGCCTGTGCGTTGATAAATTTCATGACCGTTATGTTCTTGAGTGATGCGTTCAGCATATTTACTAGCGCGATTATCTGCCCAAGTGATACTTTCTGTTAATCTTGAATGTTGCGCATCTAGAGCGACTAAGCTATGCATTTGTGCACTGAAAGAAATCAGTTTAATGTCTTCTTTCTTAACACCCGCTTCTCGCACAACATATTTCACTGTCATTAAGACTGCGTCAAATAGCTCGTCTGGGTTCTCTTCTGAAACATCTACGTTTGGCGTATGTAATGGGTAGCCGATATTATGTTTCATAATAAATTGTCCATTCTCGTCATATAACACTGATTTCGTACTTGTGGTACCAATATCAACGCCAATCATGTATTTCATAGTATTCCTTCTTTCCTTCTATTTAGCGTAACCAGAAACTTTCGATATCTTTCCCCACGTCATCGAAGTTTAAGTGAAACGCTTCTCTTAATTTATCTGAGTCGTGGTGCTCGATTGCTTCAATAAATACTTCGTGATTGCTGTGAATACGTTCAAAGTCCTCTTTGTTATGTGCCATGCGTTCTCTCATTGACAGTAAGACTAAAGATTCGATGACCGGTTTCAAATGATTCCAGAACGTTTGTAAATATTGATGATTTGAAGCTTTAATCGTTGCTTCATGAAATTGCAAGTCATGTTGCGTAAAGGCTTCGGCATCTTCAAATTGTACTGAGACTTTCATCATTTCAAGGTGCTTGCGCATTTCTTTTACTACAGACGTACGATCAATATACCTCATCTTTGAAAATGCGAACGACTCGAGCATAAGTCTTAAATCATATAATTCTTTCTTTTCTTGTTCGCCAAATGGAAGTACTTTCGCACCCATGCGTTCGAGATGTATTAATTGATCAGTCTGTAATAATTTGAAGGCATCGCGTACAGGAGAACGACTGACATCAAATTGTTTTGCGATTTGATTCTCAGTAAGTAACGTGTCACTTTCAATTTCGCCGTTTACAATTTGTAAGCGAATTTCAGCAGCCACGCCTTCCCCTTTCGTCATACCTCCAAGCCATTGTTCTGGATATCCTTGGTTCACAACATTCACCTCTAATTACTACTTTACTTCAACTTGTATACAAGTATGTTAATATACTGTTCTAGTTTTTGCAAGCGCTTTCTTTTTCATTCAAAAATAAAATACCCTAGCTTATTTAAAGCTAGGATGCGGTAAAAACCTTATTTATCGTCATTTGCTACTTCAATGCAATAATGAGTTTCATGACATTTTGGGCATTGGAGTTTACGTGTTTTGGCTGTGTGTCTTGCTAAGATGAATGATTTTAATGATGGTTTAAAGACATGTTGGCAGTTTGGACAAAGGAATGAAATATTTTTGAAATAGAACGCTATTAGTCCTACTGCATAAGTTACAAGAATTGGTAAAACTGCTACAAATGGTTTCGCTGAGCTTCTTAATAAGCTAAATACCAATCCTGAATATTGAACGATACCTATTACCCCTGCGCTAAGCCAAATTTTACCTTTTACTGAGTTAAGTTTTTCTGATTTTTTCATAACATTGTCTATGTCAGTTAAGTGATTGATTGAAGAACTTGATTGTTCTGAAATATATTGTTGTACTGAATTGATGTGCTTAAGCGTCTCAGATTGTTGTTGCATATCTTGTTGAATAGTTTCTTTATGAAGTTGAAGGATCATTTTCAACGTTTGTAAGTCATTATCTTCATAAAGCAATGTTTTAATTTCGTCTAATGTACAGCCGAATTTTTTCAAGATTAATATCAGTTGGAGTTGATGTAGTTGTGTTTCTGTATAATAACGTCGATTAGAATCGTGATGACGTTCAGCTGTTAATAATCCTTTGCGATCATAGTATTGTAATGTTCTGATTGTGATGCCACTTTGTTTGGCAAGTTCTCCAATTGAATAATGTGACATAGCCTTCACCTCCTAGCTCTAACATAGCTAATGACGCTACGTCATGAGCAAGACATTTTCAAAAAAATTATAACAAGCAGTCTGCCCTCTGTCTTATTAAGATTCAATCCAGTCTTTAATGTGGTCGATAATCCCTTCTGTACCATTAGGTAGCTTCTCTAGAACGGCTGGAAAGTCAATGTGACCAATGCCAGGATAAAGTATACCTACTGTTTCGCCACCAAATTTCTTAAATTCTTCCATCGTCGCTTGTGAATCTGTGTAAGGTATGACGTCATCATCCTCACCTGCGATAAACAGTAATTTAGGAAACTGTTTAATCGCTTCAATATCAGGCATATAATCGGCTTTCACTGTATAAATAAGATCGGTGATAATTGTCTTGAATGGTGCTACAAATGACAAGATACTCACACCATTTTCTTTTCGCGCATACACTGTTTTCTTTAAAATGAATTGTGGCAAGTTTTTAATAGCAACAAGTTCATCTTTCAAATGTTCACGTTTCCTATTCTTTGTAAATAAACGTAACACCATACTCGCATTAGGTGAAATCTTCGCTGCGCTACTTAAATAGACGAGGTGCGAAATTGGAAGTTTGTTAAATTTTAATAAACGCGTACCAATCATACCACCCATAGAGTAGCCAATAATCATCATTTTCTCTATGTTATGTTCTTCTACAATTTGTTCTAGCACATCTTCTATGCGTTCAGTATAATCATCTAAATTATGATGGTCACGTTCAATTTTTGAACTTTTACCACGACTAGGACAATTGATAAATACCATTTTATAATCTCTAAAATAAGGCTCAAATAAAGTCATAATGCGATATGTCATTAATGCGCCATGTAGAAATACAATTGTCTTATCTGTATCCATATTCCCTGCATATGCCACTTCGCTCTGTTCATTTTCATAATTTTTTAATTGATAAATTTGTGTCTTAAAATTTCGTTTATCCATAATCAACCTCAAAATTTAAAATAGTACTAATAAATTATTCTATCACAAATTTATCTATTCTAGGACATAATTAAAAGGGGTTCAATTTGAACCCCTTACTTCATTTCTCTATCCGATATTTCTGAATGAATAGCTTGCATTTTTGCTTCGATATCTGTAAGTTCAAGCGCACATTCTTTCAATCTATCTTTATAATCTTCTGTATTTGTATTATTTTTATAGCGAATTTTATGTTCTAAACTTGCCCACATATCCATTCCAATCGTACGAATTTGTATTTCAACTGGTGTGACTTCTACACGATCAGCTAAAAAGACTGGGATGGAAACGACAAGATGTAAACTGCGATAACCATTTTCTTTTGGTTGTTTAATATAGTCTTTACGTTTTATAAGTTTAACGTCTTCTTGTTTTAATAACATCTTTTCAATGACATAAATATCTTCTAAGTAATTACATACGACACGAATACCAGCAATATCTAAAATATTCTCTTTTGCGCTTTCTGCACTTACAGGTAAGTTTTTGCGTTGTAACTTTTTAACTAAGCTATTCATTTCTTTAACACGGCGTTCCATGTGATGAATTGGATTATGTTTATACATGTGGTTAAAGTTATCGTCTAGAATATCTAATTTTGTACTTATTTCTTTTAAAGCAGATGAATATAAATGGTCTAGTTCAACAAAACCAATTAATCGATCAAATGCTTCGTCGCCATCTTTGAAATGATTTAAACTATCTTTGAATTCACTTCGTAATTCTTCGATATATAATGACGGTTTTCTTTCTACGTACATAGCGGTTGCCCCCTTGTTCCCTTACCTTCCATTATATCGAATTACAAAATGAACTAAAACCAATAACCACCTCATTTAACCTAGGTAATTAGACCGAGAAACTAACTGTCTACAAATAGATATTCACTTGCTTAAGTTGCTCCCTTTCCTGTGGGAAAGGCTCGTGCCTGTAGTCACTCGACACTTTCTTTTCCACTAGGAGTCTCGCAACTACGCTTCGTTATCTATCTAACACACCCTTACTTACATATGTAAAAAATTCTGAAGAAGCATATCAAAATGTAGTTGTGTGACGCTTGAAGGAACAATAATTTAATGCACTTATACCCTCACGCCCTTATATAAATAGTACTAAAATGGACAATGGAGCGTAGTTGAGCGACGCCTGAGGGAGCAGGATGAGTGTCGAGACCAAGGCTCGACCCAGCCCCCTAGGCAAGCGTCTCAACTTAAGCGGAATGCAAAATCCATTTTAGAACCATTTGGCAGTAGCTGACTGATTTGAAAATGTGCTTAACTCAGCTTTTTCAAACCTAGTCATCCTTGCCGGGGTGGGACGACGAAATTATTTTAATTTCTGTCCCACTCCCAAAAAATCCCAAACAAGTGGTTTGGCTTGTTTGGGATTTGTGAGTTAAATATTATTCATCTTTTTTGTGTTCGATGACTTTAGTGTTGCGGTTGTCGGCGATTTCTTGTGCACGTTTTTTCGCATCTTCTTTATTATCGAATGAGTCAGACGCTTGTTTTGCGCCTTCTGTTTTCACTTTCCATTCGTCATCCTCATAATACACATGCACGTTTTCTTCGTTTAATTCCGGATTGGCTGAGTCATCTTTTTGATGTTGTGTAATATGCTTGTTTTTCAACTCATCAAGTTCATCTTTACTAGCATTTTTGTACCACTCTTCAGCTTGTTTTGTCGCAATCGGAATTAAGTCGCCTTCTTTATAACCGTCTTTTAACATTGCGTTACCAATATCAATCGCTTTTTTACGTTCTAATTCGTCCATGTTCTTCCAAGTATTTGGGTAATCGTCCATTGTCCAAGGCATAGTGTCACGCTCCTATAATTGTTATTCGTTCATTTAGTAAGCTTTACCACTCTTTTTGAAAATGAAACCCTTAAGTCTGGAGAGAAACTTCAAATCATCTTTTAAGCTGGTGCATGTTCTTGTAGTTCATCAACGTTTTTACGTGCAGCGACACAGTTCGCTTGTAATTTCATCATGGCTGATTTGATGTAGTTATATTGAGGTAAGTCATTCAGATGTTTAATGTCTAAACTACCTTGTAGTTCAAAGTGTTTAGCTACGTTTTCAAATGTTGTTAGGAATTCTCCCATTTGTGCATCAGAAATGCGTTGACGATGTTTATCTTGCATCGCTCTCATTAACATGAAGTTAATTTCTTCTAATGCGAAGATGGTTGGATAGTAGTAGCGTAATGCTTCTTTATTAGAGAAGAGTTCTCCATTTGCTGAATTATAAATTTGAGTCATGTTGCTCATTTTTACTGATAATGTTAGACTTTCGTGTTTTTCGCGTTCCGTATCTTGGTATCCATTTTCAGAGAATAAATAATGGAAGATAGCCGCTTCTTTACGTACTACTTCAGCAATTGTACGTGGTAGGATAGCTGAAGACGTTTGGCGGTTAAGGATTAAGATACCGACCACTGCAATCGCAATACCAATTAATACGTCAAAGATACGTGTGTATGCAATCGAAATTGATAGATTCTGTGATGCCAAACCGTTAAGCAAGATAACTTGTATTGTGATGAAAATAACGGCAAATGCGTAGTTTGAACCAACGAAAGCTTCTGTCATCATAGCAGCAAGTCCCATTATAATAACGGCTACTACGAGGTGTGGATGGAAATATAAGATTACTGATAAGACTAATGTGCCGATAATTGTACCTAGCCCACGTGCCATAGCTCTGTCTAGCATGCGTCGTGTCGTCATTCCTAACATCACGGTATGAGCCGTTAATGGAATCCAATATGATTTTTGAATATCAAAGGCTAATGAAATAAATATCGCAACGGCCATAATAATGATATAAATCAGTGTGTTACGGAAGACGATAGAATCTAATGTTAAGTTGTGTAGAATACGTTGGCTGTAAAGTGGCTTTCTCACTTGAGCTTCGTGTTCTATACGATGAGAATCTAAGTTTGCGATTTCATCAATTTTTAAAATATGTTGCATGAGATTATCAAAATCTTCGTTAACATGAACTTCTTTCGTCCAACTTTCTCGTTGGTTACTACGACGATATGCATTACGCGTAGTCACTTCCATCATTTCAATAAGTTCTTTTGGAAGTGGACGGATATCTTTCTCATGCAGTTCTAGTAATTCAGAGTAAATCCCTTGTGCTGACGTATGTAGTAACAGTAAGCGTTGGAAACGTTGGTTAAGTTTCGTTTTAGCGCCAGCAGTAGCTGTGATTAATAGTTCATCTGATGTTTTGAATTGTGTCACGGCTGATTGTGAGATTTCTTTGAATTTCTCTGGATCATTATAATTTTGCATTAGTTTGTTAATCATTGTGAAGTCAGCTGTAATTGCGCGGTCTTCAACGCGTTGTTTACGGAAGAAGATCATAATAATCACAACAAGTGTCGCTAATGCACCACCGATTAAAATAGCAAACCCACGATATAACGCTTGTTCAGGCGCTACAGGTAAGTTACTAGGTAAACAAAATGTGACTAAGAAGAATGTAGAAGATGGTCCAGCAATCTTCAAGGCACTAAAGATATAAAATGGTACCACTGTGACAACAAGTAATAAGAAACCATAAAGAAGTGGTTGTGCTACGGTTAAGGTACCGAGCATCATACAAATCGCAAATGAAATAGAACATAAAATAACCATTCTAAGTTGAGAACGGGGTGGTCCTTGAAAGACGTATATATGTGCTAATGCCCCTGTTGATACAAGTAAGCCGAAACTAAAATTGCCAAGAAAATAACCAATTAATGCTGGGATAATCATTAATAAGCCTTGGCGAATCCCTTTCATAAAGTCAATTTTGGCTTTATCGAATTGTATAAGAGACTGAAATACATTTCCCAATATTATCTTTCCTTTCTATAAAGCATACATATCTATGATAACACTTTTTAAGTTTGCTCATCGGTAGCATGATTATAAAAAGAAAGACCTTGGCTAGTGAAGATCACTAGCCAAGGTCTAAAGTTATATTATTTTGTTTCTGCTACGTCGATAACAGGTTCTTCTGAAATGTATTTGCCAACATTTTCACTGAATGCTCTGAAGTGGTCTGAATGGTTGTGCGCTTGTACTGCTTCTTCATCTTTATAATTCTCAACCACGACGAACGTGTTGCGTTCTTTCACATCTTCATAGTGATGATAGAACGTATTACCCGGTTCTTGACTAGAACTTTCAACGAGTTTACGCATTAGTTCTAAGTATTCATCACGGTTTTCTTCCTTTACTTTAAGTTTGGCATTGATAATAATCATTTAATCACCTTCAATATTGTTGTTGCTTTAGTTGTATCACATCTACTTCAGTATTAAATAATTATTTGCTTTTGAAAATGAACATGATTATTTTAATTCTTTGCGTTCATCTTGAATAAGCGGTTTGTCTGGTGAAACAAAGAACCATAAAATCACTGCAATGACTGCTGGTACGATTAGTAGTTGGAATGTCATTGACCAACCTAATGAAGTTACTAATGCACCTGCTAAGAATGGACTAACTAAGGCACCAAGGTTACCCCATAAGTTCATCCAACCTGAAACGGTACCGGCGAAGTTACGTCCGATGTCATTCGCTGCTGCCCAGCTCATACCCATTGAGATACCCATACCACCTAAACCAAGTGATAACCAGAAGATAGTGATGTATAAGCTCTCAGTGTGTACTGCGAAGAAGATAGATACCGCAAATACGATAAAGCCAACAATGGCGATAACACCTCTAGCGACAAAGCGTGATTGACCACTATGTAAGATTTTATCTGAAATGGCACCTGCAGATAGAATTAAGATAAACATGATAAACCATGGTAATGAACTGATTGTCATGTGTTTAAATTCTACGTGATATTGTTCAGTTAAATATGTTGGTAACCAAATTAAGAATAAAGCAATGATAAATTGAACTACAAAGTATTGTCCTGCAATCGCATAGAAACTAAAGCGACGGAAGAATTGATTCCAAGGTGGCAGTGATTTACTTGTTTGAACTAAATCACGGTTCTCCACAATATATCTTTTTTCCGCTTCGTTGACCATACGATGATGTTCTGGTAAGTCTTTCGCGATAATTCCCCATAGAATCGCGATTAAGATACCTACTGCCCCGAAGATATAGAATACTGCTTGCCAGTTAAACGCATTTACAATGGCGATAGTAATAATTGGCGCTAATACTGGTCCGAAATATGAACCTGCAAGTAATGCACTTGATGCCCTTCCCTTCTCATCTTTAGAGAACCAAGTTGAGTTAAATACAGCATTAGATGGATACATTGGCGCTTCCCCAATACCAAATAAGAAACGTACTAAGAATAATAAACCGTGATGTTTAATCATTCCTGTAAAGATTGTAAAAGCACTCCACCATACTAATGCGACTGTGATCATCTTACGTGGACCAAACTTCTCTGCTAACATCCCTGAAGGTACTTGCATTAACGCATAACCTAGTGAGAAGAATGAAGCTAACAGACCAAACTGTTGCTTGTCCATATGTAAATCTTTCATCATTTGTGGTGCAATATATGAGATATTCGATCTATCCATATATGCGATAACTCCTATAATAAAAAACAATAGTGCGAACATCCAACGCACATTACTCTTTCTTTGTCCTTGACCCATGTTCCTGTCCTACTTTCATTTATATTTGTTGATTCTAAATAAGTGTTGCCGTACTAAATGATTACGCAGTTTTCTTCGGTTTTTCGACCGCCTTTCATCCCTGTCATTTCAATATTGATTACTTATTTTTAAATATAATATCACTTTGTGTAAACGTTTACAATATATTTTTAATACTTTTTTATTAAATTGTGCTTGTTTGTATTATTCTTTTATTCTCTGAAAAAGGTCGTGCGATATTTAGTTTGGATTAAGATTTGAACTCTATTCGGAAAAGCTGTAAAATGAAATTGAACTGAAACGCTATTAAATATTTTATAAATGAATAATGATTCATCATCCACTGGAAGTGCCTTTGTTTAAGGCTGAGAGTAAAGAACGGACTTTATAATTCCTGGAACCTGATCCAGTTTGTACTGGCGTAGGAAAGTGGCGCAAAGGATATCATAAAGTTGAGCTAAACGCTATTTCCCTACGAGGGTGATAGCGTTTTTTTATTGTTCAAGGGGTGAGGCATATATTTATTGCAATAACGACTTACAAAGATTTAACAGACGAAGATTCAAAGCATTTCTTAGCTATAGCTAAAGGCATAGACGGGCTACTCTTTCGTACCCCTATGTCACGTGAAGCGTTATTTCACTTCATCACTCGACTTTTAGATGCCGGCTTTCCAAAAGAGAAAGTAATCATTCACAGTGACACAGAGTTACTGGAATCATTAAGTCTTTCGCGCTTACATTGTCGTGAGATGGATACAGCTGCTTTCGACTATAAACAACTACATCCAAATGTCGAAGTCAGTATGTCGACCCATTCCAAGCAATCTGTGGAACAAGCTTATGAACATGGTCTTGATTATGTGTTTTATGGCCACATTTTCAAAACGCCGTCTAAACCCAATCAACAACCACGTTCACAAGACGAGGTCAATGACGTTTTGCGTTTGCCAATACCTATTTATGCTATTGGTGGCATCACGAAAGAAACGATTCACCAATTACCTAAAGGGTTTGCTGGTATATGTGCAATTTCTTTCTTTATGAACGCATCTTTACAACAAATCGAACAGTTACGAAAGGAGTGGTTGAAAGATGCATGATGTTCTTATTATTGGCTCAGGTGTGATTGGTATGTCTATTGCACGACATTTAAGTCAATCACAAATGGATGTCGCTATTGTCGACAGAGATGTTCCTGGTAAACATGCTTCTTATAAAGCAGGCGGTATGCTAGGTGCACAAAATGAATTTACTGAAGATACGGATTTATTTAGACTCGCGCTCGAATCGCGCTCACTTTTCCCAGAACTGTGCGAAGCATTGGAAAATGAAACAGGAATCGATATTCAATATCAATCATCGGGATTAATTAAAGTGGCAAATCGCCCTAAGGATATTGAAAGTTTAAGACAACAATACGAATTCTTAAGTTCCATGGACCCAAGTGTAGTGGAATTATCTGATGAGGATTTAATTGATTTAACACATGGTCATGTTACATCAAGTGAAATGGCCATCTATATTCCAAATGATGGGCAAATCAATGCCAATCATTATACGAAAGCACTCTTTAAATCACTACAACAACGCAATATACATCGTTATTACCAAACTGAAGTGCTCAGTATTGAACACCAAAACGGCTATTACGAGGTATCTACATCAAATGGTCAATTACATGCTAAGAAAGTGATTGTGGCTTGCGGTGCTTGGAGTTCTAAATTATTAGAACACTACCAACTTCCACGCGAGGTAGTTGGTGTTAAAGGTGAAGTATTGTTAGTTGAACATGACGACTTAGATTTAAAAGAAACGGTCTTTATGACGAATGGTTGCTATATCGTGCCGAAACAGCCAAATCGTTTCCTTATCGGTGCAACAAGTGAGTTCGACAATTACTCTGTCGGCAATACCGACCAAGGCGTTTCATGGTTGCATCAATATGCGAATGAACGTATTCCCGAATTAGCCCAAGGTAAGGTTATTAAACAATGGTCTGGCGTGCGTCCTTATACGGATGGCGAATTGCCTATCATGGACCGCATAGACGATGGTTTATACGTCATTTCTGGTCATTACCGTAACGGTATTTTACTTTCACCTGTCATAGGCCGAGATATCGCAAACTGGCTATTCACTGGCGTTAAACCACGCAATTACGAGTCATTTAATGTTTCAAGGAGGTCAAATAATGAAGTGTATCATTAATGGTGATGCGTTCACATTCGACGCAGAACAGTCGATTACTCAAGTGCTTCACTCACTTGAATTAGACCCTGAACGTGTCATTGTCGAGCATAATAAAACATTAATTAAACAAGAAGAATATGATAATCACACTGTACGTGAAGATGATCAATTAGAATTATTAGAATTTGTTGGAGGCGGATAAAATGTTTAAAATCGGATCATTAGAATTACAATCTCGTTTATTATTAGGTACTGGTAAATTTGAAAATGAGGACATCCAAACGCAAGCGATTAAAGCGTCAGAAACAAATGTGCTTACATTCGCAGTAAGACGTATGAACTTATATGATAAAAACTTACCTAACCCACTTGCGAATATTAATTTAAAAGATTTCATCACATTCCCAAATACTGCTGGTGCTAAAACAGCTGAAGAAGCTATTCGTATCGCAGAAATCGCGAAACATGCCGGCGTATGTGACATGATTAAAGTAGAAGTTATCGGTGATGACGAAACATTATTACCTGATCCTTTTGAAACATACGAAGCTTGTAAAGTGTTGTTAGAGAGAGGCTATATCGTATGTCCTTACATTTCTAATGACGTAGTTTTAGCAAAACGTTTAGAAGAATTAGGTGTACATGCCGTTATGCCACTTGCTTCTCCAATCGGTACAGGCCGCGGTATTAACAACCAATTAAACCTTAGCTATATCATTAAAAATGCTAACGTTCCAGTTATCGTGGATGCTGGTATTGGCTCAGCTAAAGATGCTTGTCACGCAATGGAATTAGGTGCTGACGGAATCTTATTAAACACAGCAGTTTCAGGTGCGAAAGACCCTGTTAAGATGGCAGAAGCGATGAAATTAGGTATTGAAGCTGGTCGTTTATCTTATGAAGCTGGCCGAATTCCAGTGAAATATACTGCACAAGCATCAAGCCCAACTGAAGGATTAGGATTCTTATAATGCAACGCTACAATCGTCAAATGCGTTTTCATGCTTTTGGTAAAAATGGGCAACACGCCCTATCGAATGCAAAGATTTTAATACTTGGTGCCGGTGCATTAGGCAGCCATGTGGCAGAGCTATTAGCCCGCATGGGTGCCCATCACTTGGCCATTGTTGATATGGATATTGTGGAAGAATCCAATCTACATCGCCAAGCATTGTACACAGAAGATGACGCCTCAAACATGGTGCCTAAAGTACACGCCGTTAAAGAAAAATTGGCGCATATTAATTCCAATGTTGAGGTTCAAGCATTTTATCAAGAAATTGATTCTACTAATATAGAGGATATTCTGAATAATGTGGATCCTGACATTGTCATTGACGGTATGGACCATTTTAAAATTCGCTACCTTATTAATGAAGTATGTCATAAACACCATATTCCATGGGTGTATGGCGCTGCAGTTGGTAGTAAAGGTTCTGTCTATGGCATCGACTATGAGGGCCCTTGCTTAAAATGTTTATTAAAACGTATGCCTTCTACTGGCGAAAGTTGTGCCATTAATGGCGTCTTACCTCCTGTCATTACCCAAGTGGCAAGTTATGAAGTATCCGAAGCCATTCGTTATTTATCTGGAAAAGGCTTTTCCAAAAAATTACTTACGATTGAAGCGTTCGACATTAACTTCAAAGCCATGAATGTCGATATCTTGAAAGACAGCGCCTGTGAGGTTTGTGAACAACAACATTACGAATTATTAGAAACGAAGCAACAACAACACATTGAAAGTCTGTGTGGTAAAACGTATCTCTTTAGATACCAACCCGCTGTCTTCGAACATGCGGAACATTTCCCAGGTGATATGGTGAAATCGACTTCATTTGCGAAACTCATTCAAGATAAAGATTATGAAATTACCTTGTTTAGAGATGGACGCATGAATGTCTATGGTATCGAAGATGATGAAGAAGCAAATCAACTGTATCATCGCTACTTAAAAGCTCTAAAATAATGACCTTTTAGGTTTATACAAGCAATTCATAGTAAATTTTATTATAATGAATTTACTATGAATTTTTTATTATAGTTTAATGCTTAAAATCAAAGGAGTTCTTTATTATAAATGGAACAATTAATTACCGACTTTATAAGTAAATGGGGCTACGCAGCCATATTTATTCTTATCTTGTTAGAGAATGTGTTGCCTGTTGTCCCTTCTGAAATTATTTTAACGTTTGCTGGATTAATGTCAGTTAAATCTGGCTTATCTATCCCGCTTCTATTCCTTATTTCAACGATAGCCTCATTAATTGGCTTATTAATTTTGTATTATATTTGTCGTTTAATCAGAGAAGAAAGCATTTATCGCTTTGTTGATAAGCACGGGAAATGGTTCAAGTTGAAAGGTAAAGACGTCAAGCGCGCCAACGATTGGTTTAAACGCTATGGTGCTTGGGCTGTGTTATTATGCCGCTTCATCCCAGTTTTACGTGTATTGATTACCATTCCTGCCGGTATCAATAAAATGAATGTAGTTACATTTACAGTCTTATCATTATTAGGTACAACGATTTGGAACTTTGCGCTTATTTTATTAGGCCGTTTACTAAGTGACAGCTTTGACGCATTAATGGCTGGATTACACACTTATTCTTACATCATGTATGTCATTATCTTCTTAGCCATCTTGTACTTACTATATGTTATCTTCATTAAAAACAGAAAACGTACGCGTTAAGTTTTTTACCCCTTCATCTAGCATGGAGGGGTTTTTCGTATTTTAATTTCGACAATTTAAGCATCACCATTGAAAAAGTGAAGCTTTTTAAAGATAATTTATGTAAGCGGTTTTATA
The DNA here is from genome assembly GCF_002902565.1 of Staphylococcus petrasii. Classification (GTDB taxonomy): domain Bacteria; phylum Bacillota; class Bacilli; order Staphylococcales; family Staphylococcaceae; genus Staphylococcus; species Staphylococcus petrasii. The sequence continues at coordinate 9,515 of NZ_PPRC01000013.1, read as the reverse complement.
TTTGTTATCCTTTTAAAAAACAAACGACAATCCCACACAGGAGTGAAAAAATAAATGACGCAAACGACTGAAAGTGAATTAAGAAAGAAATACTTAGATTTATTGTCTCAACAATACGATAGTCCAGAAAAACTTGCTACAGAAATCATCAATTTAGAGTCTATTCTAGAATTACCTAAAGGCACAGAACACTTTGTGAGCGACTTACATGGTGAATATGAATCATTCCAACACGTGCTACGCAATGGTTCAGGTAACGTGCGCGCTAAAATCAATGACATCTTCACAGATAAATTATCTCAAAGAGAAATTGATGACCTAGCTGCCCTCGTTTACTATCCAGAAGAAAAATTAAAACTTGTGAAAAACAACTTCGATTCTAAAGGTAAATTAAACATTTGGTATATCACGACAATCGAACGTTTAATCGAACTTATTACTTACTGTTCTTCAAAATATACACGTTCTAAGTTACGTAAAGCCTTACCTGAAGAATTTACATATATCGTGGAAGAACTCCTTTATAAAAGTAACGAATTTAATAATAAGAAATCTTACTACGAAACACTCGTTAATCAAATTATTGAGCTTGAACAATCAGACGATTTAATCATTGGATTGTCTTACACAGTACAACGCCTTGTCGTAAACCACCTTCACGTTGTTGGTGATATCTACGATCGTGGCCCACAACCAGATAAAATTATGGACACTTTAATCGATTATCATTCTGTCGATATTCAATGGGGTAACCACGACGTATTATGGATTGGTGCCTATGCGGGCTCTAAAGTGTGTCTCGCTAACCTCCTACGTATCTGTGCGCGCTACGACAATTTAGATATTATTGAAGACGCTTATGGTATTAATTTACGACCTCTACTCACACTAGCTGAAGAACATTATAACGGCGACAACCCTGCCTTCAAACCGAAGAAACGTCCCGACAATCCTGCTGGCTTATCTAAACTTGAAGAGGACCAAATCACTAAGATTCATCAAGCCATCGCGATGATTCAATTCAAATTGGAAATGCCTATTATTAAACGCCGTCCAAGCTTTGAAATGGACGATCGTTTAGTTCTTGAAAAGGTCAACTATGATACGAACGAAATTACAATTTACGGCAAAACATATCCTTTAAAAGACACGTGCTTTAGTACAGTTGATCCAAAAGACCCAGGCAAATTATTACCTGAAGAAGAAGAAGTCATCAATAAATTGTTACTTTCTTTCCAACAATCTGAGAAATTAAAACGCCATATGGCATTCTTAATGCAAAAAGGTAAACTTTACCTACCTTACAATGGCAACCTTCTTATTCATGGATGTATTCCTGTCGATGAAAATGGAGAAATGGAATCGTTTGAAATTGAAGGCGAATTACATAAAGGTCGTGACTTACTTGATGTCTTTGAAAAACATGTACGTTTAGCGTATGACAACAAAGACATGACGGATGACCTTTCAACTGATTTAGTATGGTATTTATGGACAGGTAAATATAGTTCACTTTTCGGAAAAAGAGCGATGACAACATTCGAACGTTACTTTATTGAAGATAAAGCGTCTCACAAAGAGCCTAAAAACCCATATTATTATTTACGTGAAGATGTAGATATGATTCGTAAGATGTTGAAAGACTTTGGCTTAAATCCAGATGAGGGACGTATTATTAATGGACATACGCCTGTTAAAGAGATTGATGGTGAGGATCCTATCAAAGCTGATGGCAAGATGATTGTTATTGATGGTGGTTTCTCTAAAGCGTATCAGAAGACGACAGGTATTGCGGGATATACGTTGCTTTATAATTCATTTGGTATGCAATTGGTGGCACATCAACATTTTGATGCGAGAGATAAAGTACTTTCAGATGGTGCAGATGAATTATCAGTGCGTCGTGTAGTGGATGAAGAATTACAACGTAAGAAGATTAAGGATACTAACGAAGGTAAAGAAATGTTAGAACAAATCCGCATTCTAAAATTATTAATGCACGATAGATATTTGAAGTAATATCCAAATAAACTTTCACTCATTCTGTTGTGATGCTTGCCCAGGGTACAGTTTCAGCCAGAAATTCCTCACAGATAAATCTGTGGGGATTTCTAAGGTCTTCAACTTGTACTGTTCCCTCGGGCGTCACACAACGCCATTCGTTATTTATATTTAGTATTACTTACACATATAAGTACATCTATTCAATTTTATTAGTATATACTTTACCGACTAAATAAATAACTTTAAATATCATTATTATCGATAGCGAAAAAGACTGGCAAAGAATAATATCTTCGCCAGTCTTATTTGTTTGGTTTAGTTTTATATTATCAATATTAATTAAATATATAGTTCAATACATAATACATATTTATGAATACTTTACAAAGTATACTTTTTGATATTAATAAATATGTAAGAAATTCTAAAATGAGCTACGAGTGTACTTGTATAAGGTGTTCTAAGATAGATAACGAAACGTAGTTGCGAAGACTCCTAGGGGAGCAGTGCCAGTCGAAGACTACAGGCTGAGACGGCATCCCAGGAACGCGTAGCAACTTAAGTGAGTGTCAATCTATCTTAGAGCCTATTTTTCTTAATACACGTCTCTCAATATGCCGTAGGTACCGTGGTCATATTGAGGTAGTGGCTTACTACTCTTATTAAACGAAACTACTTTATTATCATCAATATGATAAATAATCATGTCGTTATCTGTAATGTTGTCATATTCTTCTGCATGTACTTCCACAATATTTTTATTCACAATGGTATTGTCGAACCATCTTGGGCTATGATTTTCATCAAATAAAATATGGTTACGTAATGGACCATTGAGATTATTTCTAGCCTGTTCGTCGGTAAATGATACAGGCATCATGCTGACATTATTCAAACCGAACTCTGGTACTAATTCGTTAAAGGCTAAACTATTGAAGATAAATGATTTCGTCATGAGTAAACATTTATTGTAACGAATTAGATCTGCATAGATACGGTCACTACTTGAAAGTAAGTTGCCTTTGAATATTTCAAAGCCGTATTCTTCTGCTTTCGTTGATGTGTTCTCAAATAAGTTAAAGACCATTACTGGAATGTCATGTTCACGAAGTTTGCTACCTAAATGGAAAGAGAATTCACTCTCACCTACAATAATGACACCTGGTGGTTCTGTACTTGCTAAACCGAGTAATTTACTGATTGGTGTGAAACTAAAGCCGTAAATCACTACGGTAATAAATACTAAACCGAATGTTACTGGTGTAATATAACTTGCCATTTTGACATGGTCATTCATAAATAAGCCGCCAAAGAATTGAGCTACTGTTAGAACGACGATGCCTCGTGGTGCCATCATTCCCACAAGTAAGCGTTCTTTTTTCGTGATTTCAGTACCAATCGTTGATAGTAGTACTGAAACTGGACGCACGATAATAATCATCACTATCGCAAAGACAAGTAATTGCCATGATAAGACATCCATTAATACCGTTGATGTTAATGATGATGTAATCAGAATAAACACGGTTGAAACTAATATGGATGAAGCATTTTCAACGAAATGATCTGACTCTTTGAAAATTAAGTCATGACGTTTGTAACGTGCCATCATTAAACCAAAGATGGTTACGGCTAATAAGCCTGATTCTTGTAAGATTTGGTCACATATACTAAATACCAACAAGATGAAGACGAGTTGAATAGATGGCATTAAGTTTTGTGGAATCATATCGCGTTGGATAAACCAATTGAATATGAATGATGCGCCAAATCCGATTGCGGCTGTGATGACAATTTTCAAGATAAATAGAAAAATAACTTGTAAACCGAAACCTTGTTCAATGATTTGGTAAATATAGAATGCGGTTAAAGCTAAAATTGGACCAATCGGGTCTAAAATAATACTTTCCCAACGTAGGATGGAATCCACGCTCTTGCGCACTTTCGCTTGTTTGAGCAGTGGCTGAATCACTGTTGGTCCGGTAATTAAGAATAGTCCACCCATTACGACTGATACAGATAATGGGAAATCTAAAATTCTGTTTAAGGCAATTGCACCTAAAATCCATGAAATTGCAGCGCCTATCGTAATAATACGAATAATTGCTTTAGAAATTCCTTTTAATTCACGGAAATCTAAGTTACTACTTCCTTCAAATAAAATAATTGCTACGGCTAATGAAACAATAGGACTAAATACATCCGATCCCAACGTGTGTTGAGGATTTGCTAGTCCTAGTATTGGCCCTACTAATAATCCTACAATCGACATGACGACGATTGAAGGCCATTTGATACGTGTCGCTAACCATTGGCTAAAGATACCTAGCGCTAAAAATAGCACAATGATGAGCATGACAGGTAAATCTAAAGACATACCTACACCTTCCTCGATTAAAAAATTCATTTCCTAGTTTTTACTTAATACTGTGTTATACTATCAAACTTTCTTTAAGACTGCATTACTATTGTATTTCACTTTTTTACATGACTTTTCTGTGAAGACAGTGTACGTTTCATGTAAACTTTAGTATTTATTTTTCTGTGAAATTTCGTTAAAATATATAATTGTTTTTTATTAATATTTTTAAAGTTTGAAAGGATTTTTTAGAAAGTGCAGTATTTTAAAGAGACGATTATGGTCGCGTTTGCGTTTGTTGGTGTTGTTGTAGGTGCTGGTTTCGCGACAGGACAAGAGGTTTTTCAATTTTTCACAAGTAATGGTAGCTATAGTATTCCAGGAATCCTTATTACGGGTATCGTCGTGACGTTAGGCGGGATTTTTGTTTTACAAACAGGTTATCGCATAAAGTCGCATAACCATTCTGAGTCGATACGGTTTTATTTACCTTCTTGGATGGCACGTTTATTTGATATTATTCTTACTATATTTTTATTTTCATTGGCGATTATTATGACGGCTGGTGGTGCATCGACTATACATGAAAGCTTCGGCTTACCTTTCTGGATAAGTTCCCTACTGTTAGTGCTTCTTATTCTAGTGACGTTATTTTTAAATTTCGACCGTTTAATCGCTGTGTTAGGTGGAGTGACGCCTTTCTTAGTTATTGTAGTGACAATTATCGCAATTTATTACTTTATGACGGGACATTTAAACTTCACTGCTGCCAATGATTACGCTGAACATCGTCACGGGTTATCGCTTGGTTGGTGGTTTGATGGTTTAAATTATGCCAGTCTCCAAATTGCGGCTGCGTTTAGTTTCTTAAGTGTCATGGGTGGTCGTTTGAAACATCGTCAATCGGCGCTTTGGGGCGGTTTATTAGGTGGCATCATCATTACGTTCTTACTATTGATGATTAATTTAGGCTTAATCACTGAGTTTGAGCACATTCAATCCGTCGCGCTCCCTACCCTATTATTGGCACGTCAAATTTCTCCATTATTAGGAACAATAATGTCGATTATTATGATTTTGGTAATTTATAATACGGTCGTTGGGTTAATGTATGCCTTCGCTTCTCGTTTTACGGAGCCCTTTTCCAAAGGCTATTTCGTGCTGATTATCGCAATGGCCATCGTTACGTTTATATGTACGTTTATCGGTTTCATTTCTTTAATCGGAAAAGTCTTCCCAATCATGGGCTTGTTCGGTTTCATACTCCTCATCCCAATTATGTATCGAGGCTTTATTCAATTTACATCTTCAAGACATCAATAATACGAAAGGTTCTCACGGGTACAATTTGCGTACCAATGAGAACCTTTTATGTTATGTCTAAACTTCTGCTATTTGATTACTTAATTTCCTACATGCGTGTTGAAGCGTAATCAGTTCCTCTTCTGTTAATTCTGAGAAAGCATGTGTCAGTGTTGTAGCATGTTGAGGGAAGATTTTCGCCATGAATTGTTGTCCTTTGTCAGTCAAAGTTGCATGATAAACACGTTGATCATTAGGGTCTTTATCACGCGTAATCCAACCTTTCACTTCAAGTTGACTCACCACATAAGAAATACTACTACTAGCGATAAGTACTCTATCTCTGATGCGTTGAATTGGTTGTGGGCCTTTATTGTAAAGTAATTCCAAGACGGCAAATTCTGTGACGTTTAGTCCGTAATTTTGAACATCTTGTTTAACTACTTTCTCTAACGCATCCAATGCCCTATGTAGTCCTATAAATGCTTTTAATGAAGCATTTGTGCGGTCCATTTCCTCACCTCACATTCTAGAATTTCATTTCGATTTGGAGATAAATTATACACTTTCTGTTGTTCATCGTCAATTTGAATGTTTTTGTCCATTATTGGTGCATAATTATGTGCCGTTTCTCACTTTCTATTCTTGCTTTTTTGTGGCGTTTTTTGTTCTTGAAAATGAAGTTTCAGATAGCTCGTATGTTTCTCTGACTTTTCAAAAAAGAATAAAAAAAGAATTTCGGGGAATACTATGGTTGGAGGTGTCTTAAATGACCAATCAACTATTTATTAATAATGAATTTGTAGAGAGTAAGTCAAATGAGACGATGGATGTAATTAATCCTGCAACGGGCGAAAAAATTGATACAATTACGTTTGCGACGGAAGAAGAAGTAAATGAGGCGATTGAGAAATCGAAACATGCGCAACGTGAATGGGAACGTGTGCCTGCGCCAACTCGTGCGGAACATGTAAAATTATTGATTCCTTTATTGGAACAAAATAAGGATGAGTTAGCGAAGTTATATGTCGAGGAGCAAGGTAAGACGCTTGCGCAAGCTGAGGGAGAAATTGATAAAGCGGTGCAATATATCGACTATATGGCGAGCTTAAGTATGAGCAATAAAGGCGAAGTGCTACAAAACAGTGTGGCGAATGAAAATATTCAATTAACGAAGAAACCAATTGGGGTTACAGCCGGCATTGTGCCATGGAATGCGCCAATCATGGTATTAATGCGTAAAGTCATTCCGGCAGTGGTGACTGGTTGTTCTGTAGTCATTAAACCAAGTGAGGAAACAACATTATTAACATTGAAATTAGCGGAATTATTCCGTGCATCAACAATCCCAGCTGGTTTAATTCAAATCGTACCTGGTACTGGTGACACTGTAGGTACGCAACTTGCGACGCATAAGGATATTCAATTAGTGTCATTAACAGGTAGTATGGCTGCTGGTAAAGCCGTTTATAAAAATGCTGCGGATACTGTGAAGAAAGTTAATCTTGAGTTAGGCGGTAATGCGCCAGTCTTAGTGACACCGTATGCTGACTTAGATAAAGCAGTGGAATATATCGTGACAGCGCGTATTAATAATGCGGGCCAAGTATGCACATGCCCTGAACGTATCTTCGTGCATGAAGATGTGCATGATGACTTTATCACTAAAGCTAAAGAACGCATGAGTCAACTTCAAGTGGGCGATCCATTTGATGACAATACAGATTACGGTGCGATTATTAATCAGAAACAATTAGATAGCATTGATGAGAAAGTACAAGAAGCGGTTAAGAATGGTGCTAACCTTGTGTTAGGTGGCCATAAAATGGACCGTGCTGGTTTCTTCTATGAACCTACGATTATCGATAATGTGAAAACTAGCGATAGTGCGTTTAAAGAAGAAATCTTTGGTCCTGTGCTTGCGGTGACAACTTATAATGACTTTGACGAAGTGATTGACGCGGCGAACGATACAAATGCTGGTTTATCTTCATATATCTTCTCTGAGAATTTAAAAGAAGTGATGGAAGCGACAGAACGCCTTAAATTCGGTGAAGTGTATGCGAATTGTGAAGCGGAAGAAGTTATCAATGGTTATCATGCTGGCTGGAGAGAATCTGGTTTAGGTGGTGCCGATGGTATTCATGGCTTTGAGGAATACTATAATACAACAGTAAGTTATATTAGATGGTCTTAATATTATAAGATAACCCCCTTATTCCATAACCTGGGATAAGGGGGTTATTTAATAATGAGTTATTCATTCAATGCTTTGTCTAGGGCTTTGATGTTTTTCTTCATGATGGATTGGAAGGTTAATGTGTCGTCGTTGGCTTGTTCTTTTGTTAAGACGGATAAGTTGTTGAAACTTACTGGTTTGGCTTTAGTTTCATCGCGAATGACATCTGTGATTTTAGACGTAATATTTTGCTCATATAAGATGTAAGGTTGATGTGTTTGATCAATTTGTTTAATCATCGCAAGAATATCTTTCTGACTTGGCTCTTCGTTATTCATGCCACTAACGCCTTCTTGTTCAAAGTGATAGCGATGTGCTAAATAGCCTAATGAATCATGAGAAATCACTACTTTATCACGTTTAGGATGCGTCGTTATTTGTGTTAATTCTTTATCCAACTGTGTTAAATCTTGGTTTAACTTTTGAAAATTATGTTCATAATACGCTTTATGTGATGGATCTCGTTTCACTAAATCATCTTTAATCTTCTTAGCAAATTTTTTATCTAATACTGGATCTAACCATACGTGAGGATCATGCCCCGCTTCAGCATGGTGATGTTCATGTTCATCATGGTCATCGTCTTCTGTTAATAAGTCTTTATGACTAAGCCCATCTGCCACCGCTAATTTCATGTCATCATTGTTCATTGATTTCGTAATCTTTGCTGCAACTGGATCTAAATCATCACTTGAATAGATAAATAAATCACTTTTAGCGATATTAATCATGTCGCGTTGACTTGGTTCATACGTATGCGTGTCCGCGCCTGGAGGATAAATCGTATCCACGTTGACGTATTTACCGCCAATTTGTTGCGTAAAGCTTTTGAATGCGAATACAGTCGTATAGATGTTGATTTTATTTTTGGTTGTAACTTTCTCTTTTGTATGCGTACTGTGTGTCGTGCTACAAGCTGATAAAGCGATACTTAAGCTCATAATGAGGATCAGTACGGACGCCCTTTTCAAAAACAACTAAACCCCTCCAAAACGTAATAATTTCGTTCTCAACTATATCGGTTCTGTTTAAAAAAAGCAATATCTCTGTTTATAACAATTTGTATAATCTTTATATTCTAAAATTTATTTATCGAATGTTTTGTTTTTCTGGAAAAGTGATACATATTACTATGACTTTATTAAAGGAGTGACGTAACATGGCTGAAGAAATTAAACAAGGTAATAACAAGTTTTACGTTGGTGACGATGAAAACAATCCTCAAGCAGTAATTACTTACAAACAAGTTGATAATAATGAAATCGACATTGACCACACTGGCGTGTCTGATGAGTTAGGCGGCCAAGGTTTAGGCACTAAATTAGTAGATGCGGTGGTTCAACATGCGCGTGAAAACAATTTAAAAATCATCGCATCTTGCCCATTTGCGAAAGACGTATTAGAAAAAAATGAAGATTATCAAGATGTGTACTTCGGATAATTAAATATTTAGAAATTCATTTGAGGCTGGGACAAATAAATGTCTTAGCCTTTTTTCTTTGGATTAAAACAATTATCTTGCACGTTTGTTGTTTATGGAGTATATTTATTATACTTAATATAAATAATAGATAAAGATGATTATTTTCATCTTAGGAGGCACGTTACTAT
>NZ_PPRC01000135.1 GCF_002902565.1 Staphylococcus petrasii | reverse complement strand
ATCCAGGATTTTTTAGAAGAAAACGCGGATAATTATTTATTATCAGATGATAATACTTTGATTTATAGCCAATTTATATTATCAAAAAAAGATGATATTGTTCGTGAATATCGAGACATGACTAAACGGACTTTTAATTTATCAGGATTATTGGATTTTAATAATGGATTAGTAAATGGTACTAATCAAGAAATTTTATCAATAATTTTTAGTGTTATGAATTTAAGTGGATCTGATGATTATGAAAATTATGAAGAAAATTTACAATCTCCATTTTATAAAGAGCTCACAATTACTGAAATATTAAACTTAGATAAATCTAGTATTCTTAACTCAATTAAAAAAGTCTTAGGGATTACAGAAACTTCACAAATTGAGAGCGTAGTGTTAACTCATAAAGAAGAAAAATTTAAAAAATTTATATCTACAACTTTTCCTAAAGAAAAAGTTATTAACATTTTAGAGCTATTTAAAAATAGAGAGGATGAAAAAATTAAAAAAGAAGTATCTGAGTCTGCAACAGTTCCGACGATTTTTGAATATATCGTCGCAATAGCGTGGTATTATATTTCTGAAGAAAAATTTTCTCTTACAAAAAGCCTCAATTTAACTTTGGATGGTGAAATGCGTCCACTATCACATGCTACTGGTGGGGCTGGCGATATTGTCATAGAATATAAAAATATGACATTAATGCTCGAAGTGACATTAATGAATGCTCATGCTCAGAAACGTGGTGAATGGGAACCTGTATTACGCCATGCTACAAATTTAACAGTGGATAACTTTAATAAAAATGTCATTACTTTATTTATAGCTAATGAATTAGACGATAACACTATTAATATTTGGCGTGCAGTAGCTAGCGTTCCATTAAAATCATCTAATAAAAATGAAGTTGCTAATTTAGTTAAAATTTTCCCATTAAAAAACGAGGAATTACTTGGTATGTTATACAACAATCTTGATGAAACGAAACTATATAACGCAATTAATGAATCTTATAGAGAGCTTGCAGGAAACTTTGATTTAAATTGGCGAAAAGATATTTTTGATAAAGCTAATATGTAACTGTTTTACAAAATAAATATTTCAATAAATTAACTTAACATCTATTTTATATTAACTTTTTAAGATTAAAAGTTTTAAACATTTGAAATAGTTAGTACTTTTATGTACCTTTCTAATAAGTTGAACCCATACGCATAGCGTATGGGTTTTTTACCTAAACACCTTAGTTTACAATAAATATTTTAATTACTCTAACTAAATA
>NZ_PPRC01000134.1 GCF_002902565.1 Staphylococcus petrasii | reverse complement strand
CGATGTTTGTACCTAATTTACTCCAATCATGTGATTGACCAGCTTGTACTGTGTTTGCGATTGCTTCTGCTAATTTTTGCATTTTAATCTCTCCATCTCGTTATTTTTATTTTTGAAAACTAAGTAATTTATAAATGTTTAGTGTTTATTAGAAACCGAATAATTTACCTAATACGCTTACGCCGTTTTCTACGATACCTACGATGTTTGTACCTAATTTACCCCAATCATGTGATTGACCAGCTTGTACTGTGTTTGCGATTGCTTCTGCTAATTTTTGCATTATAATCTCTCCATTCCGTTATTTTTATTTTATGAAAACTAAGTATTTATAAATGTTCAGGTTATATTAGAAACCGAATAATTTACCTAATACGCTTACGCCGTTTTCTACGATACCTACGATGTTTGTACCTAATTTACTCCAATCATGTGATTGACCA
>NZ_PPRC01000133.1 GCF_002902565.1 Staphylococcus petrasii | reverse complement strand
CAATTTTACAATATATTAATATTTCCCTATAAAAATAGTTCGTTAGATAATATAATAAGGATGAAAGCGTTATTATAGTAATTACGTACATTTTTAACATATGGATTAAGGAGGCTAGGTTGATGCTCATTTTTTCAATTATCTTATTACTTATCGGCATAGCATTAATCGCCACCAGTAGATTTGTTGCCTATAAACGCGATATTGATTTACGAGAAAAAATATATATTCCAGGGGTATTAATTTTTCTAATCGGAGCGTTATGCCTTATTGGCTGTTGGGTAAACTAATTGACCTTATACATAAACAACATTCTCAGGTACATACATTATGTTACCTGTTTTTTTATATTCATTTTTATTCTCTCACTCACTTATTCTCCAACATTTTTTACAAAATGTCGCTTTTTTCAACGCCATTAAATTTTTAATGGTACCCTTCACTCTTATATCTTGTTACATTAACCATTGTAATATGAATCTAAGCGCCTTTTATCGAGAAACATACTAACCAACAAAAACGCATAATTGATAATTGCATTATTCCAGACTTAGATCATCAAAACTTATAAAATAGGAGGAAACACATTGGCAAAGCTATTATACAAACTTGGAACATTTATAGCTAAAAACAAATGGCTTAGTGTCATTAGTTGGCTTGTCATCTTAGGTGTTATCATTACACCGCTTGCGCTTAACTCGCCTAAATTTGATGACGACATTACAATGAATGGCCTAAAGTCACTTGATACAAATGACAAAATCAGTAAAGAATTTCATCAAGACAGTGAAAAAGCCTCGATGAAAATCGTCTTCCATTCTAATAGAGAAGATGGATTGAAAGACAAAGATAAAAAGAAAGATATTGAAGATGCATTAGACAACATCAAACAAAAAGATGATTACATCCAAAATATCTCAAATCCATATGACAGTGGACAAGTAAATAAAGATGGCGACACAGCTATCGCAAATATTAGTTACGTTGTAAAACAAACAAATATGCAAGATTCATCTAAGAAAGTCATTGATAAAGAACTACAAGATGTAAAAGATAACCACAATATCCAAATAGAAAAGACCCAAGGTGATGCAATGGGTAGTGAACCTGGTGGCACATCAGAAATAGTAGGTATCGTAGTCGCTTTCGTTATTCTACTTATTACCTTTGGTTCACTTATTGCAGCTGGTATGCCAATCATTAGTGCCATTATCGGCCTAGGCTCAAGTGTGGGTATCATTGCCTTATTAACATTTGTATTCGATATTCCAAACTTCACACTAACATTAGCTGTAATGATTGGTTTAGCCGTAGGTATCGACTACTCACTATTTATTCTATTTAGATATAAAGAACTTAAACAACAAGGTATCGATACAGTAGAAGCAATCGGTAAAGCTGTCGGAACTGCAGGTAGTGCCGTTATCTTTGCAGGTCTTACAGTAATGATGGCCGTTTGTGGACTTTCATTAGTAGGTATTGATTTCTTAGCTGTAATGGGATTTGCCTCAGCACTCAGTGTATTATTCGCAGTATTAGCAGCATTAACGTTGTTACCTGCATTGATTAGCATTTTCCATAAAAGCATTAAAATCAAACAGAAATCAACTAAAAGTAAAGACCCTAAAAATCATCCATGGGCTAAATTTATCGTAGGTAAACCTATCGTAGCAGTTATCATTAGTTTAGTTATCTTAATACTAGCAGCCATTCCAGTAAGTGGTATGCGCTTAGGTATCCCAGATGACAGTATGAAACCTAATGATACTTCAGAACATAAAGCGTATGAACTTATCTCAGATAACTTTGGAGAAGGTTATAACGGACAAATCGTCATGTTAGTTAACACTAAAGATGGCGGCAGTAAAAAAGATATCCAACGCGATTTAAGCAACATGCGTGATGACTTAAAAGATCTTGATAACGTCGACACTGTGTCACAAGCAAGACTTAACGACAATAACCATTACGCACTATTTACAATAATTCCTGAAAAAGGACCAAACGCTAAATCAACTGAAGACTTAGTTTATGATTTACGCGATTATCATAGCCAAGCTCAAGATAAATATCATTTCGACACAGAAATCTCAGGACAAAGTGTCATCAATATTGATATGTCAGAAAAACTTAATAACGCTATCCCAATATTCGCAGGCGTTATCGTTGTCCTTGCATTCTTACTATTAATGGTAGTATTCCGTTCAATCCTTGTACCACTTAAAGCAGTACTTGGCTTCATCCTATCATTAATGGCAACACTCGGTTTCACAACGCTTGTAGTACAAGACGGATTCTTAGGTGGCCTATTCGGCATAGAAAACACAGGCCCATTATTAGCATTCTTACCAGTTATCACAATCGGCCTCCTATTCGGACTAGCCATCGATTACGAACTCTTCTTAATGACACGCGTTCACGAAGAATACAGTAAAACTGGTGACAACGATCACTCAATTCGCGTAGGGCTTAAAGAAAGCGGACCAGTTATCGTAGCCGCTGCACTCATCATGTTCAGCGTATTCATTGCCTTCGTCTTCCAAGACGACACAATGATTAAATCAATGGGTCTCTCACTCGCATTCGGTGTCCTATTCGACGCATTCATCGTCCGCATGACACTAATCCCTGCCCTAACAAAACTCTTCGGCAACGCATCATGGTACCTACCTAAATGGCTAGGCGCCGTCCTACCAAAAATCGACGTCGAAGGTAAAGCACTAGAAAGCGATGATAACCATCATCAAACTTCTTCTGCTTCTGAAAAAGGCCAAGAAGAAACACGCTACAGAGAATTCGCTAGCCCAGACAAAGACACTCATCACAAACAAGATGACACACGTAGCTACAACAACATCAACCATGACAATAACCAACACCATGAACATTACAACAACGAAGATTACAACCATTCTGTAAGCCTAAATCATCATGAAAACGAACCAAATCATCGTCATGATAACCAACACGAAGAGGCACAAACACATTCAAACTTTGATACAACTACAAACCTTTATAAAGACTTAACAGATAACAATGTAGATCAAGATGTACTATTTAAAGCATTAATGTTATACGCTCGTGAAAACAACAAAGGCGTATATGATAGATACAACAATCAACCAAATCATCGTCATGATGACGAACATAGAAATTAAAATTAAAAGGAGGAAACGCGTTATGTTCAAACATCGTAGTTCGAAATTTCTAGGACTACTAGCCACAATTGCCTTAGCCATCGTGCTAAGTGCATGTGGCAATAGTGGTAGCGAGTCATCAGACGATGGCAAAACAGCGTTAGGTAAAAAAGAAATTGAAATTCCTTACATCGCAAGTGATAACTCGGCACCACGTTCTTTAGTCATTGCTGAAGTATTAAAAAAAGCAGGATATGACGTCACAACAACACCTGTCCCAGCAAGCGGACCATTATATGCTGATGTTTCAGCAAACCATAGTTCTTTCCATGCGTCAGGTATCTTCCCAGATACAGATAAAAGCTACTATGAAAAATATAAAGATAAAATCACTTTATACGACGATAAAAACTTCATTGATGACGTTAAAGTAGGACTAGCAGTACCTAAATATGTACAAGATATTGATTCAATCAGTGATTTAAAAGACAACAAAGATTTCGGTAAATCAGTAGATTGGACCATTCAAGGTACAGACGCTAGAAATGGTGTAATGAAAAACACAAAAGATGAACTTGATAAAAACGATTTAGAAGATTACAGCTTAAAAGAAAGCTCAGACCAAGAGCAGTTTAAGAAAATACAAAGTGCATTCAAACAACAACAACCGATTATCTTTACTGCAATGGAACCTAATTGGTTCTCTAAAGAATTAGATGTCAAAATGTTAAAAGATCCTGATAAAATTTACGGGAGTGATCATGAACATATTAATTTAGTATTTAATAGTAATTTCAAAGATCAACATCCTGCTGCTTACAAAATTGCAACACGTATGGCAGATGACTGGAATCAAAAAGATGAAGAGAAACTCGCTAAAAAAATCTTCGTCGACAATAAAAACCCAGAACAAGTTGCGAAAGATTACGTAGATAATAATGATAATAAAGTGGATGATTGGTTAAAAGACGTAGATACTGAATAATCTAAAGAGAAGTGAAGTTATCAGGGATAAAGAAATTTTATAAGGGGCATGCTTGTTTTATATAGCATGATGAGACTATTTACATCTCTAAGATGTAGATAGTCTTTTTTATTCTCACTCTACATAAATATAAACGGGCGACATGAAAGAATTACTTCTTTTAAATTAAAATTTTTATGTGATTGAGAGGTTGGTTCCAATTGTAATGACTATATATTAAGGAGTTATTTTTGGAAATATAAAAGTTATTGTGATAAATTACTCTTATTACGTCAGGCTATCTGGCTATATTAAAGACATAGGAGAATCAGATTATGCCGACAGCTAATCAAAAACGAATGATTAAACATATTCATGAAACAGTTTTTACTTTATTAAATGATTATCATTTTGATGAAATTACCGTTCAAAAAATATGTGAAACTGCCGAAATCAACCGTAGTACGTTTTATCGTTACTTTCAAGATAAGTACGATATACTCTACACTTTGCCAGATTTCATCACTCAAAAAATTGTCAATGATGATATAGGTCTTTCCTCACCTGAGTCGTTTCAAGATTTCATCTATTATATTGGTCAACATAAAAAACTTTTCAAACATTTATTAGTTTCTTCTCGACAAGTAGATGTCTTTCGCAATCTAACTAGTGTAAGTCGAGAAATGATGCTCAATAACGCTAAATACCAACAAGACCCTTTAGCGATTAAAATACAACAAAGTAAGCATCCTGAAATTGTAGCTGATTTCTTTAGTAGTGGCGTTATCGAAGTTATACGTCGTTGGGTGGAAAATGATTACGATTATAGCGTGGAAGAAGTATTCGAAACGTTAAATGGTTTATTAGAAACCTCATTAATCAGCGATAAAGATTAAAAAGCATTCTCACAAGATTTCGAGTGAGAATGCTTTTTTGTTATTTCCGATTTTTAGTTTCTATACTTTTGTAAACCATAAACCCTGAATTAATTACTATCAAAATAGTGATTATAGCTAGTACCCAAGTAGGCCAATTCATCGTGTTATACATGATTAATAATATCATCAATATAATATTCAATACGGACGATGCCATCATTTGTTGATCCACTAAAAATCACCTCAGTACTACATTACCCTCATGACTTTAAAATAATAATTTCTTCACTTCTTGAGCTACTTTAGCTGGTGATTGTGGATTTTGTCCTGTTACGATACGGTCATCCACTTGAACATATGGCGTAAAAGGCAATCTTCTAAATGAGTATTTAGCACCACGATTTTTAATTTCATTTTGTAAGTGGAAAGGCACTAAAGTGTCACGGTTGGCTAATACTTCTTCTATATTTGAGAAACCTGTAATATGTTTATCTTCAATTAAGTAATTTTCATTTTCTGCTGTAGCGTTAAGAAGCGCAGCAATACCGTGACATACTGCTGAAACGATGCCTCCTTTACGGTATATCGTTTCGATGGCGTGCTGTATGGTACTATTTTCCGGGAAATCATACATAACGCCATGTCCGCCTGTGAAATAAATGGCGTCGTAATCTTCGGGCTTAGCTTCAGTTATAGGTTGGGCGTATTTCAATTTATTCATAAATTCGGCATCTTTATAGTAAGATTTCGTCTTTTTGTCTAACATTAAAGGAGATAGACTCACGGGGTCGATGGGTGTATTGCCTCCAGTGACGTTGAAAATATCTAGTGTTACGTCTTCATCTTTAAATTCATTATAAAAATGAACAAGTTCCCCTAACCATAGGCCTGTTGGCTTCTCATGTTCTCCGAAATAATCAGTACTTGTGTTTACAATCATTATTTTTTTCACGTTATTCACCGCCTTTTTTTAGTTATCCATTTTAATAATTATTTTGCCTTTAGCGTGTCCATTTGTGGAATATTCTAAAGCTTGTTGAGTGTCTTTGAAATCAAAAACTTTATCGATAATTGGTTTGATTTTACCGTCTTCGATTAACTGTGCAATTTCTTTCAATTGGTCGCCACTTGGGTGCATAAATAGAAATTCATAATTTACGTTAAATTGCTTTGCACGTCGTCTTAATTTATAAGAAGCTGCGCGTAATAAAGCTTCTTTTCCAATATTTAAATGTAAATCACGAGCATTTTTATCTGTAGGAATGCCTGAGACAGAGGCGATAGTGCCACCTGGTTTAAGAATTTCGAATGATTTTTGGAGATTATCGCCACCTAATGTATCAAATACACCGTCGAAATCATTTAATATTTTAGAGAAGTCTTGTTCACGATAATTTATAAATTGGTCGACTCCTAATGATTCAACTAATTCTTTTCCTCGGTCGCTACCTGTCGTTGCAACGTATAAGCCCATTGCTTTAGCAAGTTGAATAGCAAATGTACCTACGCCTCCTGAACCTGCTTGAATTAAGACCTTATCGCCCTCTTTAAGTTGCATCACTTCGTTCAATGCTTGATAAGAAGTTAAGCCGACTAATGGAATGCTTGCCGCTTCTTCAAACGTTAGTCCTTTAGGCATAGGCGCAATTTCAGAAGCATCTATTGAGATATATTCTGCAAATGTGCCAATTTTAGTTTTACGTGGTCGTCCAAAGACTTTATCTCCAACTTGATAGTCTTTGACATTTGCGCCTACTTCAGTAATCACACCTGCAAAGTCATTTCCTAAAATTAATGGAAAATCGTATGATAGTAAAATCTTCAAACCGCCATCTCTAATTTTGAAATCGATTGGATTTACGCTTGCTGCTTTAATTTGTACTCTTACTTCGTTTGGATTCATAGAAGGTATTGGCATTCGTTCTTCAGATACAGGATAATTACCATATTGATGAATGACCATCGCACGCATATCCGTTTTCATAATTATTAATCTCCCCTCTTAGCTCATTTATTGTGTTCAATTATAGGGACTCATCTATGTAAATACCAATTATATGTTTTCACCCTATTCTTTTTGAAAATGAGGTATTCTACCGCTTTCTATAAATTTATCTCTAATTCGAAACTTTTCTATTGACCTTTTCAAAAATAAGGAATACAATTCTAAGTATAAAAATTATACCTAGGAGGTGAACATTGTGAAAATTGAATTAGGATTAACATCATTTGGAGATAATGAGAAAATGATTACGGCAGATGGTACGCGTGAGGCTGTATCAAATGCACAACGTATTCGAGATATCGTTGAAGAAATAGAATTAGCAGATCAATTAGGTTTAGATGTTTATGGATTAGGTGAACATCATCGTGAAGATTATGCCGTGTCAGACCCTGTTACAGTGCTTGCGGCAGCCGCTGCTCGTACTAAGCACATTAAATTGTCGTCTGCAGTAACAGTGTTATCTTCAGATGACCCAGTGCGCGTGTATCAACGCTTCTCAACATTAGATGCGGTTTCAAATGGACGCGCTGAAATCATGATTGGTCGAGGGTCATTTATCGAATCATTCCCGTTATTCGGTTATAATTTAAATGACTACGAAGATTTATTTAATGAGAAGTTACAATTATTGCTAAAAATCAATAAACATGAAATAGTTAGTTGGGAAGGTAAATTACGTCCAAGTTTCGAAGCGACGCCAATTTATCCGCGCGTTGAACATGGCGAATTACCTATTTCAATTGCCACAGGTGGTACGCCTGAATCTTCTTTAAGAGCGGGCGCGTTTGGATTACCAATTACGTATGCAATTATTGGCGGTAATCCTAGACGATTTACACGCAATATTGAAATTTATAAATCTGTGGCTGCTTCTTACGGACATAATCCTGATAACTTACCAGTGGCAGTTCACTCATGGGGTTATGTCGCTAAAACAGATGAAGAAGCTAAGCGCGATTTCTTCCCTCCTCTGAAAGCATATCATGATGTTCTTGGTCGTGAACGTGGATGGCCAGAATTTGATCAGAATATGTTTGAACGAGAAATAGGACCAAATGGTGCGATTTACCTTGGTAGCCCTGAAACGGTTGCCCAAAAAATTATTGATACTGTGGAAACATTGGGACTTAGCCGCTTCATGATTCATACCCCAGTAGGTTCTATGCCTCATGAATATGTCATGAAGTCAATTCGCTTATTTGGCGAACGTGTGAAACCAATTGTTGATAAATATTTTGAAAATAAATAACAAATAAAAGGAGATTTTTAAATTATGATTTTACGTTATGCTGCAAACTTAAAACTTGCGAAAGAATTATACGATGCTTCAAAACCTAAATTAAAAGGTGACCAAGAAATGAAAGAAACATTTACAAATGTATTTGGTTTACCTGAAAACGCTGTTAAATTAGCAGGTACTTTAGAAGCAACTGCTGCTGCATTATTTGCTGCAAGTTTCTTAAGCAAAAACTTATCTCGTTTAGGTTCAATCACTACTTTCGGTGTGTTAGGCGTAGCTGCTTACAAACACTTCGAAGCTGGTCATGGTAAAGAAGGCGCGCAACATGCATTAGACTTATTAGGTTTAGCTGCATTAAGCTTCGCTGATACTTTTTGTGAGAAAAAATAATATACTTGTCGACTAATTTAAAGAATGAAGACTGAAAGAAAGCCCTTATCAATCGAGGAAACGAAATGCGTAACGACGGGAGTTTACTACTAGGTAAATGACCTAGGCACGCATAAGGTGACGAAGAGTGAAAGGGTTTGTCTACAGTCTTAGAGAGTAGGACATGTGGTGATTTCTACCATATTGCCCTACTCTCTTTATTTATACCTTATTCCCCGCTTTGTAAGAATTCCGGGAGGGTTTGTGGTTTATCATGGACGAGTTGTTCAAAGTCATCTGATTCTTGATCGAGTAAGCCTCTTGCTGCGGCTTCGTACATGGATGCTAGCAATGCGCCAAACCCTTTCGGCTCGTCGTACATTTCTGAGAATTTTCCCAAAGAAACTGGATCGTATTTAATTTCTGTGTCGGCTGCGTCGGAAAGGATGCGTGCGAGTTCGGTCATTGAGTAGCTGTAGCCTGATAACAGGTAGCGTTGGCCGAATTTCTCGGGTTGTTGCAGGAGGGCAATGATGCCTCGTGCGATGTCGTTTCTTGAAATATAGTTGATGCGGCCTTCTCCTGCGGGGTAAATCAATTTATGCATTTCTGCTAATTCTGGCAGATAAGGTTTGAGCGGGTCCATGTACATGGCCATTCGCACGTAGGTATAGTTGAGTCCGCTTGTCGCAAGCAATCGTTCTGCATAGCCAAAATATGGGCTCATATGGAACGGGTTGTTGTGTTGGTCGGCGTAGTAGCCTATGAACATGATGTGTTGGACTTTAGCTTTTTGTGCAGCGCTAACTAAGTTCTCGACTTCGGGAAGTCGTTTGAATGACGGGTGGATGATGCTTGGGATGAATACCACTGTGTCGATGTTGTCGAAGGCTTTTACCATGCTTTCTTCATTGAAATAATCTAATTCACGAATTTTGATATAGTCGTGCCAGTGGTTTGGAACTTTTTCAGGGTTACGAATTCCGATATGGAAATTGGGAATTTGTTCTTTAATGGCGTGTTCAGTGATGTGTGAACCGAGATGGCCTGTCGCACCTGTTAATAAAATATTCATCGCTATCGCTTCTTTCTATATATATTTATTCAGTAATTCAGGGTGGATATGACAATAAGTAATATCTTCGGGATGTTTGTCTAAGCGATCTTGATGTTCGTCCGCACTCTTAATGTAATTGTTGAGTGGTAGGACTTCGACGGCAATGCGTGCTTTATCTGGTCGCTGATTGATGAACGCTTGGGCTTCTTCTAAGTGATGAGTGTGTTCGCTATAAATGCCGGTGCGATATTTCGGGCCTTCATCTACGCCCTGCTTATTGATGCTATAAGGGTCAATAATTTCAAAAAGATAATTCATTAAATCTGTAATTGAAATTTGGCTAGGGTCGAATGTCGTTTTTACACATTCTGCATAGCCATCATAGTCACCATCGAGTTCAGTTGTCGTCCCATTTGCACGCCCCGCTTCTGTTGTCACAACACCAGGCAATGTTTTAATAAATGCTTGAACACCCCATAAACAACCCCCAGCAAGATATACCGTTTCTGTGTTCATCGTTACCCACCTCTTTTACTTCATCGCTTTATTTAATATTTTCTTAAATGCTCTTTTATCTATTTTATTATTTTGTTGTTTTTGGTGCTCTAATCTTTCTTTAAAATGATTTTTGTCTGTCGCAATATCAGTAAGGATATTTGTTAATTGCATGTAGTCAGTTTGTGGAACTATATTATTTCTAGCGATAAATTCACGGCGATGTGCTGTTTCATCATAAGCTAGAATTAATTGATTACTTAACATCGCTCGCTCTATAGCATTTGAAATTTCGCCACCACGATTAATATCTAAATAAATATCACATGAATGGAATAACTCGCTAGTCATCGCTTTAGTAATAGTTGGATATAATGTCACATTTGGATATTGATCAAGATGCATTAATTTATCCGACATTTCTGTAATAGCACCTATATGAAATTCAAATTCTGGTAAGGTTTGAATTAATGTTTCGATATTTGGAATGTCATCAGAATTAGTTAAATTCAGTATACGTTTTGAGTATTTATTAGTTTTCTGATAATCATACAGATATCCAGATTGTGCGATGGATGAATGATATTGTGGTTCAATATTTTCTACAATGCTTTGATATTCATTTTTATCTGGAATAATGACTGTATTTTGTTGAGATTTATTATCTAACATTTGTTTCATATTTCCCGGGACATTGCCACCACTTTGTTCTTGCCAGAAAAGTACCGTTTTTTCAACAATATTAGAACGGTATGTGACAAAAAATGGTGTTGCTAATGAGTTAATGATGATTTTAGATAAATCTAACTTTAATTGTTTTAAAAAGAAAATAATAAAATCATGTTTTGAAGCAAAGAAATGAGACTGTCCTTTCCAATCTAAGACTATATCTTTAGTGACAAAGTTCTCATATAATACTTCTTTTCCATCACGATTAATATATGTTTTGACAATTGGTTTCTTTTCTAAATCATATACAGTCGTCGCAAATTTAAAACCATCTTTCGTGTAGTAATCGACAGAACGTAAATGATTATTCGGATCAAACCATTCGACAAAACTAACAATACGCGTTTTAAAATGTTTACGGTAAAAAATGCGTCCTCTCACAATGCCATTATCAATCACTTCGGCGTAATCATTACTTCCTTTAATTTCCCAAAATGGTGGAACTTGTACGTCATTGAAAAACGCCGGTTTATCATTATTTAAGCGTTGATAATCCACAAAAAAGCGATACGGCGAAAGCACATCATCAGGTAAAAAGCCATCGTCATCCATTACAATTGTTGCATGATTATAACCAGCTAGTTCAAGAGACTGTTTTAATTGTTGTGACGCTACATTATACGTTTCAAATAAATTAATCATATAGCACCTCATCTATTAAATTTTGCCATTTCCGCGTTATATGTTCTGTTTTAAATGGCTCGGCAATTTGATAAGACACATCGTGGGGTTGTTTAGGTCCATTGTTAAAATATTGAACAATTTTATCAGCAATATAATTAGTTATTTCATCTACATTTTGCTTTTCAGTATCAATCGGAATCAAATAGCCATTGTTTCCATTTTTTATAAAAGTGGGGTTCCCATAATTTACATTAAAACCTATCATGCCAAGACCTGACCCCACCGCTTCCATCAACGTAAGTCCGAAGCCTTCACTCGTAGACGCTGATACAAACAACTCATAATTCGCATAAATTTCATCCAATTTAACGTGTCCTTGTAATTGAATATAGTCTTGTGCGTCGTTGTCTTTAATAATGGTCTCGATATTTGCTTTCTCACTACCATAACCGTAAATATCAAATTTAAGTTGTGGGACGTGTCTCTTTGCTTTTACAACAGCTTTAGCTATCCAATCCACATGTTTCTCACTTGCCAGTCTTGATGCTGTTAACATTGAATATGGTTGTCTCTCTTTTTTAGGATAAGCAAGATGATGTAAGCTTCCTACTGGTATCGTACGCACGCGTGGTTGATGAGACGTGTATTGTTTAAATTGCTCAGATAAAATTTTATTTTGTAAGTCTGTCGCAGTGATGTAAAAATCAATATGTGATGCTTGTGCAAAGACATATTCGTAATAATTGTTCCATAAGATATGTGTCTCATCTGTGCTATTTTCACTAAAATGTTCCGCATGAACTACAATCCCTACTTTGCTTGGGCCTTTATTTTCCAAAATAGCCTGACCAACTTTCGTCGATCTATCAATAATCACAATATCTTGTGCGGTCAATTGTAATTTGCGCATAAAGTAAGCTACAAATTGTTGTTTACTGTAAAGACGGGCATCATCAAAGACATAGACACTCGACTCACCATCAATATATTCTTTATAAACGATAGAGCCATCTTCATTATAGAACTGACGCATATATAACTTCGCTTTATTATCACTAGGGGCATAATATTCTGAGAACGTACGCACATAACTATAATAATCTTTTCGAATCAACATTCCGTTAACCACAAATTCTGCACGATCAACCACGTTTTCGCCTTCATTTTTTAAATAACAACTCACATAAGATTGGTCGTTACCAATATATAGACGAACCGTTTTCCCCATTTCCACCCTAGATGTAACCGGATTTCCTAAATCATTAATTAAATCATCTAATGTATAAGTCGTTGGTGCAATCGGGATGTCGCTGAAGAACTGATAAAGCCATATAATTTCATCATCTTTAAAGCCCATATTACTCGTTAATGTTTGAATATTTTCAACTGATATAAAGTCTAAAAAGATAAATTTAGCGGGTTGATTCACCTGCCTCAATAACTTAGCACGATAAGCTTGAGCGTATTCTACACCACTACTCGCCCAGCCAATGCCAAAATTAATATTATAAATTGTCATTGCTAAACACCTCATTTTAAGGAAAATGTATTACTAAATCGTCATCTTTATCAAACATTAAGATGCTTTGACATAAATTGCGAATAATTTCACGTTTTACCTTAATGACCATATTTTCATAAGTTTCTAACGCCACTTTATGATATTCAAACATGGCATTACGTTGTCCATTTTGACGATTATTAACGCTTGCTTTTAATTGTTGTAACTGGTCCACTTGATTAATCCATGCGACATCAATCGCTTTTAAAATGGATTTTTGTATAAAACGCGTTTTGATATAATCATCATCAGCAATAGCTAAATTATGTTGAAATTGTTGATTGAATTGATCAATTAAATAATTAATCGTCCCTTCGCGCGTTTGGATATATTGCCGAATATCACTATCATTAAAACTAAAACTGAGTTGGTTATAAATATAATGGACTACATCATCTTCACTACTTATTCCTGTGGTCTTGAAATCATACTCAAAGACATCTTTTGCGAGTGAGTCAAAGTTGAATTGACTAAAGTCTTGGACTGCTAAGATACGATCACGCTCTTCATATACTCGTTCACGTTGAATTCCGATACTTTTTTCAAATTCATTTGCCATTTCACGCGTACGCATCGCCGTTTCTTCAGATACACGTTGTGCTTTATTAACAATGTTTCTTACTTTATTTCTGAAAAATGGACTTGCCTGCAATTTCTCAGGATTGATCTTCTTAACTCTCTCGTTTTCAGCAAATTTAGAATTACTCCATCGTTTCACAATATAATCATCTAAAGAGACATAGATTTGCGAAACACCCGGATCACCTTGTCGACCTGCACGACCACGCAATTGTCGATCGACACGACTATTTTCCATATGTTCATTAATAATCACTGCTAAGCCACCTAATTCATGTACACCTGGGCCAAGTTTAATGTCTGTACCACGTCCAGCCATACTTGTTGAAACCGTGACAGCACCTAGTTGTCCAGCTTCCGCAATCATCTGTGCTTCTTTCGCAACATTTTGAGCAATCAGCAAATTATTTGGAATATGTTGTTTAAATAATTGCGCTGAAAAATATTCTGCCGCTTCAGCTGTTCGTGTAATTAATAATACCGGTTGCTGAGTTTTATGAATGTCAATCACCTTTTCAAGAATAGCTTGATTCTTCTCATTCGATTGCGCATAAACTCTATCTTCCTTATCATCACGAATAACAGGATGATCAGTCGGAATTTGAACGACAAGTTTTGAATATAAATCAAAGAACTCTTTCTCCCCTAGCTTACCTGTACCAGTCATACCTGAAAATTTATTAAATAATTTAAATAAATTTTGAAAGGTAATTGTCGCCATTACACTTAAATCTTGCGATAATTCGACGCCTTCTTTAGCTTCAATCGCTTGATGTAAACCTGATTGAAGCTTAGTACCAGGTAACATTCGCCCAGTGATACGGTCAATTAATACGACTTCTCCGTTATAAATAAAATAATCAAGATTGTCTTTAAATAAATATTTCGCTCGTAGCGATAGATTTATCACACGTACTAAATCAAAATACTCAGGGTCATACATATTATTTACTTTAAAATAATGATTCGCTGCTTCAATACCTTTCTCCGTTAGCCATACTTCTTTTTGATTCAATTTCACTTTAAAGTGCTCATCCTCAACAAGCGTTTCCACAAACATTTTCACAATTTGAAATAAATTAGACTGCACACGTGGTGCTCCAGAAATCACAAGTGGCGTTTGCGCAGCATCTAAAATAATCGAATCCACTTCATCAATCAGCGCAAAATTTAATTCTGGTAGGTATTTAGCATTAATATGATCAGCTAAATTATCAAATAAATAATCAAACCCTAAACGTCCATTTGTCGTATAAATAATATCGTGGTTATATAAAAACTGTTTCTCCCCTTCTGCGTATTCATAGTCTGGAATATCTACAAATCCGAGTGAAGCAGTTAAACCTAACCATTCATACAATGGCTTCATCTCTTGAAAGTCACGATTTGCTAAATAGTCATTCGTAGTAATTAAGTACGCACCTTTACCAGTTAATGCATTTAAATAAAGTGGCATCGTGGCAGTTAGCGTTTTACCTTCACCTGTCTGCATCTCAGCAATATTACCTTGATGCATCACAATGGCTCCCATGACTTGAACCTCTTTTGGGTACATCCCTAACACTCGCTTCGACGCCTCACGAATAGTTGCGTAGGCTTCAGGCAATAACTTATCAAGCGTCGTCTTCTCTTGTTCCAAGCGTTTCTTAAATTCTGCAGTCTTACCTTGCAATTCCGCATTTGAACAATGCTCAAACGCCTCACTATAACGATTGACCTCCGCTAACCACTTCTTCACACGCTTCAGGCGTATGTTATTAATCATCTCATTCACATGATTAGCCATCTTGCCCACCTCCATCCGAGACTCTCGTCTTAAATAGTACTCGGTTAATAACGTCTAAAGCTGAGTACGACTCATCTTGAAATTCACCTTTAACATTTTCGTCCCCTATTACTTCCTTAATCTTTATATTTTGAAAATGCAGAACCGATAATCCAGCATTAATTAATTCAAT
The DNA here is from genome assembly GCF_002902565.1 of Staphylococcus petrasii. Lineage (GTDB taxonomy): Bacteria > Bacillota > Bacilli > Staphylococcales > Staphylococcaceae > Staphylococcus > Staphylococcus petrasii. The sequence continues at coordinate 5,702 of NZ_PPRC01000133.1, read as the reverse complement.
TTTATAAGCATAAGCCTCAGCGGGAAATTGAAATTTTGTCATATCGTCTTTGATAATCAAATATGAAAGTTCTGTATCATTTTTACGATAGAACGTTAGTTTAATATAGGCAGCACCTTGAGGTTCTACTTGATAATTTAATGTCACTTGGTAATAATGCCCTTTTTTCAAAATTGGAAGAGAAGGGACAGTCTTTCTTACATTAAAGTTTGTTATCATGTGCCAGTCATGAATCACAGTACCTGAAGGCATTAACGGATTCTCAAAATATGTCATATCTGAATCAAAGCGCAATTTTGTCCCGTACATAAACGTCTCATTATTAATATGACGCCAATATAATATGTGATTATTAAGTACTGACATGGCTATCTCTCCCAAACTGATTTTTTAAAATTAGATTATAGAAATTTTTAAACCAATTCGTAATTGTAGGTGAGTCATCGTTATGTCGCCCTGGAATGCCTCGACTCATCACATGTGCACGCTGTTGACTTAATACAGGCGATAACGATTGAAACGCTTTTTTATCGTAATCATCATGTTCCATATATGCTATCGCAAATGTTGTTTTTGAGAGATTACTATTTTTTAATTTTTCCCAAAAACGAGTATCCAATCGGTTAATATCTGCTTGTGAAATACCACCTTCGTTCTTAAGAACCACATCATTCGCCGTTCCAAACTCATTAGGGCGTAACAACCTCATATTATTTGCGATAGTACCAACATTAATTAATGGTTTCCCAATGACTACGGCGGTCGGCTCTAATTGCGCTGCGTAATATAAGGCACCAAAAGATCCCATCGATAAGCCCGATAAGATGAGTTCATGCGACTCGAAATTTAAAAAATCAAGGGCATTTCTAATCACGTTTAGGATACCCTTTTCAAATGTTTCAGAACCTAAGTAGAAGGCACCACCTTCAAGTCGTGGGTCACCAATTAAAATAAACGGTGCATTCATCTTTTGCATCATATAGAATCCTTCGAATCCCTCAGCTGAGCGATAACCACTGAAGTAAACATTAAGTGGTGGCTTCATATCACCAGGGTTAAAGTAATGAATAAACTCATCTCTATTTTCATCAGCAAAGCGTTCGCCGCCCATAATAAATTGTCCCATTTCAAGGCGAGACCAACGCTTATGCACTGAGCCAATACGTAATTTTCCAATGCCTTTCGCTTTCAGTGAAACACTGATATTTGCTTGATAAGATAAACGTGGCAATCGAATCGGCTCATTTAAATGATCATGTTGGAAACGGAATTCTTGAATCGGATAATCAATTGAATTTGCTGGAGTAATCCTTAAAGTATATTCAATCTCAACATCTTGATTTATATCATATTCAGGCCATATCTCATTCACTTTTTCTTCATCATTCACAAGGTTTTGCGTCCAAGTTAAAAGTGGCTTAAACGTTTCGCCAAAGTTACCTTCTAACACTAACGCTTTGTTACCTTCATAATAATATTCTCCTTGAAAATGAGGATTCACTACTGCTTTGATGGGTGAAACTCTATCGCCATATTGCCCGGGAAAAGTTACCGCTAATAATTTGTCATGTAACTCCTCTTCCGAATGGTACGTTATTTTTTTAATTAATTTCGTCTTAACAAGCATTTCATTATCAAATTCTGATGACCAATAATGCACATCAATCACAGTATTATGTGGTGTAGCGACTAGATACAATAAATCCATCAATGCTTGTGAATGTGGAGTTTGAACGAAGACTAAGTCGAAGTTTCCATAAGTATTAATAATTTCTTGTACGGCCTCAATATATCCACTCTCAAACTGGAACACCGCATTATCTAAATAATCCCATTCCACATCCTTTTTATTATCAAAGAGTGTTTCTAAATCTTGGCCGCCCACTTGTAAAACTCTAAATTTACGTGCCATCATATTCACCTTCAATTAAATAATCAAGTTGTTGAATAATAAATTGCGAACTAAACTCATGACTTAATTTAATAGAATGCGCAAAAGAGTAGTTCCAATTTTTTAAATTTATTAGAAAGAAATCAAGCGCTATGCCTAGTTGTTCATAAGTTTCAATAATTAATCCATTTAACTCATGCTCAACGTAATCTGTTTGGCGCAAATTAATCTGAGGCACTCCCGCACTAATACTTGAAATTTGCAAATATAAATCTGGTTCTTGATTTAAATCTATAACGACTCTTAGTTGAGAAATAGCTTTCATTAAATCTTCCTCAAAAGGTACGGAAATAACTTTGATGACTTCCGTTGTTTGAAGTTCTGATTCTAAAATATCACGAACTTCTGGAGCCAGTTCTTCATTATCAGTATTAAAAGAATCGTTCAAGCGCGTTATATCATCTTTTAACCATTGAGGCACCTCATTTTTATTTAATCTAGTTAACACATGAATCCTTGTGTGCTCATGTTGATATAAGTATCGTGTTAAATGAAACATGATATCTTTTAACTCTTGCTCTAAAAGGTCATCAATCCAAACGCCTATATTGGTATCATATAATTGACTACTTATATTGGGTAATACTTGTGCATCGAATGGTGTTACACGCATATAATTGAATGGTTGATTTTGAACGTGATTATCTAAATACGCTTTAACTTTACGTTCATTCTCTAGCGTATCAATTAAACATTGTTGCGCCTTTGTGATAGAGTTTAGTAGCTCATCATCCATCTCTTGATTACGTGGTTTAAACACTGAGAAACAAATATTTTTGGGTTTAAATGTTTGAGAGATTAACACATTATGTCGCTTATCTGCTGCTACAATAATTTTGTCATTTTCTTCTAAATATGTTTGATTGTAGTCTAATAATTTTTCATGAATTAAATCATCCATTGTTTCATATTCTGTTTTTCGAAAATGATTATCGAAGTCTGAGTGAATTGTTATTTTTTGCGTAGTGAAATCTTGAGTCATAACCGCATTGCCACTCACATTCAGATAGACACGATGATGAGGAATTTCATGATTATTCTCATAAATATCTATCGCAGAAATAAATCCTCTATCATCAAAAATGAATTTACGTTGGCGTTGATGGGAGTCATAATCTTCAATCCATAATAAGTAACCTTCTTGACTAAAAATCACCTTAGAATATGCATTGGGACCAGTAATAGCAATTACTTGAAACGGCGTATACACAAATTCAGTATATTTAGACCAATCCAAATCCCGATAATCAATCGCTTTGGGCGTACATTGTTGAGCGCCTTGAATGTCATCAAATAGAGACCAATAAGACATTTCGTAAAGTTGATGTCGATGTAAAAATAGCCGTAACATCGGATTATAATTCAAAATTAATGTTTGAAATGACTCCTCATTTTGAAGATGCATCGACATGAGGCTAACCATATCATCAAATTCTGTTGTTCTTCTTTTACTGTAAAAGGGTTGAACCGTGCTATCCCACCAATAAGTTGAATCATACCATGCAGGTATAAACTGTTTCATAATTCTCTCCCTACCAATACTTATTCAAGATTTGTTTATAACGATCAAAATATAAATATGTTCTAATCGTTTCTCCAATATTGATACTTATGTACACCAAAATAATCAGTTGCATTGAAAAATAAATTTCTTTAGACATATTCGGAATAAATAGTGTCGAATACATTGGTATTGCTAGAATACAAGCAACTATCATCGCACCTGTTAAACATACACGACGTGCTTTTTTATTTAAATAACGTTCCGTTTCTTTACCAGGATGAACTGAATCGAAATAGTTCCCATTTTTCAAAAATTCCTTAGATTTCTTCTTAGTGTTAATTAAAAAGCGCGATAATAAATAGTTTAAAAAGATTTGTAAAATAAAATAACATGTAATTCCAATTGGATTTGCAAAGCTTAAAAATCCTAAATCTATGTTTTCATCGATTGTTGTCACAATAAAATGAATCAAATTACTTAGAATGACAAATGCTGATAAACTAATCATAATAGAAATACTTCCCGCAGGATTTAATTTCCACGCTAGATATGTTGGTGTCTTTTCAGTTGAATTATTCATAATATCTTTATAATCTAAGCGATATTCTGTTAATTCTATGAACAGTAAGAAGAAAAGCGCGATGATAAGTGTTAAGATGACTAATACAAGCAAAGTCGTACTAATATTTAACTTTGCAAAATGTTGATTGTGAAATAACGACTTGATTAAACTCATTAAAACGATTGGCATCGGTCCTGCAATTCCATAAGTAATATTTTGATCTGCTAACCATACTAAAAACATCGTTCCTGTTATCAGAATCAACATTAATAAAATGATATTCGCATTTTTAATAAAATTATTATGAATATATGTGTTAATTACATAATAACTTTGGAAAGTCGCGAATAATATAGTGATGATCCTCTCTTTGTAATGTTTTTCAGAACGTGTTTGCTTAGCCATTTTATCTACATTTCGATAATTCAATAACATAATAATAACCATTGAGGTTAACCATGGCCCTAAACCCAAGGAAAAGATATTTAAAGTTGTTAGGTCTCCTCCTACGTTAGAAATAGCTAACTTAAAAAAGGTGTCATTATCTTCACGAACTCCACTTGAACCAACAATCGAAATATTGCTTCCTAAAATATAGATAATTAAAATGAAACACGTGAATATGATTCTTTTGTATAAAATCTTATATTCTTGTTTTTTAAACATAATTCCACCCGATATTTAAAATTAGAGTCTTTTTTATTATATCAAAGAGGCTAAAGACATTAATTTTTTTGGTTTCAAATATTAGTTCGTAACCAATTAATTATGCTTTAGCCTCTTTTTATTTTTAGAAAGGACATTAAGCATGATTCTAATTATCAAAGTCTTATCTCAAAATGTTTCTGAGATATTATTTGAAAAGGAAAAGTAAGGTGCGCCTTTGAGTACTCACCTCACCTTTCTCTCATTTAAGAAAAGTTGGCTACTTTTCAAAATGAGCTAATTAATGTCCTTATCCTCTATCTTTTTTATCTTTTTTATTTTTACGAGCTCTTCTTAATAAACCTAATCCCGCTAACATTGCAGTTACCGAAGAAATAATTCCATAAGTATTTGACTCATTTTCACCAGTATCTGGTAAATCACCTTTAGCATCGTGATGTTGAGAATTACTATGAACCTCTGAACCATGACTATGAGACTCTGATGTACTTGTACTTGCAGATTCACTTGTACTCATTGATGTTGAACCACTAGTTGTAGTGCTATCTGAAGTTGAAACACTCATTGATGATGAATGCGTATTTGAATCACTTGTATGCGTTGATACACTTTCTGAACTTGAATGGCTTGTTGAGTTAGTAAAGCTGTCTGAATACGAATTACTGTGTGATGTTGAACCACTATCTGAGCCGGAATGACTTTCACTTGTTGATTCACTGTTTGAGTCGGAATGACTCATTGAATGTGAACCTGAATCTGATGTACTCATTGAGTTTGTATGACTTTCTGTGTGTGAATCACTTTGTGATGTTGAGTTACTTGCACTTGCTGACTCTGAACCACTCTCGCTTTCTGATTCGCTTGTTGATGTTGACTCACTGTCTGATGTGCTTACACTTGCTGAATCTGAGTCACTTTCACTCGTTGATGTTGACTCACTGTCTGATGTGCTTGCACTTGCTGAATCTGAGTCACTTTCACTCGTTGATGTTGACTCACTGTCTGATGTGCTTGCACTT
>NZ_PPRC01000132.1 GCF_002902565.1 Staphylococcus petrasii | reverse complement strand
AAATCACAATATATTTTGCATCACAATGTTGTTCGTATATATATTAACATGCACTTGTTTAAATATTTTATAAAATATTGTAAATTTTTTGAAGTTTTATTAAATAAAAAAGTTCTCGAATTCAAATAAATAATATGCACTCCTATTATAGAAGCATCTCAATCTATTTAGATTCAAGAACTTTTAAAAGCTATATTAAAGTTTATTTATTACTTGAGAAGCGTTTGAATGTTAATAATGAACCTGCTGCTAGTAAAACAGAAGCAAGGATAGTTACCAAACTAGAGTTAGATTGTTCACCAGTTTCTGGTAATGCGTTAGTAGTTTGTGGCTTAGTATTTTGAGTTGATACATTATTGACTGTAGTGTGTTGTACATTATTTTGTGTAGTTGTGTTATTGTCTGAAGGTTGATTTGACTGAGAAGTTTGTTGAGCATTATCGACATTTTCTTGTGAAATATAATATTCTTTCCCGTTATTTTGGGATTTATAATACAATTTTCCGCTTTCTGTTAATCGATATATTCCTGCATATTTTTCAGGCGATGAAATTATATAATCATTTCCTCTTTTAAAAGTTGTATAAGAAGTATTATATTCTAAATCACTTGTCACACCTGGTGAAAAACTATGTTCTCTAGCCTCCTTATTTAAACTTGCTTTAATTGCAATATCTTTAGCATTATTTACGTTAATTTGTTCTGATGCATTTGCTTGACCAAATCCTGTAAATAATAAAGCCCCTGCTAATGTAGTTGTTGCTAAAACTTTAGATTTCTTCATTTTATAATTCCTCCATAATCTATGAAATTCACCACTTAATTTTGTAAGCCGTGTACAACGTATATTAATGAGTTAAAAAGACACAAATTGTCCCTTTCTTATTTTTTATAAATTTATTTGCAAAGATTTAATTATCAAATATTTTAAATTAAAAAAGCTCTCTGACCATTAATTTGATCAAAGAGCGAATTATATG
>NZ_PPRC01000131.1 GCF_002902565.1 Staphylococcus petrasii | reverse complement strand
CTCGACTAACACTTCGATTATATATGACATAATTTTCAAGAAACACCTCTCCAACTAATGTTTTCATATCGCTCTGCAAAACAATCATATTAATACTGCCTGCTATTGCTAAAATAATATTTAAAATCGCTATTCCAGTAATTGATGCAAGTAAATAAGCATTTAAATAGTAAACGGTTAACGTTGTAATAGCTACAAATTCTGCGAAGATAATCATATACTTTTTATTCAATCTATCTACATAATGTCCAACAATAGGGCTTGCAATACATCCGCTAATCATAGTGATTATTAAAATTAAAGTAAATTTTTTTGGATCACGTGTAGTATCCAGTACGTGAAATGATAAAGCAAATTCAAGCAGAGTACTGCAAATCATGCTAATACAAGTTAAAAGTAATAATAGATATAGATTTCTTTTCATTGTTGTTCACACCAATCTAAATACAAATCAAAAATTGATAATACTTCATTTGAGACGTCGTCCCAATTTTCTATATCTTCAAAGTTTATTTTCGGATAATAGGATTTATTTTTAATTTCAACTTTATAATTTAATAAGGTTTCAATTTTTTTATTTATACTTAACTTGTTGATATTGAATTTTAGTAATATATAAATTATTCCTCCTAAACCATCGAAAAAAGAAGGATTAGTAGTTACATGAAAGTTTAAATTTTCTATTAAACGGTTAATAAATTTTCTATTTATATAAATTGAATTTTTATAATTTGAAGTATTTATTTTATTAATTATATACAGTAAACCGGCAGTTCC
>NZ_PPRC01000130.1 GCF_002902565.1 Staphylococcus petrasii | reverse complement strand
CATTACAAAATGTAGTACGAATTACAATATTACTTTTTAAAGTATTTTTTATATCTAAATGGCGTAATTTTAAAATATTATTCATACATAACCCTCCTCTAAAAAATCAGAATATTTCGAAAACTACTTGTTTATATAATACATTTTATAATATAATATTGTCAAATTATATTTAAGGTGGTCTTTAGTATGGTCGATGATTATTTTGATTATCTTTCTCAAAACGAAAATCATTCCAAGTTTAATGTTTTTAAAGATGAGAATTTCACGTTTATTGCATTTGAAGATATCATAAATTTACCTCACCTTATCAATGGAACTGCCGGTTTACTGTATATAAT
>NZ_PPRC01000129.1 GCF_002902565.1 Staphylococcus petrasii | reverse complement strand
GATTGCCACAATAATTACAAAGAGAGCCCTAGTTGACCTTATAAAGCTCCTCCTAATATCGAAAAAATTAATATAACGCTTGACACTATATATAATGGTTTAAGCAAGTTACCTATTAGAATTTTACCCACATCATTAGGTAACATAACAACTATTAGCATTAATTATTGCCCTATAACAAAAATTTTTTATCTATATTTATTCTTCTAAAATACTACCTCTTAAATTAAAGAATAATTGTATTTATGCATAGTAAACACTTTAAAAAATAATATATTCTGAAATGCTTTTGATGGTATTTATTTCAAATCGACACAACAAATTTTTCTTTATATTTTTGTTGGTAATTTTTTAGCTTTCTCTGTTAATAAATTTTAAATTTATTTTAATTATATTTTTTCTTTTACAAGTGAGGAAATATATTAGTTTTCTCTGTTAAGTACTATTGATACATTATCGTCAGAAGTTAAATATATTGTTTTATAATCATCACTAAATCTTAAATTAAATGTTGCTTCAGGCTCGTTTTCAATATTCACAGTTAATTTATATTCCTTTGGTTTTCCATATCTTTTAATTTGATAATTCCCATATTCTAAATTACTACCATCTGTATCTTCAGTGTCAAGATTTCCATTTTTATGGAAAGTTATATATTCATCAGTATTAGTTTCCCAATCACCTACGATATATTTACTTTCATCACTAAATGGTTTAAATATCACTAAAATAGCTATAATAGCTGTCTCTTATACACA
>NZ_PPRC01000128.1:23949-73818 GCF_002902565.1 Staphylococcus petrasii | reverse complement strand
GTTTAGTAATAATAAGGCATCAATAGAACGAATACCAAATTTAATTGTCATCACTATATAGATGAGGTTGACGAGTACTAAATAAAATAGTAAATACGTTAAAACGTAGAGAGATATTGCTCTAACAAACTTTCTTAAAAAGGGCTATTTTAATCTATTGTTCTACAGGGGGGAGTCCTTTTGGCTAAGTCAAAAAATGAATTTTATCTAAGACGTATTCATTCGTTATTAGGTATTATTCCAATTGGTGCATTCTTAGTTGTCCATTTGTTAATCAACCATCAAGCAACACAAGGCGCTGCGGCGTTCAATAAAGCTTCAAACTTTATGGAATCATTACCATTCTTATTGGTTATTGAGTTCTTATTAATTTATATTCCAATTTTATACCATGGTTTATATGGTATTCATATTGCATTTACTGCAAAAGAGAATATCGGTCATTACTCATTATTTAGAAACTGGATGTTTGCTTTACAAAGATTAACAGGTATTATTACTTTCGTCTTTGTATTCGTACATTTATGGCAAACAAACTTACAGAAACACTTCTTTGGTAAAGCAGTGGATTATGAATTAATGCATAAAACACTTGAAAACCCAGTTTGGGTAGTAATTTATATCATTTGTGTTCTTTCTGTAATCTTCCATTTCTCAAATGGTTTATGGTCATTCTGTGTAACTTGGGGCTTTTTACAATCTAAGAAATCACAACGTATTTTCACTTGGATTTCATTAATTGTATTCTTAATTCTTTCTTATATTGGTGTAACAGCGATTTTCGCATTCGTATAGAATTTTAAATAAATCAAAATAGGGCAGAAATAATTAAATGTCTTATATTCATTTAAACGTTAAGTTGTAGATATATTTTAGGGGAGTGACAATTCTATGGCAGATAAAAAAATTATTGTTGTCGGTGGAGGACTTGCCGGTCTGATGTCAACAATTAAAGCTGCAGAACAAGGTGCACATGTTGATTTATTCTCAATCGTGCCTGTTAAACGTTCGCACTCTGTATGTGCCCAAGGTGGTATTAACGGTGCGGTAAATACTAAAGGTGAAGGTGACTCAACGTGGATTCACTTTGATGACACTGTTTACGGTGGGGACTTCTTAGCAAACCAACCACCTGTAAAAGCAATGGCAGAAGCTGCGCCATCAATCATTCACTTATTAGACCGTATGGGTGTAATGTTTAACAGAACACCTGAAGGATTACTAGACTTTAGACGTTTCGGTGGTACGTTATACCACAGAACAGCATTTGCTGGTGCTACTACTGGTCAACAATTATTATATGCGCTTGACGAACAAGTACGTTCATTCGAAGTTGACGGTTTAGTAACGAAATATGAAGGTTGGGAATTCTTAGGTTTAGTTAAAGATGACGAAGGTGCTGCAAGAGGTATCATTGCTCAGAATATGACAACATCTGAAATCAAAGCATTTGGTTCAGATGCAGTTATTATGGCAACTGGTGGCCCTGGTATTATCTTCGGTAAAACAACAAACTCTATGATTAACACTGGATCAGCAGCATCACTTGTATACCAACAAGGTGCTAAATATGCAAACGGCGAATTTATCCAAATCCACCCAACAGCGATTCCTGGTGATGATAAATTACGTTTAATGAGTGAATCAGCACGTGGTGAAGGTGGCCGTATTTGGACTTATAAAGACGGTAAACCTTGGTATTTCTTAGAAGAAAAATATCCTGACTACGGTAACTTAGTACCTCGTGATATCGCAACACGTGAAATCTTTGATGTATGTATCAACCAAAAATTAGGTATCAACGGTGAAAACATGGTATACCTAGATTTATCTCATAAAGATCCACATGAATTAGATGTTAAATTAGGTGGTATTATTGAGATTTATGAAAAATTCACAGGCGATGATCCACGTAAAGTACCAATGAAGATTTTCCCAGCGGTTCATTACTCAATGGGTGGTCTTTATGTAGACTATGACCAAATGACATCTATCAAAGGTTTATTTGCAGCAGGGGAATGTGATTTCTCTCAACACGGCGGTAACCGTTTAGGTGCTAACTCATTATTATCAGCAATCTACGGTGGTACTGTTGCTGGACCAAATGCGATTAAATATGTTGAAAATGTAGAAACATCATACACTGAATTAGATGAAAGTATTTATCAAAAACGTGTAGATGAAGAGCAAGAACGCTTTGATAAATTATTAAATATGCGTGGTACTGAAAATGCTTATAAATTACACCGTGAACTTGGTGAAATTATGACAGCGAATGTAACAGTAGTACGTGAAAATGATAAATTATTAGAAACTGATAAAAAAATCCTTGAATTAATGGAACGTTACCAAGATATTGATATGGAAGATACTCAAACTTGGAGTAACCAAGCGGTATTCTTCACTCGTCAATTATGGAACATGTTAGTATTAGCACGAGTTATTACTATTGGGGCTTACAACCGTAATGAGTCACGTGGTGCACACTACAAACCAGAATTCCCAGATCGTAACGATGATGAATGGTTAAAAACAACATTAGCTGAATATCAAGGTGAAAATGAACCACCTAAATTTACTTATGAGCCAGTTGATGTAAGTTTAATTCCACCACGTAAACGTGACTATACAAGTAAGTCTAAAGGAGGTAAAAAATAATGGCTGACAAACAATCAGTAAAAGAAACTCCCGAAGAACTACGTAATCGTAATAATGAAGAAACTCAAAGTAACCAAGGTAATCAAGATACACAAGATAAAAAACAGCAAGAACCTAAACAAAAATCAATTAAATTAATTATCAAACGTCAAGATAATCAAGACTCTCAACCATATGAAGAAACTTTTGAAATTCCATATAAAGAGAACATGAACGTTATCGCATGTTTAATGGAAATTAGACGTAACCCTGTAAATAGTAAAGGTGAAAAAACAACACCAGTTACTTGGGATATGAACTGTTTAGAAGAAGTTTGTGGTGCATGTTCAATGGTAATCAATGGTCGTGCTAGACAATCATGTTCAGCAATCGTTGATCAATTAGAACAACCTATCCGTTTAGAACCAATGAGTACGTTCCCAGTTATTCGTGACTTACAAGTTGACCGTACTAGAATGTTCGATAACTTAAAACGTATGAAAGCTTGGATTCCAATTGACGGTACGTATGACTTAGGTCCAGGACCTCGTATGTCTGAGAAAAAACGTCAAACAGCTTATGAATTATCTAAATGTATGACTTGTGGTGTATGTTTAGAAGTTTGTCCAAACGTTACACGTAACAACAAATTCGTAGGTGCACAAGCAATTTCTCAAGTACGTTTATTCGACTTACACCCAACAGGTGCAATGACTAAAGATGAACGTTTAGATGCATTGATGGGTACAGGTGGTTTACAAGAATGCGGTAACTCTCAAAACTGTGTGAATGCTTGTCCAAAAGGTATTCCTTTGACAACTTCAATCGCAGCATTAAACAGAGAAACAACATTCCATATGTTTAAATCATTCTTTGGTTCAGACCACAAAGTAGATTAATCTGATATAATAGTTAATGTTAAGTTGATCGACAACCTAACATTTAGCACTCATAATAAAAAGTAGGTAGTGATTTTGTAATAAATCGCTACCTACTTTTTTCATTTTCAAAATGAATAAAACGGATTAGTCAAACTCCGTAGATGACTGTGGTAAAATGAGAGTATTATGTATTATAAGGATGAATGTAAATGAATAGACCAATTGGTGTAATAGATTCTGGCGTAGGAGGTTTAACGGTTGCGAAGGAAATCATGCGACAACTTCCTAATGAAACCATCTATTATTTAGGAGATATAGCAAGATGCCCATATGGCCCACGCCCTGGCGATGAAGTTAAAGAGTTTACAACGCAACTTGCAAATAAATTGATGGAATTTAATATTAAAATGTTAGTAATTGCTTGTAATACGGCAACAGCAGTAGCACTTGAGCATTTACAACAAATATTACCTATCCCTGTGATTGGAGTAATTGAACCAGGCGCGCGTACTGCAATTATGACGACGAAAAATCAAAATGTTTTAATCTTAGGAACTGAAGGGACTATCAAGTCTGAAGCGTATCGTCATCATATAAAGCGCATCAATCCAAATGTCAATGTTTACGGTGTAGCATGTCCTGGATTTGTACCTTTAGTAGAACAAATGCGTTACGATGATCCTACAATCACTAGTATCGTCATTCATCAAACCTTAAAACAGTGGCGCAATACTGAGGCTGACACGGTAATTCTTGGTTGTACTCACTATCCTTTATTGTATAAACCAATTAATGATTACTTTGGTGGAGAGAAAAAGGTTATTTCTTCAGGTCTTGAAACAGCACGTGAAGTTAGTGCATTGCTTACATTTAGTAATGAACATGCGAGCTATTCGCCAAATCCACCGCACCGTTTCTTTGCTACAGGTGATACTGTACATATTAAAAATATTATTGCACAATGGTTAAAACTAGACGTTGAAGTTGAACGTATTCAAGTTATTTAAAAGAATGGAGTGACATAACTTTGGCAGATATAGTAATTGCATCCAATAACCAAGGTAAGATTAATGATTTTAAAGCGATATTTCCTAATGATAATGTTATAGGGATTTCTGAAGTTATCAAAGATTTCGATGTAGAAGAAACAGGTACTACTTTTGAAGAGAATGCGCGTTTGAAATCAGAGGCAGCAGCTAAAGCTTTGAATAAACGCGTAATCGCAGACGATAGTGGGCTAGAAGTATTCGCATTAAATGGTGAGCCTGGTGTTTACTCTGCGCGTTATGCTGGGTTGGATAAAAGTGATGAAGCAAATATTGATAAACTGTTACACAATTTAGAAGGTAAAAAAGACAGAGAAGCACAATTTGTTTGCGTCATTAGTATGAGTACACCTGGAGAGCCTACTCAAACATTCAAAGGCACTGTAGCTGGAGAAATCACAACTGAAAGACAGGGTGAGAATGGATTCGGTTATGATCCAATCTTTTTTGTTCCGGAAAAGGGCAAAACAATGGCTCAACTCACAACTGAAGAAAAAAGTGAGATTAGCCACCGAGGTAACGCCATTAAGAAATTAAATGCTTATTTGGAGCGTGAGTAATCATGTCTAAATGGTTAATAGTAAGTGATAATCATACAGAAGCAGGTATTTTATATCAATTGTACGAACAACACAAAGATGCAGATGCCTTCATCCATCTTGGTGACTCTGAATTTGAGTACAATGATACGGAGCTGAGTCTGTTTCGACGTGTAAAAGGGAATTGTGATTTCTATCCAGAATTTCCTAACGAAGAAATCATTGAAGTGAATGGTGTTAAAGCATTTTATACACATGGGCATCTTTATTCTGTCAATCAAACACGTATGAGATTAGCTGAAAAAGCTCAGTCGCTAGGATGCAAATTAGCATTTTATGGTCATACACATGTAGCTAAATATGAGGAATTAGGCGATGTTCATGTCATTAATCCAGGTAGTATCTCACAATCTCGCAGTAATATAGAAGAAACATTTGCAGAATTACTAATAGATGATAATGATCACCATGCTACATTACATTTTAGAAATAGAGATAACCAAATTATCGACACAGTTGAATTTCAAATTTAGATTTGACACTTAGGCATGCTTTAGTGTTTTACATTGAAGCATGCCTAAGTGTTAATTTATAAATATATGACTGCACAATTGTGCACTAAACAATTTTAAACAGAATGTAAAAGTTGATAGTAATAATTATACTTAATTAGTGAAAAATATAAACTTTTTTTATATCAAAGCTATTGCTAAATGAGGTTTCTTTAGCTATAATAATTCTTGTGTTAAAAATTCATGTCCTGGTAGCTCAGCTGGATAGAGCAATGGCCTTCTAAGCCATCGGTCGGGGGTTCGAATCCCTCCCAGGACGCTATAACCCGTTGATATATCAACGTTTACAGCGAGCAAGTGTCAAATAAGTGTCAAGAAAATATTTCTCTGACCTTTTGGCCTTGCTCTTTTTTATGTTCATCAAGAAGATGTGTATAAACATCTAATGTGATAGCTATACTTGCGTGACCTAATCTTTTACTAATGTACTCAATCGGAATGCCTTTACTAATTAAGTAACTTGCATGTGTATGTCTTAACGAATAAGGTGTGACATCTTCATTGATGTTATATTTCTTTTTAGCTTTGTTAAACACTTTAGAAATCGCTGTATGAGATAAGCCGAATAACTTATTATCAATTCTATGTGGATGTGTCTCTATCGCTTTGTATATATGCTTTAAATCATTTTTAGAAACTTCTACAAATCTATCAGCGTTTTCTGTTTTAGTTCCTGGCAAGTGAATTAGTCCTTTAGTTATTAGTAAGTCATCATAGGTCATTCTGTTTACTTCTGAAAATCTAGCACCTGTAATTAAAAGTATATACAACATAATCGTACTTTTATCTGTTCTTAACTTAAAATGTTCTCTTAATTCTTCATACTGTCTAATAGTTAAAAATTTTACATCTTCTTTTTTAGCTAGTTTTGTTCCTTTAGCTTTAATGTTATATGTTGGATCTTTTTTGATATAACCATCATACACTGCATCTTTAATACAACTAGATAAATAAAGATTAACTTTTCTAACTGTTTCTGAAGTTCTACCATTTGCGTAATTAGATATAAATTTTTGATATTCACTTCGAGTAATATCTTTAATCTTAATATCTTCACCGAAATGTTTTAAAAATAAATCAAGCGAGTGTTCATACCAATATTGCTGTTTTGATGATAATTCATATTTTCCATTCAACTTGAGCCATTCTTTATAATAATCTTTAAACAATCTGTTGCTATCTACTTGTTTACCATCCTCTAAATCTCTAATCAATTGTTGCGCTGCATTCGTTGCTTCAGCTTTTGTTTTGAATCCTGATTTACGTTTCTTACCTGACTTGAAAGAAGGGTGCTTTACATCATATTGCCACGATGTAGAGTTCTTATTTTTACGTTTTGTTACTGTAAATGAAGCCATTTTTATCACTTCTCCTTAAAAAAAGTAAAAAAAATAATAAGGGTAGGCGGACTACCCTAAAATATTATTGTTGTACTACAGCTTCTTGTGCTTCTTGTTGTCTTTGCTTCCAACTATCATAACCTTCACCTTGATTTACCCATCCCGGTCCACCAACATGAGCATTAGGATCGTTAGCAACTTTTTCACTTGCTTCTTTAGCAGCTTCATAATCTCCACGACCATAACCCATTTGAGATTCGTCATGTGTAGTAGGTTTATTTTTATTCCATTCGTTAATTTCATCTTGCGTCATATAATCATTGTTGTTTGGTGATTGTTGATTGCTACTTTGTTGTTGGTTATTGTTAGCTTGTTGTTGGTTGTTTTGTTGCGTTGGTTGAATCTTTTCACCCTTTGGACGTTCAATATTAACGTTAGCATTTTGAGTTTTCTCATTATCATTTTTAGATGTGCTTTCAGATTCGTTGTTAGCAGTATCATTATTGCTATCATCTGAACTAACTTGTTGTTTATCATCATTAGTGTTTTTGTTTGATTTGTCCTTGTTTTCTAATTTCTTATCTTTCTTTGGATCGTTAGACTTTTTATCTGATTTGCTTTCTGACTTTTTATTATCATCTTTATTCGAGTTATCCTCATCTTGTCCACATGCACCTAATACTAATAAACTAGCAAAAATTAAAAATAGAACCTTTTTCATTCTATATTTCTCCCCTTTATTTAATGTTTTTATATCCATATACTCTCAATGGTTCAAACGTAATAGTCATAATGGGTGTAATAAAAAAGGGTAGACGTGCTACCCTGTGAATTATTCATCTAAGTTATCTATTGCATATTGTGCTTGTTCTTCGGTGAAACCTTCAATACTTGACGTGAGTTGATTATATATAGCGTCATTAGACATATTTTGTGTATTAGCATAGTCTTTAGCTTTTTCTAACGCATTCTTTTTATAATCAGCTTTTAAATTATCAACAGCATATTGAGCATCAACTTCTTTAAAACCGTCTGCTTCTGATGTTAATTGATTGTAAATACCATCTTTAGACATATGCATAACCTTTGAATAAGTTTTAGCTTTATTTAATGCAGATTTTTGCTCGCGTGTGGCATTTTTGTCTTGTTGCGTATTATTATCACTATCACTACCAGTATCATTCACAAAAGTAGCTGTACAAGCTGAAATACCAATTACAATTAATATTAATAAAACTAGACAACCACCACAGCCAAACAACCAACCTTTTTTACGTTTTTTCTTTTTCTCTTCTTCTTGTTGTTTTTGATATTCTTGAAACTGTCTAAATTGTCTTTCTTCTTGTTCGTTATTAAATTTTTCTTCCATGATTTTTTCTCCTATATGTAGATTAAGTCTTTATATTCATTTGTATTCTAAGATGAGGCACTCGTTTTTTTTATAAAAACCACCGCCTTTAAATATGTAATATTTATATATCTTTATATATAAACACACGTAATGGTTCAAACTGAATTAAATAAGTTCCATATTGTGTGTAAATACCATATTTATTTTTGTAATGTTCCAGTATCTCTACTATGTACCTTTCGCTTAACTGAACATAATCAGCTAGTTCATATAAGCTACTTACACCATAGTTATGTGCCTCAACGATAATACGCAAGGGTAGTGCTGCCTCGTACCCGTGACGCCTAGCGTAGTTTTCAAATTTGCGATTTATGTCTTTAGATTGATCTAAGATATTCCCATATGTAAGCTTGTGATGTGCGAGTTCTTCGTATAGCACTTCGGCTTTGCGTGTTTCGGATAGGTTGCTATTGATGTAAATTTTCCCATTTATATAAAAACCGTGCTGGAATTTAGGCAAACGATTAGTTTCTTTTATTTCTATCCAGTCGTTTTTTATACATAATTCTTCATACAATCCCATTTAATACACCCTTTGATTAGTGAATGTTATTTTTACAAATATTTTTGTTATAATTAAATTAATAGGATATCGGGCGCTCGTGGTTTCGTTATTTCAGAAACTATGCGTTGCACCTTCCTAAAAGGCTTGGCTCAAAGTCACCATATCAATAGACTTAGGCTTCCTTTGAATTCACCCGATACAAACTATACATTACTGTATAGCAGGGCAATGTAATTACCGATATTGACGTCTTTAGCAAATTTACGTGCGAATCTTGCTTGTTCTTTCACTGATGAAGGAATATTAATAGCCTCAACCCCTTTAAAGTTATTAACTCCGAATTCTTTAGAAAGTTCAGGACGACTATTTTCAATTTCTTTAAACGCTTTAAACGCTGGAGAGCCAATTATACTCAATATTGTTATCACCACGGTTTTTTATCCGTGGTTTCTTTATGTTTCCATAAAGTTCAGCATATGTGTTTATCCTATTAAATTTATTTATCTCTATTTTTAACCCATTCAATAAATCTGTTTACTTCTTCGATTTCTTCTTCTGTTAGGCCGTCTTTATCAAAATGAGCAGCCATTGTATCTTGTTGTAAAGTTTTGTCTTCTGTGATGTCAGAGGGCATAACTCCAAAATAATCAGCAAGTAGTTCGATTTTATCTCTTCTTGGATATTTAACTGCATTTATCCAACTACTAACTGTCGATTCTTTTAAATCTAAATCTTTCGCCATATCTGTTTGTGTTTTACCTTTACGTTCTAAAAGGTTTTTTAAATTTTTTGAAAGAATTTCTTTAGCCATTTGGTTGCCTCTCTTCTTATTTAAGTGTTGTCTAAATTATATTAAAAAGTTTACAAAAAGTAAAGTATTTTTATAAAAAGTTTACTTAATGTGTTGACACTTTACTTTTAGTGTAGTAAATTAGGTACATACCTTACAGGGAGGTGACAACATGACAGACACGATTGAGACTTTTTCTCTGAAGGGCGCAAGAAACGAATTTAACTATACACAAGAGCAAATAGCTGATAAGCTAGGCGTTTCAAGAGCTCAATATATTGCGTGGGAAAAAGGTGATGTAGTGCCTAAAAGTATGGTTGTATATGCATTGGCTTACATCTACGGTATTAATGCTGACTTATTAAGAGTTAGCAAAAAAATTTAATCTCGAATTCACTTTAAGTGTAGTCGGAAAGGGGCAAAAACATTTGAACGAATTACAACTAAGTAATGACCTAACCACAATTGAAACTGAAATCAAAAGCTATCAAAACATCGCTGGTCAATCTATTTTCGAGATTGGTCGAAGATTGAAACACGTTAAAGAGAATGACTTAGCGCATGGAGAGTTTGGTAAGTGGTTAGAAAAAATAGGTATTGAACGTACTTTTGCAGCTAAATCCATGAAAATATCAAGAGAATTAGGTTCAAATGTTGCACCGGTGCAACATTTAGGGATAAGAGCTTTGTATCAAATTGCAACAATACCAGAAGAAGAAAGAGAAAAAGAACATAAAGTCAGTTCTGGTGAAATGAAAAACACTTACGAAATGACGGTAAATGAAAGACAAGAATTTAAACGAAAATTAAAAGAACAAGAAGAAAAAAATACTCAACTCCAATCTCAAGTAGAACAAGCACAACGTTCAGAAGAAATTGCGAAGAAACAACTAGAGGACGCAGAGAATAGAGAGCCAGAAGTAATTAAGAAGTATATGGAGCCAGAAGATTACCAAAGTATAAAAAATATGAATGAACATCTTGAAAGTGAACGTGAATACTATAAAAATCTGGCAGATGACTTTAGAAATGAAGTTAAAGATATGATGGATCAACCTAGTAATGCAGCAACTTTCACTAAAGAAAATGATAACCAAGATTATACGCCGATATTATTGAAAATCTTAGAACCATCAGAACTATTTATACAAAATTATAAAAATCATATTAATGAAAAAGAAGTAATAAACAAATTAGAAGAAATTATTAAAAAGTTAAAGGAGCAATAAATTATGAAACGAGTAGATATTAACGGAGAAGCATTTGAACAAAACACAATGAATTTACCAGTAAACGAAGTGTATAAAACGGACGATTTAGATATGTTCAAATTCACTAAATTTAACAGGAATATTCTTTTTACAGATGAAATGCTGAAACAAGCGAAAGAAGGCTTTATTAGTCCGATAATTGTGAACGAATACATGGTTGTTATTGACGGTCAACATAGATTAGAGCATGCAAAAAAAGCTGGAGTACCAATTGAATACATTGTTAAACCAGGACTAACTGAACACGATATTGTGCGTATGAATACAACTCAAAGACCATGGAGTTTACTTAACTTTATCGAGAGTTATGCAAATCAAGGTTCTGAGGAATATGTGTCACTTTTGAATTTACTTAATAAAAAGTATGCGGGTACCACAGTAGTTATTTCAGTCGCAAGAAACAACACTACTGCCACAGGTGTTACTGAACTTATAAAATCAGGAGAATTTGAATTTATTAATTTTGAAGAAACACTTAATTTCTTAAAGTATTATGAAAAGTTTAGAAATGAAACTAATACACCTAAAAGAACGAAAGTGGCATTAGCATTGTATTCGTTATTTAGAATTGATGGTTTTGATGGAGATAGATTAATACGAAAAGTGTTACAAAAGAAATTTGACGATGATTTAAGAGTTAAAGGTTACAACCTTTCTGAAGCATTGAAAGAGTTTATTGATAAATATAATGACAAATTAACACAAGATAGTCCTTCTTTCATTGAATACTACGTTAAAAACAACGGTGAATTGATTATTGATAACCCCAAAAAAGACTGGGCAAAAAAAGACCGCTAAATAAGCAGCCAACGAGTAAATATTAACAATTTAATCATACCACAAGAGGTGGTGTCTGACCACCTCTGATAAAGGAGGCAAAACATGAACATTTTATACAAAACAACCCTCCTCATCACAATGGCAGTTGTGACGTGGAAGGTTGTAAAGATTGAGAATTACTCAAGACCTAAGAAAATAAATCTGGAATTTCGTTAGAAAGTTTATCAAGATTTCTTTTTAATTCGTAATAATATTTTGCGTAATCATTGACTAAATCGATTGTTGGACTAGGATTTTCCATTAATTCTTTTTCAGCCTCGATCTTAACTCTCATTAAAGCTAAATCATGGGCGCGTTGCTCAATAGATAATTCAGACATAGTTATCCACCTCCTTAGGTTGATAACCAAATTATACACGAAAGGAGTGATTTTAATGGAATACATCGGTTTTGCAGACGTTAAAGAGTTCGTAAAAATCAGTGGTTTATCCAAAGACGATTTTGAAAAGAAAGTAGCATCTAATCAACAGTTCAAAAAATTTATATACAAATTTGAAGATAGTCGTAAACGCTACATCAAAGTTAAGCCAGCATTAGAGTTTATCGAAAATAATTTGATGGTTAACGAAGCTAGTTTATGAGGAGGTGGATCTAATGAATAACAAACAATTACTTATCGCACATCTAACACAAACTAACCCATACAAAGCACCTGAATTAATAGAGAATGCAGCAACAGACTTATTTGGTCAATATCCAATCGAAATTGACGATTACTTTCACGAAGGTCACAACAAGACGTTATTACAGTGCTTGAGGGATACACCAACGTCACAGAGAGCCTTAAAAATGCGTATTGAAATGTTGCATTCGGTCAAACTTTATTAGGAGGTGGTTAAATGTCGTACGCAGAAGTGAGTTTCATCATAGCATTGCTGGTAGCAGTTCTAGTCACAATCATATTAATGACTATTAACGTATTTGTAACTGACGCACTAGCATATGCGCTGTTCATCGGTGTAGGTGTATTTATCTATTTCGATAAAGAGTTCGACAAAATAAAAGACTGATACGTTCTGCAAAACGACCAGTCAACACTAAGTATTTGTGAAATTTTACTAACTTAAAAATAAAACATTATGTGGAGGTAGTCAAGAATGCAAGAGCCATATATCAAAGTAGGAGAGAAAGAGTTTATCGAATTTTTAGTAGCTAAAGACAGAGTAAAAAAATTGGAAGCTATGCTCGAGTACTCAAACAACCAACTAGATAACGCACTGGAATATATCGACGACCTACTCATATTAAATAACGGTCAATCATCACGCTTAGCAGAATTAGAAGCAGACCGCAGAAAACTGGAGGCGATGATAAATGTCGCAAACAGTTAAGTATCTCATCAAGCATAAAAGAGAAGATTTATATGTAATTAATAAACCGACTGAACAAAACGACACTATTAAATACTCTACTGCACGCAGTGACGCTAGAGAGTTTAGTGGTTGGGATAACGCAAGCATAGATATGACACATCACATAGCGATAAAAAAGACGGTAACAGAAACCGTTGATTATGAGGAGGTCAATTTTGATGACTGAACAAACACAAGAACAACCAGACATTTTAAAACAACTAGGTATTAAAGATATTAGTAAGCAAAACGCTAATAAGTTCTACAAATTCGCTATATACGGCAAATTCGGAACTGGCAAAACAACATTCTTAACTAAAGATAATAACGCACTTGTACTTGATATTAACGAGGACGGAACAACAGTTACTGAAGATGGCGCAGTGGTTCCAATTCAGAGCTACAAACACTTTGCAGCAATCATCAAAAACTTACCTGCAATCTTACAACAACTTAGAGATAACGGTAAGCAAATTGATGTTGTTGTGATTGAAACCATTCAAAAACTACGTGACATCACAATAGACGACATCATGGAAGGTAAATCACGCAAGCCAACGTTTAACGATTGGGGCGAATGTGCTAGTCGCATTGTTCATATTTATCGATTTATTTCAAAGCTGCAAGAGAAGTACCAATTCCATTTAGCGATAAGTGGTCATGAAGGTATCAACAAGGATAAAGATGATGAAGGTAGCACGATCAACCCGATAATCACGATTGAGGCGCAAGAACAGATAAAAAAAGCAGTCATCAGTCAATCAGATGTGCTAGCTAGAATGACAATCGAAGAACATGAGCAAAATGGCGAAAAGACTTATCAATATGTATTAAACGCTGAACCCTCAAGCCTATTTGAAACAAAAATTAGACATGCAAGCAATATCACTATAAGCGATAAACGTTTTATCAACCCTAGTATTACAGACGTAGTTGAAGCAATCAGAAACGGAAACTAAAAAAACTTAAAGGACGGTAATCAATTATGAAAATTTCAGGACAAGCTCAATATATTAAAGAAACAAATCAAGAAAAGTTCTATAACGGTACAACAGGTTTTCAAGCTGGAGAATTCACAGTAAAAGTTAAAAATATTGAATTTAATGATAGAGAGAATAGATATTTTACAATCGTATTCGAAAATGATGAAGGTAAACAATACAAACACAATCAATTTGTTCCACCTTACAAATATGATTTCCAAGAAAAACAATTGATAGAACTACTAACTAGATTAGGCATTAAATTAAATCTTCCAAGTTTAGACTTTGATACTAACGAATTAATTGGAAAACCATGTCATTTAGTTTTGAAATGGAAATTCAATAAAGATGAAGGTAAATATTTCACTGATTTTTCATTTATTAAACCTTATAAAAATGGAGAAGGAATAATTAATAAACCGATTCCTAAAACCGAAAAGCAAAAAGCTGAAGAAAAAAGCAATTCACAACAAACGCCAATGACAAACCAAGATAACCCGTTTGGTAACAGTGACCCATTAGGGTATGAAGATGATTTAGCATTCTAGGATGTGATTAAATGCAACGCATTACAAGATACCAGCGAGATAACGACGGTACTTATTCCGTCGTTGCTACTGGTGTTGAATTAGAACAAAGTCATATTGATTTATTAGAAAATGGCTACTCACTTAATGCAGAGGTCGAAGTTCCGGATAATAAAAAGTTATCGATAGAGCAACGTAAAAAGATATTTGCGATGTGTAGAGATATTGAATTGCACTGGGGAGAGCCTGTCGAATCATTAAGGAAAAGGTTTCAAGCAGAATTGGAAATAATGAATGGTTATAACGAAATAAGTTTAAGTAACTGTTCGATGAGAATAGCGAGAGAACTAATAGAGTTAATTATAGCTTTTATGTTTCATCATCAAATACCTATGAGGGTTGAGACAAGCAAGCTATTAAGCGGCGATAAATCTATGTTGTATTGGGCAACAGTCAATCGTAATTGTGTACTATGTGGTAAGAGTGGTGCTGACCTTGCACATCACTACGCAATAGGTCGTGGTGCTAACCGTAAGAAGATGCAGCATTACGATTATGAAGTATTAGCTTTATGCAGAGAACATCATTCCGAACAGCACAACATAGGCGTTAAGTCTTTTGATGAGAAATATATCTTACAGGATAGCTGGATCAAAGTAGATGACAGACTAAACAGAATGCTGAAAGGAGAGAAAATAAATGCGATCAATAATGATTAGACCAGAGGATAGAATGAAAATTGCTCAACGCATAAATGAAATAAGATTAGATGCTAATATGCTCCAATCTGAATTTGGTGAGCGTTTAGGTGTAGGACGATTAGCTGTGTGTCGTTGGGAAAACAGAGCGCAGTTACCACCAATGAAAACAATAAGAAAAATGGCAGAGGAATTCAACACTACGCCAGAGTGGATATTGTACGGGAGTGATAGCAATGAGTGAACAACCTAGTTATTACTCAATTATTACTGCAAACGTAAGATATGATAATCGGCTAACCGATAGCGAAAAGCTACTATTTGCAGAGATTACTTCGTTAAGTAATAAGTATGGTTACTGTACAGCGAGTAATGGTTACTTCGCGAAATTGTACGAAGTAACTAAAGTAACAATATCAAGAAGGATAGCAAACTTAAAAGACAGAGGTTACCTCAATATTGAAATCATTCGAGAAGGTAATGAAATTAAACAAAGAAAGTTATACCCCTTAACACAAATGTTAAGACCTATTAACACAAATGATAATACCCCTATTAACAATTCTGTTGATACCCCTATTATCACAAATGTTAAAGAGAATATTACAAGTATTAATAATACAAGTATAAATAACATAAATAGAACAGATAATAGCGCAACTGACGTTACGCGTGAACGTTTTGAGGAATGGTGGAAACTTTACGATAAAAAGTTAGATAAGAAAAAGGCATTCAGTTTATTCAAATCAGCGCTTAAGGAACATGAATTTGAAACTATCATGAACGGTACTAGAGAATATCTAAAAACTATTACCGATAAACAATATCAAAAATATCCTAAAACATTTTTATCTCAAGAAAGTTATTTAAATGACTTTAGCGAAGAACTACAACCTAGTGGCATGGATCAACTAAACAGAATGAAGTATGACGAAAGTTATTGGGACTAGGAGTGATAAGATATGCAATCATTAGGAAGTTTAGCAAGGAATATCAAGCCTAATCAAAATATTGTAGAAGAAGAACATAATCTTAAATGTGAAAGATGTGGTAATACCTACGACTATTACAAATTCAGTAACGGAAAAGAGTTTAGACATGGTTGTGATTGCTCGATGATTGCTGCTGGTAAAAAAGCTGAACAACAGAGAAAGCAAAAGTATCTAAATCGCATCTTTAACCAATCTAATGTGAATGCGTCTTTACGTGATGCAACAGTTAACAGTTACCAACCACAAAATGACCATCAAGTACATGCAAAGAGTACGGCTATTGAGTACGTTAAAGGTTTTTCGGTAGATGAACCCAAGTCATTAATATTGCAAGGCTCATATGGTACTGGAAAAAGCCATTTAGCCTATGCCATAGCAAAGGCAATTAAGCAACAAGGGTATTCGGTAGCGTTCATGCACATACCAATGTTAATGGAACGCATTAAAGCAACATACAATCGCAACGCTACTGAAACGACAGATGAACTCGTACAGCTATTAAGCAGCATAGATTTACTTGTACTTGATGATGTGGGTGTAGAAAACACTGAACACACATTAAACAAACTATTTTCAATCGTAGATAACAGAGTAGGTAAGAATAACATCTTTACTACTAACTTTAGTGACAAAGAATTAAATCAAAATATGAACTGGCAACGGATCAATTCACGTATGAAACAAAATGCAAGAACGGTTCGAGTGCTAGGAGATGATTTCAGAGGACGTGACGCATGGTGACGATAGACGACATCAAACTCAATCTTGAGTGTTCAGATGTGTATACTCAGAAACTCATAGAATACGCACAGGGCGACCAAGACAAGTTGGAGGATATATACTTCCAGAAACTTGCAGAACGTCGTGTAAGGGAGGCTGTGGTCGAATATGGGACTTAGAGAAAATCAACCTAATGCTTACACATTATATGAAAGTGACGGTTGGCCTTTGTTGAGAGTGCTACCTAGAGATGACGGTACTTTCTATCTTGCTAATAAAGGTGGAATGAGTGATAAGCATTTTAAAGCATCTGTGACTAAATATGAGTTAGCAAAGATGAAACGTAAGCATAAATTATTTAGAAAAGAAGAATTACAACAGCAGACAACAATAGATGAATTCTTGTTCTAGGAGTGACAACGTGCAGATAGAAATTAACTTTAACGAAACGTATGAGGCACCTATCGGCTCGCCTCGTCCACGTTTCACAAAACGCGGTAGTTTTATTCAAACTTACATGCCAGCGTCTTATACAGCGCATAAGAAGTATATACAAGCGCAAATGCCGAAAGCGATGTTAAGTAAGCAGTTAAAAGTGTCACTGTACTTCTACTTTAAACCGCCGAAAAGTTGGTCGAAAAATCAAAAGCTAATCGCAATCGGTCAGTACAAACGTACTAAACCAGATATAGACAACTTAATTAAAACAGTGTTAGATGCAGCAAACGATCATCTATGGAAAGACGATAACCAAATCGTTGAGATACACAGTTTTAAGCAATATGCAGAGGAACCAAAAATCGTAATGGAAGTGGAGGAGTTATAAATGGCTAAATTAGAAGTCAAATACAAAATCGAAGGCACTGCCTATATTGACGCAGTGGAAGAAAGTGAGCGCGAAGAAATGCGCGTTATGGAATTAGCGGAGAATTCACCATTCGATTATCTAAACGATATGGAAGTGGAGTATACAAGTATTAATTCTGACGGTTGGAAGTGGTAAATATGCATAAGCAAAAACAGCAAGCGACATATGTGTATTTGGACGGGGAACGTATCTCGTTAAGGAATGCCTCAAAAAAGTATGATGTACCACTCACAACGTTGCGTGGTCGATATAACAGAGGTTTGCGTGGTCCTGAATTATTATATGGCAAAGGAGTATATAGCTATGACACACACTAAACGGATGACATCTAGACAACTATATGAATTACAACAAATACAACTTAGACATGAAAGAGCGTTGAAACGTAAACGCAGAGAAGAACGTATTGCTAAAGCTAAACGCGCAGAGCGTGAAGTGGCTAAGCACAGAGTAAGTAGTAAATATTTTAAAAACTTAGTACAAAACAATCTTATGGTTAAAGTCAAAACAGATCAATACGGCAATGTACAGAGGGGGGTAGCGGAATGAAATTACATGAATTAAATAAAGGTGACGACATTTGGTTTAAATATCCTAAAGCTAAAACATCATTCCCAGCAGTAGTGGAAGAGTTGAATTATAACTTTAATGGCGAACCCTACCTTATGGTGCGTGTTGGTAGTGAGTTAGTAAGGATTGATGATAGATACGACATAGTAAAGGTGTAGATGAAAATGACGATTATACATCAACGGTATAATGCCAAGACACCTACACAGATACAACAGGAATTACGCAAGTTAGGTGTCAAAGGCTTTGTGGTTAAGGTAGCAGGAAGTAGAGTGACGATGAAAGTTAGTGAGAGTGACATAAAAAGGAACAGGGAGTGTGTAAGGGATGCCAAAGATTAAACGAAAAGTAGAAATGACGTTGCCAAAGTTGATTGAGTGGGCATGGGAGAATGAAATTAGAAAAAAGGCTTTTTATAGTAATTACACAGGAGGTTCAGTATTTTTTGATGAAGAACAAATATTGTTTTTAGAACATGAAACGCGCAAAGATGAAATCTTTACAGTAGAGATTGAAGAAGAAATTACGGAAGAAACGGCAATTCCTAGACTTTTAGAAGTTAGAAATGCAATACCTTCAAAAGAGGAAGGTTGGAAAGACTTAAAAATATTAAAATCTTATATGTACGGTAACCACACTATTGCAGAAGTGGAAAACGAATATACTGTTGCTTTTTATATGCTTAATGATGATATGACGATGACTATACTGTGGAAGGACGGTGCTATGGTTGAGTAACCCAACATTAGATGAATTAGTTGCATTTATGAAAAAGCACGGAGTAGAAAAAGTAGATAGTATCACTGACGAAAAGAGCATAATTAGGCACTTTAGAGCAACCAGCAGAGCGTACAAAGAAGAACGTGATGAATACAAAAAACAACGCGACGAACTCATCAATGATATGGCAGAAGTGAAAAGGAAGGCAGAGGCGTTTGATGAGATAAAAGTTAATCTTTATCACGTAAAAGATTTAAAGTCATGGGAAACATTAGATCCAAAAGACCATGAATTTTTAAGAGATATTTTTAATGAAATTCCAAGTGATTGGGAGGTCGACCATTAATGTTTCAAGATATAGATAACTTACAAGAAGCATTATGGCATATCGAGCAAGTAGATAAATCAATTCTTAATGCTTATCAAAATGAATTATTAAGTGCATCTAAAACTTATATTCAAACTTTATTAAAAGATTTGGAGCGTGGTAGTGATGAAAGCTGAAAGTCACATGCAAATGATGCAAATGATACAAAACTGTGTAATTGAAAAATACGTGACACATGACGAGTACGTAGAATTAGTAGCTAGAGATAAGCATGGTAATAAAATGTTTATTAAATTTTATCCGAATGAGGAGGAACAAAATGACTAACACATTAGAATTTATCAAATTATCAGAGAACGCAACTAAACCAGAACGTAAAGGTATAAACGCTGGTTTCGACATCTTCGCAGCAGAGACAGTGATACTTGAGCCACAAGAGAAAGCAGTGATTAAAACAGATATAGCCGTAAACATTCCAGAGGGCTATGTAGGGCTATTAACGTCAAGAAGTGGTGTAAGTAGTAAGACGCATTTAGTGATTGAAACAGGCAAGATTGACGCAGGTTTTCAGGGTAATATGAAGATTAATATTAAGAATGACATACAAGATTTCGTTATAGATACTAATGTATATATGAATATAAATGGTGGTTATGAATACGCTAGCCAAACGCAAAATAGTGGTACTTACAAAATCAACAAAGGCGACAAACTCGCACAACTGGTTATCGTTCCAATTTGGACACCAGAGTTAAAAGAAGTAAAGGAGTTTAGCAATGTGTCAGAGAGAGGGACAGACGGCTGGGGAAGTACAGGGTACTAATTCCAAACGTGTCGAAATCGATACGGTTAAAAATAAGGACATTCTAGAACGTGTAAAGGAAGTGCTTAATAAATAATGCAATACCTAATACGCCAATTCACAGATAGCACAGGTCACATTCACACCGACATTGAGAAAGCACGTACAAATGAAACTCTCTCTATTGTGGAGGCAGAGAGTAAGGAAGAGGCGTTGAAAGTATATAAAGCGCAACGTCAGAAAGAGGCTTTGATGTCCGTCATTAAAGGTTATAAAAAAATTAAGGAGCGATTGTTTAATGATTAAACGCATACTAAAGATATGGTTCATCATCGCATTGTATGAACTTAGTAAATATCTAACTAACGAACTTATCGTGAAGTTGCAGAGTGAAGATGATGTGGAAGTGCCTAGTGATTATGCTAGAGAGAGTGATCAATACGATATTAACGATTTGGCAGGTGGGTATTAAGTTGATAACGATTGAACGTCATGATATTAGAAAATTAGAAGAATATATTCAACATGTAGAACGTTATCGTAAGGAGTTAAAGGTTTGTGAGTATGAATTGCTAGAAAATCACGAACTGGAGAATGTAGGTGCTGGGAAAAGTAATCTACCTGGCAATCCAATTGAGCGTCAGACTATCAAGAAATTAAGTAATAAGCGATATGTCATGTTAAGTAATATCGTTAATGGCGTTGATAAGTTAGTAGCTGAAGCTGACGAAGATACACTTGATATGATTAACAAACGATACTGGGAATGTCCAATTGGTTGTTATGAGTGGGAAGATTTAGCTGAATACTTCGGAACGAGTAAATCAAGTATATTGAGACGACGCAATGCAATGATTAATAAGTTAGCAGAACTGATCGGTTATGTGTAAATGGACTTGAGAGGTATATAAGTTCGCTTCAAAAGGCGCTATCATGATAGTGTAAGTTCTATCAGGTGACTTACATGTAATGATTAAATTCTTTGCTGAACAATTCAAAAACATACTCCTTTCTAAAATGTTAGTTTTTCATTTACTCATCCCTAAAAGGTAAATGATGTGACCTATCTGAGAGAACACTCAGGTAGGTTTTTTGTTGTATAAAAAAATAAATTAAGTGAATAACGTGAGAGTTGGTGATATATGAGATGAACGGGCTGAATATAAAACAACAGAGATTCGCAGACGAATATATTAAGAGTGGTAATGCAACAGATGCTTATATTAAAGCTGGTTATTCTAAAAATAAAGCTAATACTAACGCAACTAAACTACTACAAAATACTACAATTAAAAATTATATCAACGAACGTATCAAAGAGGTACAAGAAGAAAGTTTAATGAGTATTACAGAGGCATTAGCATTATCAGCATCTATTGCAAGAGGAGAGCCACAAAAAGCATATACTAAAAGATATGACCATTTAGAAGGCGAAGTAGATAAAGAAGTAACTTATACTATTACACCTAATGTAGAAGAACGTCAACGTTCGTTAGATCATATCTTAAAAGTACATGGTGCTTATATCGACAAGAAAGAAATTACTCAAAAGAACATAGAAATTAACATAGGTGATTACAATGACGAACCTTAAACTTAATTTTAATCACCCAGAAAAAGTATTCAACAAGAATATATTTGAGATACTTACTAATTACGAAAATTTCACCGAAGTACATTATGGCGGAGGTTCAAGTGGTAAGTCACATGGTGTTATTCAAAAAGTGGTACTTAAAGCATTAATGAAGTGGCCTATTCCTAGACGTATGTTGTGGTTAAGAAAAGTACAATCGACAATCAAAGATAGTTTATTTGAAGATGTTAAGAGCTGCTTAATTGATTACGGTATATGGGATATGTGCCAATGGAACAAAACTGATAATAAAGTAGTGTTGCCTAATGGTGCTACATTCTTATTCAAAGGTTTAGATAACCCAGAGAAGATTAAATCAATTAAAGGTATCTCAGACATTGTTATGGAGGAGGCGTCAGAATTTACATTGAATGACTATACACAACTAACTTTGCGTCTAAGAGAACGTAAACATGATTTTAAACAGATATTCTTGATGTTCAACCCAGTATCTAAATTAAATTGGGTATATAAGTATTTCTTTGAACATGGCGAAGATATGGAAGGTGTAATGATACGCCAATCTAGTTATAAGGATAATAAGTTTTTAGATAAAATCACTCGTGAAAATTTAGAGTTATTAGCTAAACGTAATCCAGCTTATTACAAAATATATGCACTAGGTCAATTCGCTACTTTAGATAAGTTGGTATTCCCTAAGTATGAAAAACGATTAATCAATAAAGATGAGCTGAGACATTTACCTTCCTACTTCGGACTAGATTTTGGATATGTGAATGATCCTAGTGCTTTTGTTCATGTAAAAATAGATAAAGAAAATAAGAAGCTATATATCATTGAAGAATATGTTAAGACTGGAATGTTAAATGATGAAATTGCTAAAACAATAAAGCAATTAGGTTACGCTAAAGAAGAAATAACTGCAGATAGTGCAGAACAAAAAAGTATTCAAGAAATTAAAAAACTAGGCATTGAACGTATTAAACCTACAAGAAAAGGTAAAGGTTCGGTCGTTCAAGGACTTCAATTCTTAATGCAGTTCGACATAATAATAGATGAACGTTGTTTCAAAACTATCGAAGAATTTGATAACTACACATGGCAAAAGGATAAAAATACAGACGAATATTTGAATGAGCCAGTAGATACTTACAATCATTGTATAGATGCACTCCGCTATTCAGTAGAACGTTTTTATAAGCCACAAACAAATAAACGTTCAAATATTAGAAAAAGTATTAGCGCTATCAAATCAATGGGCTTATAAGGAGGGATAATGCTTGTTAAAAGTAAATGAATTTGAAAGAGACGCTGAATATCGTCAACATCGAGATAAGATATACAGACGTGATGCAGTAGAGATATATCGTTACGACGGTACATTAAGCGAGATACTAGATGATTACGATTTTATAAGTGAATGTATTGAGCATCATTTAGAAGCGCAGGTACCTAGATTACAAATGCTCGATGATTACTATCAAGGGCTTAATTTCAACATCTTGCGTAATCGTAGACGTAGAGAAAGTCATTTAGCAGATAATCGTGCAGCGCATGATTTTGCGTCATACATTGCAGACTTTATCAACGGTTATTGCTTTGGTCATGCGATACAAGTACAAACAGAAGATGAAGATACACAAGAGAAGATTAACGGCCTACATAACTTAAACGACATCGACACGCATAACCGTTCAATTGGATTAGACTTATCTATCTTTGGTCGCGCTTATGAGTACATTATCCGTAACCAAGATGATGAAGTGAGATTATATAAATCTGATCCACGTAATACATTTGTGATTTACGATAATACGATTGAACAGAATAGTTTAATTGCAGTGAGATACTGGCAAACGTCAACAAGAGAATATGATGACACAGATATTTACAATGTAGATATCATTACACCTAATGCAACTAATTTCTTTTATGCTAATAAGTCTACTAACCTATCACTGCAAGAACGCAGACCGTCAGAGCCACATTCATTCGGTAAGGTAACAATCACAGAGTTTAGTAATAATGAAAAGCGTCGTGGAGATTTTGAGAAAGTTATTCCACTTATCGATTTATATGATAATGCACAATCAGATACAGCTAACTATATGAGTGATTTAAACGATGCGATGTTACTTGTTATCGGAAACATGGAACTTGATAGCAATACTGCGCAATTACAAAAAGACGCTAATGTATTCCACTTAACTCCTCCAGAATATACAAATATGGATGAGAGAACGACTGAAGGAAATGTTGACGCTAGATACATCTACAAAGAATACGATGTAAACGGTGTTGAGTCTTATAAAGACAGAATTAGTCGTAACATTCATATGTTCACTAATACGCCAGATATGACTGATGAAAACTTTGGTGGTAATCAGTCAGGTGAGGCAATGAAATATAAGTTGTTTGGACTAGAGCAACGTACTGCAATCAAAGAAGGTTTATTTCGAAAAGGTTTGCGTAGACGTTATAAGTTAATCGGTCAGATTATGAGTATCAATCGTGAATTAGATAAAGATGCTATTCAAGACTTAACATTTACATTCACACGTAATGTTCCTAAGTCAGTCAAAGATGAAATGGATATGTACTTACAAGCAGGTGGACAAATCAGTCAACAATCATTGATGTCAATTGTGTCGTTCATTGATAACCCACAACAAGAAATGGAACGTATTGAAAATGAAGAAGATATCCAACTTCAAAAGTCAGATGAACGTATGTATAGACAGGGTATAGACAACCAAACTGGTATTAAGGAGTGATAGTCTATGTCCTACTGGGAAGATAGAGCAAAGGAAATCATTGATGAAGAAAGTAAATCAGATTATGAGATTGCTCAAGAAATACAACGTATTGTTGATGAGATGAATGAAGATATCGAAGATGAGATCAATCGTTTCTATTCAAGATACGCAACAAGCGAAGGTATCACATTAACTGAAGCTAAGAAGAAAATTGATGCAGTAGATGTACAGATGTTCCAACAGAAAGCGAAACAATATGTTGAGAATAGAGATTTTAGCGATAAAGCAAACGCAGAATTAAGAGCTTACAACACTAAGATGTATGTAAGTCGTGAGAAGTTACTACAAGCACAGCTAGGACTTATCGTGACTTATGCTTATGCACAGATAGAACAATCTATGTATAACTACATGGAGAGTGCTTATTACAGAGCATTAAAGCAACAAGCAGGTATCTTGGGAGAAACGCTCCAAGTGTCCATCAATGACGTTAAAACAATCATATTTACACCATTTGAAGGGCATAAATGGAGTACAAGGTTGTGGTCGGATATGGAGACAGTAAGACGACACGTTCAAAAGACGACACGTCATGTATTACTACGTGGACGACACCCTTATGAGTTCATCAAAGACATGCGTAAAGATACAGGAGCAACAACTTACAATATGAAACGATTATTACTAACTGAAACTGCAAGAGTTCAAACGTTAGCGTCTAAACGTCATATGCTTGAAGAACACGGTGCAGAAGCTGAATATCAATTTGTAGCAAAAATGGATAGCAAGACAACGAAAACATGTAGGAGTTTGAATGATAAAACGTTTAAAGTAAAAGACATGGTGCCGGGTGTAAATGCTCCGCCTATGCATCCTTTCTGCAGAAGTACCGTCGTTCCACACGTTGATGAAAATAGGCGTGATAAATTCTTCGAAGAACGTAAAGGTAAGTATTTTGGAGGTGTGGTTAAATGAGTAATCAAGAACAATATTTAAAAGAAATTGCTAATGAGTTGAAGTTGATTAGAAAACAATTAGAAAAGACGAATGACGACAAGACTGTAAAAATTGCAATGGATGTTAATCCTAAAGATTTAACAGCTATTGTTAATGAAGTAAACGCAAATAAAGATGCTTTATTTACACTTTAGGAGTGATTAAATAATGGAAAAGATAACTACTGAAAGTTTAATTGGATTAAAAGATTTTCATCAGTCTTTAGCGAATAATGGTATTCAATTAAGAACAGGAGAACATTTCAATCAATTAAACGACTATGTAAAACACGAAACATTCTATCAATGTCGAAACTGCAAAAGTCTCAATGTAGAAGTGATTAGAACAGTCACACCAACTAGCTTTGCAGGTTTTAAACGAGAGTGTATAGATTGTGGTACCTATGAGATATGTAACCTTGTAGAAGAATAAAATGGAGATGACTAAATGTTAGAAACACTCAAACGTATCGCAAGCGCATTGGAAGGCATACACACTGAATTAAAGCGTCTGAACGATACAAATCCTAGTAACCAAGCACAAGCGAAACCTAAGCAAGATAAAAAGAAATCATTTGAACCAAAGAACTTTATTTAAACTATGACCTAAGTAAGTCATTAAACTGCTCATAAACATACTAATAACTAATTATAAGGGTTAAGTAACTTGTTTCCCTATCAAAATAAATCTAGCGCACTAATCGGGCTTAATTGACTGATTGGGGCGCTTTTTTTATGCGATAAATTCGAGTGCTTAACGTTTATGAGGAGGATAAAAAATGAATAAACGTGATTTTTTAAAAGCTAATCTTCAATTCTTCGCAGAAGGTGGAGACGAAGCTGAACGTAATAATAATGAGCAGTCAGAAAACGATAACACTAAAAGCGAAGAGGTAACTTATACACAAAGTGAGCTAGACGCAAAAATTAGTAAAGCTAGTGAGAAAAATAAACGAAGATTAGCAGAAGAGTACGATAAAAAACTTCAAGAAGAAATTGAACGAGTGCGACGTGAAGAACAATCTTATGCGAAGATGACACAAAAAGAAAAGGAAGAGCAAGAGTTATCTAAACGTGAGAAAGCAATTGCTGAACGTGAAAAAGCACAAGCACTTAGAGAGTTAGAATCTGACGTTATTGCTGATTTAAAAGAACAGAAGTTACCTACTTCTTTTGCTAAAGCGCTTATCAAAATTGAAGATAATGAAGAGATTAAATCAACTATTAATGAAATCAAATCAGATTTTGATGCAGCTGTAAAAGAAGGAATTAAAGAAGTTACTCGTCAATCTACACCAAACAATCAAAGTAGTAGTTTTTCACGAAACCAAAGTAGAAAAGAAAAAGGTTTAGGCAGTATTGCCGACGAAGTAAGAATTATTCAATAAACGGAGGAATTAAATGATGAATGAAACTAACAAGTTAAAGTTAAATTTACAACATTTTGCTAACAACGATGTAACACCAGCAACTTTTAATCCAGACAACGTTATGATGCATGAACACAAAGAAGGAGAATTATTAAACAACTTTACTAAACCAGTTTTACGTGAAGTTATGGAAACTTCTAAAATCATGCAATTAGGTAAATATCAAGAAATGGACGGAACAGAAAAAGATTTCGTTTTTTGGGCAGATAAACCAGGCGCTTACTGGGTTGGTGAAGGCCAAAAAATCGAAACATCTAAGGCTACTTGGCTTGAAGCTAAAATGAGAGCTTATAAATTAGGTGTTATTTTACCAGTTACAAAAGAATTCTTGAATTACACTTACTCAGATTTCTTTGAAGCCATGAAACCTATGATTGCAGAAGCATTTGCTCGTAAGTTTGACGAAGCTGGAATTTTAAATGTTGGAGATAATCCATTCAACAAATCTATTGAACAATCAGTTCAAACTGCTGGTAATGTGATTAACGGTGAATACAATGAAGATAATTTATTAGATTTAGAGGCATTAATCGAAAACAATGATTACGATCCAAACGCATTTATTTCTAAACGAACAAATAGAAGAGCGTTATCTAGCATTGTTGATTCAGTTTCTAATGAAAGATTGTTCGAAAAAGGAAAAGGTAGAAATGCTATTGATACTTTAGATGGTTTACCTGTTGTGAACTTAAAGTCACCAGATTATAAAGAAAATGTCATTTATACAGGTGACTTTAATCAATTATTCTATGGTATTCCACAACGTATTGAATACAAAATCGATGATAGTTCTCAATTATCAACTATTAAAGACGGTAACGGTGAGCCTATTAACTTATTCGAACGTGATATGTTAGCATTACGTGCAACAATGCATGTAGCTGTTCACATTGCAGACGATAAAGCATTTGCGAAGTTCGAAGGTGTTCCTACTAAGCCTGAAACAGCTACACCACAACCTGAAACTGTCTAATTAATCTAAGGAGGTCTGACACATGGCTTATTCATACGAAGTTGTACGACCATTTGTAGATGCAGAGGATAACAAGCCTTATGAAGTTGGCGACATTTATCCTACTGATATTACAGATGAACGTATTACTCAATTACTACATGCTGATAACAAATTCAATAAACAATATATTAAATTAGTTGTAGATGATAAGAATACAAAAGCAGAATTAATTGAAATCGCACAAAAACATGGTATTGAAGTATCTGAAAAAGATACGAAAGCAGACATCTTAGACACATTGGAGGGATAATATGGCTACATTAGAGAATGTTAAGCTATTACTCTCTATTAATGATAATGTTCAAGATGAACTATTAAAAAGAATAATAGATAACACTGAAAAGCGTTTGATTAGCTTACTTCCTATTGGTATCGAAGAAGTTCCAGATAGATTGGAATACATCGTCGAAGAAGTAGCAGTCAAGCGCTTTAATCGTGTTGGCGCAGAAGGTATGACGCAGGAAAGCGTAGATGGGCGTTCTAATACGTTTCAAGCAAACGACTTTGACGAATATATGGATGTAATAGATCAATATACGCCACGAAACTCAGATAAACGTGGGGCAGGTATTTTCTATTGAGATATAACAAGAGAGTCGTGTTTGCTAAAGAAACGAAAGGAAAGTACAACCCTAAAACAAACAGAACTGAAACATACAAAAAGCGCTACGATGCAATACCATGTAATATCAGTCCGCTAAGTCCACAAAAAACAGTGGTGCAATACGGAGACATCAACAAAGACATCAATATCATACGTTTAAACGGTCATTTTGAGCCTACTGCGACGCATGCTTATATTAACGATACTAAGTATCAGATAACCAAAAGAATTGATTATGAACACGATACAGTGTTCTATATCGAGGAGGTTAAGTGATGCGCTTCGGTGGTGGAGATTTAGACGACTTAATCAGAGATTTTGACCGAATGAACAACACTATTGATGACAATGTAGATGAAGTGTTGCACGAGAATGCGGTGAAATTTAGTACAGACACAGTTAAAACTGCTAAAGAAGTAATGAACAAAGGTTATTGGACTGGTAACTTAGCGAGAATGGTTGAACAAGCTAAAGAAGGACATCTTAAATACGGTATCACTTCAAAGGCTGGTTATTCATCTTTCCTTGAATACGGAACCAGATACATGGAACCAGAAACATTTATGTTCCCGGTCTACCAAGAGTTCACGAAAAAAGTCAGAGCAGACCTCGAAAGGTTAATTAACGGTTAGGAGGTATGCGATGAAACAATCAGTGAATTTGCAATTGTTCAATTATCTTTATACAAGGTTTGAAGAACTTGGCGTACCTATCATTCGCACAAGCGAACTCAATCAAGAACTACCTTATCCATTCATTGCTATCCAAGATATTAAAGACGATATCAATCGTTTAACTTTTGACAGTTACGGTGGCAGTCCAACTGCAACTATCCATATCTGGTGCAAAGATGATGACAAAGGTAAGAATGATGAAATTTATATGCAGGTTCAGTCAATTCTGCTAGATGAGATACAACTAGACGGATATACATTGACGTTGCCTCAAATAAGTGTGAATGAGAGTACAGAACAAGAAACTAATCAAACGTTGTCACATACAACTATAAGTGTAGAGTACGCAAGTCATTAATTTGGCTTGCGTTTTTTAATACAAAAATTTAGGAGGTATTCAACCTATGCCAACAAAACAAGGTACTGATGAATTAGTTTTAATTCGTAAATTAGGCGATAGAAAAGATGCTAACAAAGTAATGTTAGTCACTGAATTAGAACGTGAAACTGAAAAAGACAGAGATACAGAAGCTACATTTGATGGCTCAGTTAACTCTGGTGGTACATTAGAGTCTACTGTAACAATCAATTGCTACATGGACCAAAAAGACACGTTATGTGATGAAATCGAGGACGCAACAGAAGATGATACACCATATGAATTATGGGTAATCAATAAGCGAGTTCAAAATAACGAAGGTAAGTACAAAGCTGAATATAGACAAGGTTACTGGAATAGTATCACTCGTACTAATGAAGCAGACGGTATTGCTGAATTTGAAACAGAGTTTGGCGTTTATCTTAAAAAACAACGTGGTTATGCTACCTTACCGCAAGCAATCGAAGAAAACAAAGCTGCTTATGGCTTCCATGATACTGTTGCATCTGATCCAGCAGACGACGGTTTGGCTGAAAGTATTCCACAACCAACAGAAGTTGAAACTGTATAAATATGAGGGGGAACATCCCCTCTTTTTTATTTGCGCAAATAAAAAAAAGAAGTGAGGTATTTAAATTATGCACATTAAATTTAAAGATAAAGAATTAGAATTATCATTCGGGTTAGGTTTTTTAAATAAGATTGATAAAGAATTAGGTCTAGAAGTAGAACAAATGACAATCGGACAAGGTTTGAATATGTTAGTGCCTAACCTGCAAAACGGAAACGTTGTTGCATTAGCTAAAGTAATCAAATCAGCAACTGCTCATCATAAAAAGAAACCACAAACTGATGAAGAAATTGAAACAGTTTTAGAAGATATCGCAGAAAATGAAGGTTTTGATACTTTTAGTGAACAAATCATCGAAGAATTGGGAAAGAGACCTTTAACCCAAAACCTAGTGCCAGACGAGTACAAACAAGACAAGAAGAAAAGCAAGTAGACGACGACATATTAACGTTTGATAGAGTTGTTGTCGTTTGTATGAGTAAATTGAAGATATACGACTTGCAACGAATAGAAATGATGACGCTTAGAGAGTTTAACTATCGTATGTATGCACTCGAGTATGAACAACTTGATAAAGATATGGATATGTACAAACTTGCTTTTGCTATACGTGACGCTCAGGCTGAACAAAAGAAACGTGGTGGCAAAAAGGGAGAAACTGAGTATCGTTTTAGAAGTGCTAACGACATTATGGACTACGAAGAAAACGTTAAACGTCTTAATAGAGGAGAACCTCTCAAATTTGGTTCAGACTCTAAGCAAGAAGTTAATGCACCATCTGATTTGCTCAAAATGATTGCAAATCACAACAATTCTTTAAGAAAGGAGTGATGACGTGGCAGAAGCAAATTATAGTA
Organism: Staphylococcus petrasii; assembly: GCF_002902565.1. GTDB lineage: Bacteria > Bacillota > Bacilli > Staphylococcales > Staphylococcaceae > Staphylococcus > Staphylococcus petrasii. The sequence goes on along the minus strand of NZ_PPRC01000128.1, from coordinate 42,551 downwards.
TTAAAGCGCAGATTGAAGCGAATACCCGCAAATTTAAAAGTGCTATCCAATCAGCTAAGAAAGTGGCTCAAAGTTTTAAGAAAACACAAGAGTCAATTAAAGATACTAAATTAGATGGCGACTCATCTGGTGTAATGAAAGCAGTTAAAGCAGCAAAGGATACAGTAAAAGGTTTTGATAATACTCATGCAAATGCAGAACTAGACGCAGATATCTCTGATGTTAGAGAAAAAGTCGCACAAGCTAAGTCGTTAGTTGAGAAGTTCGATGCTTATCGCGGTGATGCAGAGTTAGACGCTGATGTATCTAAAGCTATTGCAAACATCAAGAAAACGCAGAGATATTTAGATATGTATGATAACACTGATGCAGAAGCAGATGCAGACGTAAATATCAGAAAAGCTATTACACATATTTCTGAGTTGCAACATAACCTAGATAGTATCGACGGTAGCAAGTATTCAGCTGTTTTAGATGCAGATGCAACTAGAGCAAGAGAACACATAGCAATGGCTAAGAAACAGCTTAATGACTTTGCTCATCAAAAAGCTAAAGCTAATCTTGAAGTTGATAGCGCAGGAGCTATTGCTCACATAAAAGCATTTAAAGCTATGCTACGCTCTATCCCTAACCGACATCGTACTCGGCTTGATGTAGATGGAAATCCAGTAATAGCTTTCTTCAAACAATTACACAAAGGTTTAGAAGATTACAGTAACTCATTAGATAGCTTAGCAAATGACATCAGAACATTCGGAACTGTTTTCAGTAATATGATTAAAGGTTCGTTGCTTGCTAATATTTCTTTACTTGTTCCAGCAATAGCAGGTATCGTACCAGCATTAATGGCAGTGTTAAATGCATTAGGCGTAGTTGCTGGTGGTGCATTAGGTGTAGCTGGTGCGTTTGGAGTAGCTGGAGCTGGTGCAGTAGCATTTGGTGCTATGGGCATCAGTGCCTTAAAAATGTTATCTGACGGTACACTAGAAGCAACTAGAGAAACTGAACGTTACGAGGCTTCATTAGAAAGTTTAAAAGGTGCATGGGCAGACCTTATCAAACAAAATCAAGCGCAGATATTTAATACATTAGCAAATGCGATTGATACTGCTAAAGTTGCGTTAGCTGGGCTTACACCATTTATCAATGGCGTATCTAAAGGAATGGAACAAGCTAGTGCTAAAATGCTTGATTGGGCTAAAAACTCACAAGTAGCACAAAAGTTCTTTGAGATGATGGGTACAACTGGCGTAAGAATATTTAATAATATGTTAGATGCTGCTGGCTCATTTGGTAGTGGTTTAGTTAGTGTACTTACACAAATAGCTCCATTAGCTGAGTGGGTATCACAAGGCTTTAAGAAAATGGGTCAAGCATTTAATGAGTGGGCGCAATCAGTTGAAGGACAAAACGCAATCAAGTCGTTCATTGAATATACTAAACAGAATTTGCCATTAATAGGTCAGATATTCGGCTCAACATTTAGAGGTATATTCAACTTAATGAAAGCATTTGCACCTAACACTCATCTTGTATTACAAGGTTTAGCAGATATGGCTAAGCAATTCGAACAATGGAGCGCAACGATTGCAGAGAGTGATGGGTTTAAAAAGTTCATTGAATATGTTCAAGAAAACGGACCTAAACTTATCCAATTATTAGGTAATATCATCAATATTCTTATTAATGTCGGTGTAGCTATGGCTCCATTAGCATCAGTAGTTTTAGATGTGGCGTTAGCTATAACTGAATTTATAGGAAAGCTAACAGAAGCTAATCCTATTATTGGAATGATCATAGGAATTATAGCAACGTTAGCTGGAATGTTAATGGCATTAGCGCCAGCGTTCATATTTGTAAATCAAGTGATAATTCCTCTTATTTCAACGTTTGGTGGTTTAAGTGGAATAGTTAGTATCGTTATGGGCGTTATAGAAGGTTTAGGCGGTGTACTTGCAGCGTTATCTGGTCCAGTAGGTATAGTAATTGCAATAGTCGGTGCTTTAATTGGCGTACTTGTATGGTTATGGAACACCAATGAAGGTGTGAGAGAAGCACTCACAAATGCGTGGGACGTAATTTCTAGCACGATAGGTGGAGCTATTCAGTCAGTAATAGACTGGTTTATGCAACTTTACAATAACATCATGCAAACCATTCAACCACTAATGCCAATCTTTCAAGCATTTGGAGAATTAATTAATCAAGTTTTAGGCGTTGTAGTCGTACAAGCGATTAATTTCCTAGTAGAAGCATTTAAAGGCTTGTGGCTTGCAGTATCTGTAATTTTCACTGCGATAGGTGCAATCGTATCATCTGTAATTCAAATAATAGTTGGGTTATTTACTGCGTTCATTCAGTTAATAACTGGTGATTTTTCAGGCGCATTACAGACTTTACAAACAACTTTTTGGAATGTGCTAAATACTATTTGGACTGCGGTACAGTCGATTTTCACACAAATTTCTCAATTTATATTTGCAAGTCTAAATTCTATACTAGGCACAAGTATTTCAAGTTGGTCTCAGATTTTTTCATCTACTTACCAATTTTTAAGCCAAATTTTTTCAAGTGTGGCTCAATGGTTTGGTCAAGTAGCTCAAACAATAGCTTCAAAAATGGCTCAAGCGCTTGGATATATCATTTCTAATGGTAGTCAGTGGGTATCTTCCATTGCCAGCACGCTTGCTAGTTTCGTTTCATCTGTCATTAGTGGTTTTGTCAGAGTGGTATCAAGTGTTGCACAATATATGGCTCAAGCGCTAAGTAGAGTGATTTCTGGTGGAGCGCAATGGGTATCAGGAATTGTCAGTGCGATGTCTAATTTCGTTTCTAGCGTGATTAGTGGTTTTTCTAATGCAGTCTCACAAGTCCAATCTGGAATGCAACGTACTTATAGAACAATTGTTAATTTTGTTAGTCAATTTGCTAGTGCCGGAATGGATTTAATGCGTGGTTTAGTACGAGGTATTATGGATGGAATGAAATGGGTAGTCGATGCTGCACGAAATGTAGCCAAAAGTGCAGTCAATGCAGCTAAAAGTGCATTAGGAATTCATTCACCATCACGAGTATTTAAAGGCATTGGTCAATACGTTTCACAAGGTCTAGGTATCGGAATTGAAAAAGAAGGTCGTCACGTTGTAAGTGGTATGGGTAGTATGGCTCAATCAATTACAGACGCATTTAACAGCAACTTAGCAATTCCGGATATAACTGCCAACATGAAGAAAGTTAACGCTAATATGAACGCTCAAGTACAACATACACACAACATCAAAACAAATCCGTCGCAACGTGTAGTACGTATTGAAATGGGTGTTGATAACGATGCACTAACTACAATCGTCAACGAACAAAACGCTAATCGTGACGCTACATTTACATTTTAGGAGGTCGTTCAATGGATTTAGAAATAAAAAAACAAAACGGACAACAATATACATTGGGCGACTTCGGTTTTGTCGTCGACGATGTAATTATCGAAAGTATGGAAATTGAAGATAACTACGAAACAAAAGAGAATACAAGTGGTCGTATTCTTTTAAGTAGTCAATATCGTAAACGTAAGATAAACGTTAAGTGTCATGTAAATTCTACAAAATTAAATGATAACGCAAGATTAAGGGACGAGTTCTACAACTTAACCAACTCCACTGAAGAAGTGTGGATAAGAGAGTTAAGAAGAAGCGTCCCTTTAAATTATCGTTTTATTGAGCCATTAGAAGATGATTATCAAGAAATAAGCGAGTATAACAATCTTGTGTTAGATCACGAAGAATTTAACGACAATTATTATGTAAATGGTAAACGTTATAAAGTTAAAAACGCTGATGTAATCGTACCAGAAGAAAATGGCAAGAAAATTAGTTTTGAATTAGTGTTTGAAACGACTGAATTGCCATTTGCTGAAAGTATTGGCACTTCAATTGATTTAGAAAAACGACCAGATAAAGAATTATGGTCGAATGATATGCTTATTCCTTTTGACGAACAAGATGGTTCACGTATCTACTCGTTTACTAACATTTGGAATAACGCCATTTATTATCATGGCACAGCAGATAACGACCAATTCAATATGTATAAGAAAGTGACAATCATCTTAGGAGAAGATACAGAAAATTTTACTTTTACTATGACACATTCTGATGTTATGACAATTCGTAACATCAAAATGAAAAAAGGTGACAAGATTGAGTATGATGGTGTGCAAACATTCAAAAATGGTACGCCATTAAGTTATGAAGTGTCAGGATCACAACCAAAGTTCCGTCATGGGTGGAATGAGTTTGAATTTAATCAACAAGTTAAGTCGGTTAAATTCGATATGAAATTTTATTATAAGTAGGTGTTGCAAATTGCCAATATTAATAAGTCCAAAGCGTGGTCGTGGCAAGTTTGTCAACACCACTACTAATTGGACGGATAAAAATAGTTCAGAAGCAATTTTACAGTTTGAATTACTGGAAGATGCTTACAATTATGAAGTAGTAAGATCAATAGATAAACGTTGGAGGGTTTCAAGAGTTGAAGGACCAGACGACGAAAAAGAATACTTAGCTTTTTTAATTGACCGTCAAGCGCATGGAACAAAACAGCGTGTGACGGTTTCTTGTCGTTATAAGCCGATAGACACTATTAAACGACGTAGAATCTATGCACCTATTAATGGTAGCTTTACTGCTAAAAAATTCTTAGATATAGCCTTTGCTCCTACTGATTTAGAGTATAAATTGACCGAAAGTAAGTTACCTTCATCAGATTTTGAAAATGCTGGAGAAGGTGAAACTGTTGAAGAATTAATTAAAAAAGCAATGTCGCATTGGGATTTAGAGTTCTACATCGATTTTAATAAGAAAACTAAAAAATACACATTTGTATTTACTCCTTATAATCAAAAAGAAGTTGATTACATCATAGATGATGAAATTAATGCAAATAACATCAAAGTTGAAGAAGATACAGGAGATATGGCAACATACTGTGTTGGTTATGGTGATTATACAGATGAACAGGGTATTACTGGCGCTGGATTGATTATGAAGTTCGAACATCCGGATATGAAAGACATCGGCAAATACGAAGCAGAGCCTATCAAAGATGGTCGTATTAAAGACGAGGAGTTAATGAAAGCAAAGTTACAGAAACGTATAGATGACTCAATCAAACGTTCTATTAGCTTAGACTTTATCGTCTTAAAAAAATACTATCCAAACGCTAAGCCTAGAGTTGGCGATTTAGTTAAGATACGCAATTCTGTATTAGGACTAAATGAAATAGTACGCATTGTTGAAGTTAAGACAAAACGAGATATAAACAACGAAATCGTTAAACAAGAGGTAGTATTAGGTGAATACAGACGTTATGACAGGTATATGAATCGTATCAATGTCGCAGCTAATACTATTGGTGGATTAGGTGGTGGCGCATTTGTTAGAGATTACCGCTCAACAAGTGCAAAAACATCAAGCGTCTTAGCTACAACAATAGAGATGAGAAACGAAGGTAATGCTTCTACTGATAAAGCTGGTTTAATGTCGCCGGAAGATAAGAAAAAATTAGACTCTATCGACGCATCATCAAAATTAACTGCTAAAAAAGTAGACGGTACTGTCATAGATTTAAGCGACAAAGAATTATACATTGATGAAAACGGAAATCTAAAAATTAAGGAGGTCAGCGATAATGCGTAAGACGATTTATACAAGTCTTGAAACAATATTTGGTGCTAGACACGTAAGAGAGCTAGAACTTAACTTCATCGCTTTCCGTGACATGGTCACTTACGTTGAAGATGAGTTGCATCGACATAACTTTGTTGATAACGAAGCGCACCAATCACATCAAATCAAACATACATTTGCTGACGGTTCGACAAGAAGTGTAAAAGACTCTATTAACTGGCTAGATGCTAGAATGAGAGCATTTTTAGTACCTACACTAGCTAACGACCAACAAGAAATTATTGACGCAAGAGCAAGTATAGATGGTAAGGTATCAAAAACATTAGGTGATAGATTAGGGCGTGACTTCAACTCAATCAGAAATGATTTAGATAAAGAGTTGAACGTTGCAGCTGATAGTTCATATTTATGGACTCCACCTTACATTAAAGGTGCTATGCGTGGTGAAAATGAAACACCATTACACAATGAGCCTACTGAAAATTTAAAAGTCTTTTATGATAAGTTTGTCGATAATGAGTATTGTCGTAAAACTTATATTGGGAAAGACCAATCAGGAAAATACAGTGTTTATTCATACACATTCGAGCCTCAGCATTATTCAAAAACATTGCTTTTAACAAGTTGTATTCATGGTAACGAGTACAGTGCGTTTTACGCCAACTCTAGATTTTTAGACTTGGTTGTAAATAAATGGCATACCGATCCACATTTAGCTTACATTCGTAAAAATGTAAGAATTGTATGTGTACCTATTGTTAATCCACATGGCTTTGCTAACGATAATCGAGAAAACTCTAATAACGTAGACCTTAATCGTAACTTTGATTACAACTGGAAAGCTGGAAAAGGTACAAGTTCGACTGGTAAAAACTTCAAAGGAAAAGCACCATTTAGTGAACAAGAATCAAAAAATATGAAAAAGTTAGTTGAAGGACTTAATCATATTACTGCGCATGTTGATTGTCATAACATTGTTTCCCAAGTATCAGATTATTGTTTATTCTATCCAAGATTTTCTAATCAAGACCACAATATTATGACTCAATTCATGCAAGATGTGAGTAATCGTGGAGATTTAGTTACATGGGGTTCTAGTACGTTAAGCTCATTTTCTAACTGGGTAGGCATTAAGAAAAACATCACTTCTTATCTACCAGAAATTTATGAAGGACGTGCTGGTAAACCTCGTGGAGCAGAAGAAATGTGGCGTAGTGTTAATTTCTTAGGTAATATCATTATCCGCTTAATGCAAACAAATAATAGCGGGCAAGGTAGAACGTCGAATGAAGCCTTTGCTAAATCATTTGTATATAGCGATAGATATAACAATAAAGGCGTACCTACATTCAGTCTTGTTGCTACAAATAAGTGGCAACGAATGTTAATGACGCAACAACGGTTTATGATTACAGCAAATGGCATTGTTGAAATGAACGGATCTATTACAGTTGAGGTTGATAGGGACACAACATTTGGAGTAAATCCAATGGTAGTACAAAACTATAACCCGTTTAGTGGTAATGGAAAATCTGATGATCGTCAATTATTTAAAACAGAGCATAAACTTCCGAAAGGTATTCATACAATACCTATCAATGCGATTGCTCCTGTCCAAATGTCTAGTATTACACCGAGTGATGTTCATAGAACAGCAGAAGTTATGTGTCCCGTTGAAGTTAGACGTTCGGAAGGTGTCTGTCATATTAAACAACTTATTCAAAACATTAAATTCATTCCAACAGGCTCACACAATGCATTCCAAGCATTTACATCAACTGGATATGGTAACCAAAAAGAAAAAACATTCAAACAAATTTATCCAAATTACGAAAGTGCATATGATATTAGAAATGAAATTATTACTAAAAAATAAGGAGGTTAAATTATGAGTTCAATGGATATTGACGGTATTTATAAAAATGCTAAATTAGTTGCTAGTGACACACCTTATTTAAAACCATTAAGCGATGAACAAATTGTTTTTTACAACTTAGATGTCAATACTGCTATCCTCACTTTTCAAGTCAAAAAAGATAAGTACCCTTTACAAGTTAGCAGTTTAAATAGTGATATTGATTTATATGTAGAGTCAGAAAATGGTTCACACACTTCTTTGACTAAAGTAGAATACATTGATTCGCTAAATGGTATCATTCGATTTGTTATTGATAGAGACTTTTTAAAGGCTTCTACTGATACGTGGGTTAACGGTCAAGTAAGAGTTAAAGCAGTTGGTAGACCAGATACTGTTATTCTTAATGAGTTTAGGTTTTATGTTAAAGATGCATTGATTAATAAAATTGGTGCAGATATTAAAGTAAGATATATTCGTCAAATCGATGATTTAATTGAAGAAGCTGAAAAGAGATTGATTGCTGCGTCTGCTGGTATTGAAAATGTTGAAAATATTCAATTGAGTTTTAATTCGTTTATCAGTGAACAAAAGCAAGATTTAGAAAAAATTGTAACTGATACTGAAAGAAGAACGAACAACTTGGTAGATTCGGCACAAAAAGACATTAATTCAGCTATTCAAAATATGCGTGATGAAGCCGATACTATTCGAAAAAATCTAAGTGATGAAACAGCTGGTGCAGTAACTAAACCAGATTTAGACACTACACTTTCTAATTATGTAACTACGGTTGATTTTAACAACGCTTTAAACAATAAAGCAGATAAAGGTGAAGTAACACCGTCGAACTTACCAGATAATTTTAATGAACTAATCAATCAAGCAGTCACAAATAGAATTAGCGAGTTAAATCAAAATAAACCGTTATTTGAAGATGACGGTCAAGTGAGAGAAATACTTAATCCAGATTTATCTACAATGGACTTTGTTGATACTTCTGGATATTTTTATGCAGTTGGTCCACTTCATACACCTGATGGAAATGATACTGAAGGTATGTTACAAATCTTAGCTTATGGTAATTACACAAAGGTTATTTACTCGCCTAACGAAACAAACGCTATTTACCTTCGTTCAAAATTAGATCAAGTAGGCAATAATTGGACTGATTGGCTCAATATCGGTAGCGAAGTAGAGATTGGTACTAATGATAGCAACGATGAAGAAAGTGATGTAGACACTTCGATAGATAGTACAGAAACAACTTAATAAAGAAGGTGTGGTTATTGAAATATAATTTTAATGAAGTTATCAATTTTATTCTTTTGTTAGGGTTAGGCGCTTTTACTTTTGCGAGAGGTTTTTTCTTCACCAAAGAGCAAGAGAAAGTTCTAGGTGATAGTGATTTCTATGTAGCGCTTCATCACATCATGCCTGTTTGGGCGTGGGGGATTATCGTTATGGTTGCCAGTCTAATCTTAATGATTGGTGCTTTCTTTCTACCAAGACAAAGCACAAGCATTATATGTAATTATTTATTAGTTATTGGTGGTTTTAGTTGTTCTATACTTTATTTTCTAATGACATCAGCAAGTATTTATAATGCGATTAATTGGCTCTCTACTATACAATTCAGCATTTTATCAGCAGTCTGCTTTGTAGTTGGTTTTATCGGAGGTGCTGATATTTATGACAGAAAATAAACACGTTACCTATGAAGAATGGCGTGCTTCTAGAGAAGATATACTCGAAAAGATAAAAGCTGGTGATGATGAAAATTTAAAACACATCAATGGATTAAAAGAAAAAATTGTCGAGGGTAACGTTTATCAAAGGCAATCGTTCGAAGTCCAAAAAGATACAAACGAACAAATGAAACAATTAAACGATACTAACAGCAAACAGTGGGATGCAATCAAAGAAATAAAGTTTGTAGTTAAAAATCATGAAGATGAAATTGAAAGAATAGAAGGTACAATTTCAGAAAAACAAAAAAATAGTGTGCAAATATCCGTTGCTTTAATAACAACAGTTGGTGGCATCATCGGCGGTGCAATTGGATTAGCGCAATATATGTTTTAAGTCGGCACATTTGTGTCGGCTTTTTATTATACAAAAAAGAAGGTGGATAAATGGCAATTTTACCTTCAAGTGGTAAGCCGACTGCATCACAAGTAGCAAGTTGGGCAAAGTGGTTAGCGAGAAACCGTAAAGGTGTAAATGTTGATGGTATGTATGGGTATCAGTGTTAACTCTAGCACCTTTAACGAGTAATCGTTATAGCAAACTCCTCTAATTCATGGGAAACCTAAACAAGTGATGTTGTAGGCAATCATGAGCGAAGCCTAGAAATAGGAACGTGCAACGACTAGTCGAAAGACGTACACTCAAGCGAGTGGAAACGGGGAGCAACCTAATAGGTTGATGATATAGTCTGAACGTTCATAGAAATATGAAGAAGGTAACAAGTAGCGTCTGTTATCGTAACAAAATTGTGGGATTTACCCAATTACATCTTTAATCGTTATTGGGGTTTTAGAACGTGGGGTAATGCTAATGCGATGGCTTATAGAAGTCAATATCCTGCTGGCTTTAAAATATATGCAAATACTCCTAATTTCGTTCCTAAACCGGGTGATATAGCAGTATATACAGGCGGAGTTTACGGTCATACCAATGTCGTTGTAGGACCTTCAACTACTACTTATTTTACAGCAGTAGACCAAAACTGGAATCCGGTTAGTGAAGCATACGGAAGTAGAGCATTATTAGTTAAGCACAGCTATTCTGATGGTCCGGGTGGCGTTAGATATTTTGTCAGACCACCATATAAAGCTGAACCAAAACCTAAGCCTAAACCGAAACCTAGTACACCGCCTAAAGATACAAGTACAGCACCTAGCAAACCAACGCCTAAACCTACTGAGACGGAAGAAGCAAAAGAAGTTAAAACGGTATTAAAAGATGTAAAAGAAATTAAATTTACTGTTGACGATATAGATACAAACTATCCTGCGTTTATTCCTCACAGAATAGCAAAAGGTAAAGACAGAGGTCGTTCCCCTAAAAAAGTGTTAATACGTGACGCTGGAACAATGTGTAGTGTACTTGATTTATATACAACTAGACGCAAATACATTAGAACATCTGAGTTACCACATTACTACATCGATAGAAATTACATTTGGCAACCAAGATATGAGCAAATCGAAGTACCAAGCGCACCAGATTGTTTAGTTATTGAAGTTTGTGGGGACTACTCAGATAGTAAAAATGATTTCATTTTAAACGAAATACATGCAATGAATTATCTAATTGGTCGTATGAAGTTTCATAGCATTCCGATGAAGCAATCATCTTTTATAATTGAAAGTGAATATTGGCGTACTATATTAGAACATGGCGCTTGGAACACAGTAGCAAAAGGTAAGCCAAGTAAAAGAGTTAAAGATAAGACGATAGAAGCGTTAATCAATCTATATCAAAATAGAGAAAAATTACTCAATGATATTCCATCAGATAAAATAACTAAACGTAAGGTTAAAGTCGAAGTGCCAAAAGATGATGAAACTACTTCAAGTAGTGATAATAAAACATCTACAAATACATCAAAGACTAAGCCAAAAACTACAACATCAGCCAAGAAAAAACAACCTACTGTTACAGTTGTTTATAGTAGATACACCTACAATAATGCACTAAATATTCAAATGGCTAAAGCGCCACAAGTTAACTATGGTAGTGGCTGGTATAACGCTAGTCGTAGTGCAACGTCAGCAGCTATGAATAATGCAACGATTTGGAATAATAGCAAAATGCGTTACCAAATGCTTAATTTAGGTAAATATCAAGGCATTCCAGTTAGTAAGCTGAATCAAATTCTTAAAGGTAAGGGTTCGTTATCTGGACAAGGACAAGCTTTTTCAGATGGTTGTAAGAAATACAATATTAACGAAATCTATCTAATCGCTCATGCTTTCTTAGAAAGTGGATATGGAACTTCAAACTTTGCAAGTGGTCGATATGGAATTTACAACTACTTTGGTATAAATGCAGTTGATTGGGCGCCAAACAAAGCAATTGATTATGCAAGAGCAGAAGGTTGGACTACACCTTACAAAGGTATTGTTGGCGGCGCTAAATTTGTCAGAAAAGGTTATATAGACAACGGTCAACAAACGCTTTATCGTATGCGTTGGAATCCTCAGTCGCCGGGGAATCATCAATATGCAACAGATATTAACTGGTGTAAGCATCAAGCAAATACTATTTACAACTTATATTCACAAATCGGTATGAAAGGCGAATACTTCATACGAGATAGATATAAATCTTAATTTACAGGACTATGTGCTGACAGCATGTAGTCCTAATTTATTGAAAGAGGTGTCTTAATGACGATATATAAAAATAAGGATATTGAAACTAATGTTAATGAAAGAAGTGTTGATTTAGGAAACATTAATGTAACTTTATATCCTAATGATCAAGGGACTGCATCTTTTAGAATTTATTTGAAAAAAGAAGTTCGATATTCCAATCAAACTATTTTAGAGCCGATTGATTTGGTAAAAGCTAAAATGGACCCAAGAGTCGATTTATTAACAAGAGACGGTTCGACATTTACAAAAGAACCGATTGATATTATCGACGCAGAAAATGGAGTTATACAGTATGTGGTAAGACCTAGAATATTAAAACATAGTGGTCAGATAGATGTTTCGATTACGTTAGAAAACGAATCAACTAAGTCAGAAGTTGCTAATTTTTACTTTTTTGTTAAAGAAGATAAAGTTACTCAAAGTATTGGTAGAGAAATTAGTCCTGAAACCATTAAAGACATCGTCAAAAGTGTTATGTCTGAAAATTTGATGGGGCAATTAAGTGATGATTATAGACAAGTTTTAGAAAGAGAAATAAAAGATTATTTAAAAAGTAATAGTTATGATTTTAAATTTAAATATGAAGATTTAACAAGTCAAGAGAAAAAAGAATTCATAAAAGTTGTTACGAATGAAGCTTTATCTGATTTTGTTATCCCTGACCAAAGTATTAGCTCGAATAAACTGACATTAAATTCAGTAGAACCTCAAACAACTTCGTTTTTAAAGACAGGGAAAAATATTTTTAGAGCGAATAATGTAACACAAGGTTATTCAGTTAGTCACACAAAAGGAGAATTAATTAAGAGTCCATATTACGTTGTTAGTGACTTCGAACCAGTGACACCAAGCACAACGTATGTTCAGAATTTTGCAGATGCGATTGCATTTTACGATTTAAATAAAAAATTTATTTCCGGTATAAAAAAAGCTGATAACACTAAAAATACTAGATCGTTCAAAACACCTAGTAATTGTTATTACATTAGAACAGGAACGCTAAAAGAGGGTGTCGATACTTATAATTACAAGAACTATCAGATAGAATTAGGCGACACTACGACTAAGTATGAAGAATATTATAGAACCATTGATTATTTAAAGCCTAACATCCCCAATAATTCAATTACTTCTGACCAAATTTCAAATGGTTCTGTATCTTTAGAAAAACTGGGTTTTACAAAACATTCATCCAATTTATACAATAATAAAACTAATACAACTGGTTATTATGTAAATCCAACAACAGGTGCATTAAGTGCTAATCCAACATACAGTGCAAGTGACTATATCAATATTAAAGGTGCAACTAAGGTTACTAAAAGCAATGCACGTAATCTATATGCTTTCTATGATGATAGTAAAAAATTTATTAAGACCAATAACACAAATACAAATACAGTTGATGTTCCAAGTAATGCGGCGTACATCAGATTTTCAGATACTGAAACATCAATGAACGGTCAAATGCTTGTTGTAGGTGATACATTACCTGAAACATTTGTACCTTACAAAATTTATATACCTAATACTTTCATCGAACCTTCATCTAACGATAATTCAGCTAATGAAAATGTCGTTGAATCATTCGGCATCAAAAACTTAAAAACATATACAGCCGATTTTAGTAAATCTATGAACCCAAATTACAACGGGCGTGCAGAAATTGCGATACTTGGCGATAGTTGGGTTGCCGGTGGCGAAAAGAAACAGGGTGAACGTCTAACACGACCATTACGAGAACGTTATTTAAAAACCTATGCTGACGGTGGTATTGGGTTTGTAAGTTTTGCTAATGGTCATATTGGTAATGGCGAAGTCGCAGTTAATTTAACTGGTGATTGGACACATTATGATGAAGATCCAAAGAAAGCTGATATTGCTTTATCAAAAGGGCTAGACAGTGCAATGGTTGAGAGCGGTACAGTTGGCGATAGTATTAAGGTTCAATTTTATGAAGATTTAGATTTCTACGAAATACACACATTAAACACAGGAACGTGGCGATACAATATTGACGGTGGCGACTGGGTAACAGTAGATGCGACGCAACAAGAAGTTACACCTATTACATTAAGTTTAGGTAAGCATATTATCAATATTGAAATTGTGAGTGGAAAAGTTACATTCATTGGTTCGTACGCTTACAAAGGTAACAAAGGTGTAGTAGTTCACAAAATCGGTAATGGCGGTCTACGTGGTGGCCATATGACATCAACAGACCGTGATAATTATATAAAACAATTAAAACGATGCCGTGCTAATACGTTTGGTATCTTGTTAGGTACTAATGAAATGGCTCAAAATATTCCAGTTTCTACTTATATTAAGGATTTAAAAGAAATTGTCTCACGTATCAGAGAGGCTAAGCCTTTAGCAAGTATCTTTTTAATCGCGCCTAGTGGTAATAAAAATGATGGAAAACAATTGCATACAATTGAAGATTACAGTAATGCGCAATTGAACGTAGCTAAAGATTTAAATTTAGGGCATGTTAGCTTATATAGAAACTTAGGTGATTACGCCACAACTAATACTAATGGTTTAATGTATACAGATGGTGTACACCCAAATGCAAATGGTGGTTATGCAATTTGTAACGTTGTGTATAACAGATTATTAAGATTATAAATTTAAGCTGACCTTTTTAGGTCGGCTTTTTATTTTGAATAAGGAGTGGAAGAAATGGAAAGTATTATTGCATTTGCAACAGTAATTTCAGTTATCACAATCGCATTAACACAATTAGTTAAACAAGCTGGAGTACCTAAAAACATTGTACCTTTAATCGCTATTGGTATTGGTATCGTTTTAGGTGGTATTACAGCTTTTATTCCGGAAATTGTAACAGAATTGTCAATCGGAGGTAGATTGCTTGCTGGCTTAATAAGTGGACTAATGGCTACTGGTATTTGGGAAACTGTAAGAACACGTACAGGTTCAACTAAAGACAAAAATAATAAAATTGGTGGAGGTCGTGCATAATGGCAGAAAAATGGAATGGCGTTCCAGTTAAATATGATTTTTTACCGATTGGAACACGTAGAAGTGGGCAACCTTTAACAAGTAAAAAACCTTTATTTGCAGTAGCACATGATACAGGGAATCCAGAAACTACCGCACAAACAAATGTTAATTATTATAAAAACACTTATATGATTGATTGGTCACTAGTAGCAAGCGCACATATCTTTGTCGATGACAAAGAGTGTATTGTTTGTATTCCAGTTACTGAAAAAGCATGGCATGTATTATATAATACACCAACTGACAACCAATGGTATAACGCTGATGCAAACGATGTAGCATTTGGTGTGGAAGGTAGTTACTTCCCTAGTAGTCAAGAACGTTCTCGTAAGTCATTAGATAACATGGCGCGAGTGCTCGCCTATTTATGTAATTATTGGGGCATTGATTACAAAACGGAAGTACCAGGTCACCAAGATATTCAAGGAGATAAAATTGATCCTGGTAACTTATTAGAGGCTTGCGGATATTCACGTAACGTTAAAAATTTAGATAAACAAATTGCTAAATACATTAATGGGGTACAAGAAAAAACAAGCGAGAAACCTAGTGAACAATTATCAGAGAAGACAAAAGAAAAAGCGACGCCATCACCACAAAGTGTGGTTAAGTATAAAGAAGCAATCGAATACATGCGCAGCTTGAAAGGTCAATATATCGACTTTGATAAAGAGTTCGCTTTCCAATGTGCTGATGTCGTTGTAGATTTCATCTATCATGTAACAGGTGGCGTTCGTTTCTATGGTAACGCTAAACAATTACACACAGTAAACGCTATGCCAAAAGGTTGGAAAGTGGTTAAAAATACAAGAGATTACGTTCCACCTATTTGTGCAATCGCTATTTACACAAAAGGTGTTTATAGTCGTTGGGGACATACTGGTTTAGTTTGGGACAATAGCGGCGGTACAAAATCATTTACAATCTTAGAACAAAACTTCGATAGTAAAGCCAATTCGCCAGCTAAATTACGTGAAGATGATTACACAGGCTTAACACATTTCATTGTGCCAGACTTTGCCGACGATAGCGTTGATTTAACGGATATAAAAGAAGTGAAAAAATCAGAACGTAAATCTAACAGTTCAATTTCAGTAAACAAAAAGCCACCTAAGAAATTGACTTGGAGTAACCAAGCATATTTCAAAGCGATTGCTGATAACGCAGGTGTCACTATTTGTAGACCTAACCACAATAATGTGATGGTTACAACAAATGAAGAATATAAACCAGGAGACGTATTCTATGTATATGAAATTCGTGATGGTTGGGCTAGAGTATACAGTCCAAGCAACGACGGTTATGTATGGTATGAACGCTTAATCGTTAAAGATATCTACAAAACAGCAGGTGGTAAAAAGTTTGCGAAAAAAGATGATAAACAAGCAGTAGCGCAACGTAATATCATTCAAGATACAACAGGTTTAAAAGTGAATAGTATTCCACCATTAAACATGAAAAAGTCGTCTAAAGCTAAATTTAGAGCGCGTGTCGATTATTACGGTGCATCATTAGTCAAATTCAAAGGTAAAGAGTGGTATGTGACAAACAACACTTATAGAGCAGGATATAGTCAATTTTATGTGTTTGAAGTTAAAGAGGGCTGGTGTCGTGTTTATTCTAAAAATAATAACGGTTGGATATGGCACGAACGTCTAAGAATTGTAGAAGTGTATTAATATGTTATAACAAAAAACCGATTTTCATTTTATTCATTGGGACAAGTTTAGTACTTGTCCCTATTTTTTTATGTCTAAAAATAATTATGACAAAATGCATAAAAAGTATTGCTCTATGCCATAATGCATAGTATAATATATTTAGGAGGTAAGGAAATGAGGATAAAAATAAAAGCACCCAAAAGCTTCAAGTGTTCAATTAAAATAAATTTGGCAGTTATACAAATTGAACTAGCTTTTGAGTACTAAATGATTGAGGGGGGTCGCCCCTCTTCAATATAAAATATAACACAATCCTCATTTTAAATATATGAAAATAAATATTAGAAAATCTACAAAAAAAGAATTTGTAACTGGTTTAATAGCGTGGGCAATAATAATTTCTATATTATGGGTGATATTCAAATGAGAGAGATAATACAAAATCTATTAGATAGTGAATTAAGTAGTTTGCATATAGCAAAACAAACAGGTGTGACGCAAAGCACTATATATAGAATAAGAACGAAGTCACGATCATTGGATAATTTATCATTAAAAAATGCTGAACTTTTATATCAATTTGAAATGGAGAGAATGAAAATGAACGAATTAAATAACAAAATGGTTGAAGAGGTAGTTTTGAGCGAAGTTGAATTAGTAGAAGGTTTAGGTCAATACTTTATCGATATTGAGGGCGACCATGAATATGATGTAGAATTTGCTACACTTTCAGAAGTTGATTATAAAGATAATACATTATATGAGGTGGCTATCAGCAAAACTTATGAAATTCCTCACCATGATAAATTAGAAAAAGAAGATATGGAAGTGTTTTATAATACTTGGCTTGAAAAAGATCAACAGGAAGAAACTTATATCGAGAGTGTATTCTTCGTAAATAAAGAAGACGCAGAAAGTTATATTAAAGATGTGTTGAAAGGTAAAGAAAGTTTAACCGAGGTTGCAGAACAAATTGGTTATTTCGAATAAAACAAAACCCGTCGAATTCGACGGGTTTTATACATAAAAGTGTCAAGCGCGTGTCAAAATAGTTCTATTTAGTTCAGTTTTGTTCGAAAGATAATTCGATATAAATGCGATAAATAAGCGTTTTTCTAGCTAGTTCTATATTTATAAAAATCCCTCCCAGGACGCTATAAAACTCCGCAACCTTATGGTTGTGGAGTTTTTTGTATGTTTAAATAAGTTAACCTCGTAATTTAGTACTAAATTCCTTCTACTTATATATTTCCTTTTAGTTCTTATTTCTCAATCTTTCACACTAAGACGTTAAATAATACATTTTAAAAATAGAGAGAACTTTATTTATTGAGTAAGCGCTTTCTAACTTGTATGTATTAAGCATACATATTTGCATCCCTAACTGTCTAATTGAAAACGTAAAAGAAACAGTTTTGATGTGAAAGTTTCAAGTTAAGAAAAAATCCGCCATAAGTTGTAGATACCCTTTATAGTATAAGTATCAAAACGATAGCTAAACAAAAACAAAGCAACAACCTAGTAATCGTTTTATAAATTTACCAACTACTTTCTAAGGAGTGTATAAAATGGAAGGTTTATTCAACTCAATTAAAGATACAGTAACAGCAGGCATTAATAGTGACTGGAGCAAATTAGGTACAAGTATTGTAGGTATCGTAGAAAACGGTGTAGGTTTACTAAGCAAATACTTAGGTTTTTAATTAATAAATTACTATATATAACACAAAGGAGATCATTAACATGGAAAAATTATTCGACGCAATCAGAGGTACAGTAGACGCAGGAATCAATCACGATTGGACTAAATTAGGTACAAGCATCGTAAGCATCGTAGAAAACGGCGTAAGCGTATTAGGTAAATACTTAGGTTTCTAATATAACCTTAACATTCATATATCACTTAGTTTTTCAAAAATAAAAAATAACGAAATGGAGAGATTAAAATGCAAAAATTAGCAGAAGCAATCGCAAACACAGTACAAGC
>NZ_PPRC01000128.1:23736-23939 GCF_002902565.1 Staphylococcus petrasii | reverse complement strand
TAAATTAGGTACAAACATCGTAGGTATCGTAGAAAACGGCGTAAGCGTATTAGGTAAATTATTCGGTTTCTAATAAACACTAAACATTCATAAATTACTTAGTTTTTCAAAAATAAAAAATAACGAAATGGAAAGATTAAAATGCAAAAATTAGCAGAAGCAATCGCAAACACAGTACAAGCAGGCCAAGGACATGACTGGGC
>NZ_PPRC01000128.1:0-23726 GCF_002902565.1 Staphylococcus petrasii | reverse complement strand
AAAATTAGCAGAAGCAATCGCAAACACAGTACAAGCAGGCCAAGGACATGACTGGGCTAAATTAGGTACAAACATCGTAGGTATCGTAGAAAACGGTGTAAACGTATTAGGCAAAATCTTCGGTTTCTAATAGTTGAATATTAATGATGGACCAGGGCAAGCGCTCTGGTCTTTTTTTATATGTATTATTTGTTTGTTTCAAAAATTTGTTAAAATAAATCTTATAATGAAGAATTCTATTTATACAAAATTGATTAAGGATGTTAAATATGAGATATAACACGATTTTATTAGATTTTGATGATACGCTTGTTGATTTTTATGATGCAGAAGATAAGGCGTTTCACAATATGGCAAAATTTTATAATCATTATCCTACAGAAAAGGACTTTCAATTTTTTAAAAAAGTGAATCAAGCGCATTGGGAAGCTTTTCAAAAAAATGAATTAACTAAAGAAGAAGTGCTTTCACATCATTTTATCGAATACTTTAGCCACTATGGGATAGAAGTAGATGGTAAGGAAGCAGACATTAGATTTAGAGATGAGTTGGCGAAAGCGCCAGTGAAATATTTTGATTTGGCGTTAGAAACGATTGATCGTTTAGCTCAAATATGTGATTTGTATATTGTAACTAATGGTGTAACAGATACTCAGAAACGTCGAATTGCTCAATTAGATTTTAAAGATGTGTTTGCAGGTGTTTTTATTTCGGAAGAGACAGGTTATCAAAAACCAATGGCTGAATTTTTCGATCATGTATATGAACGTATTGGAAAAGATAAAAAAGAACATTCATTAATTGTAGGAGATTCCTTAACTTCTGATGTGTTAGGTGGGAAAAATGCTGGCATAGCAACTTGTTGGTTTAACTATAGAGATAAAAGTAATGATTCTGAGATTAAACCAGATTATGAAATTAAGAATTTGAGTGAATTAGTAAAAATTGTTGAAAAAGAAGAAGCGTAAGTAAAAGGGCGAATTAGAAATTAAATGATTTTAATTTCTAATTCGCCCTAGTTAATTATTTGTTATCAGGAGACCAAACTAGCACATCATGGCCTTCTGGATTTTTAGCTTCTACGTCTTCGAAATCATGATTGATGAAGAATTGTTTAGAATCTTGACGAGCAATCGCTTTTATAGGTGTATTGAATGATTTAGCAAAATCAACTAATTCTTTCGCATAACCGCGATTTTCGTATTTTTCTAATACTTCTAATTTCCATAATAATAAATAATCATCATATTCTGGGAAATAGCTTTCTTCTACGTCGCCTTTTTTTAATAAAGCCATGCGAGCGACTAAGTTTTCACCATTAAAAATGCCGTAAAATGGTGATTCAGAACTTGCATCGATCATTTGACCTTTTAACTCTTCGACCATATATAAGTCTTTGTTGCCAAATTCTCTAAATGCTTCAAATAGTTCATCTGTTTTATAATTTATTTCAAGATGTTTAACTTCGCTCATATTCAATCTCCCCTTTGTTCTTTTTATCTATTATAACGTATGTATTGTGTAAATTTCATTTATTTATGTAGTAATTATTATAATAGCAAGACAATTTGTGAAAGAAACTTTAAATATTTAAGCCGTTAAATTGTCAGATAAGGATATAATCTTTATACTATATGAGTAATAGCTATGTTGAAGGAGTATGGATATGGACTGTCAAGTAACATATTTTAAAGAAAAAGATTCGTTTATTACAAAATTGAAAAATAGCGATGAACAATTATTAAAATTTTATCAATATAATCCCACTGAGAAGGCAAGTTTTGACAAACGTATGAAACAGCCTAGCAATGGTAGGGAACAGCAATTAAGTCAAATCATTGCTTCATATATGGAAGATCTCAAACTTTCAAATGCACAACAACGTCATCTTGAAGCATTGTCTGATGGCGCTAAAGTTGTGATTGGCGGTCAACAGGCGGGACTATTTGGTGGTCCGTTGTATACCTTCCATAAAATTCTTTCGATAGTAACTTTAAGTCATCAATTAAGTCAAACGTATGATAAAACAGTGGTGCCAGTATTTTGGATTGCTGGGGAAGACCATGATTTCGATGAAGTAAATCATACATACGTTTTCAACGCAAAAGAGGCGCAATTGCATAAAGTGAAATACCATACAATGACGCCTCCAGAAACTAATGTTTCACGTTATTCACCTGATAAAAAAGCACTTGTTGAAGCATTAAAAAGCTTTTTCAAAGAGTTAAAAGAAACTGAACATACAAAGTCTCTTTATTCACTTTGTTCAAATATTATTGAACAATATGATTCTTGGACAGATATGTTCAAAGCTTTACTCCACGAAGTGTTTAAAGAATATGGCGTATTGTTTATTGATGCTCAATATGAAGCGTTAAGAGAACTTGAGAAGCCCATTTTAAAAGAAATGATTCAACATCACGAAGAGATTGATCAAGCATTTAGAAATACGCAAGCGCAAACGACTCAATCTGGCTTGAATCAAATGATTCAGACAGATACAAATGTGCATCTCTTCCTTCATGAAGATAATATGAGACAGTTATTATCTAAAGAAGGAGATAATTTCAAATTAAGTAAATCTGAAGTAACGTATTCTAAAGAAGAAATATTGAAATTAATTGAGACAGAACCACATCGTTTTTCAAATAATGTAGTGACGAGACCGGTTATGGAAGAATGGTTATTTAATACGGTAGCTTTCATTGGTGGTCCAAGTGAAATTAAATATTGGGCTGAGCTTAATGAAGTGTTTAAGTTATTAAATATTGAAATGCCAATTGTCATGCCACGTCTTAAAATGACATATATGACACAGCGAACTGATAAATTATTGAATCAATATCAATTAGATGTACAACAAGTGATTGAAAATGGTATTGAAGAGGATAGAACAAAATTTGTTCGTGAAAAAGCTTCAGAGTCATTTATTAAACAAGTTGAAAAACTTAAAGAAGATCATGCTAGAATATATCAACAACTATTAGATGAAGTAAAAGGTAATCAAGACAATATTAATTTAGTAGAAAAAAATAGTGAAATTCACAATACACAATATGATTATCTACTTCAACGTTATTTACTTAATATTGAACGTGAAAATGATATTAGTATGAAACACTTTAGAGAACTTGAATATGTATTGCATCCAATGGGTGGCTTACAAGAAAGAATATGGAATCCACTTCAAATTATGAATGAATTTGGGATAGATGTGTTCAGTCCCTCCACTTACCCACCACTTGAATATACATTTAATCAAATCATTATAAAACCTTGATATTACCGATAAATGCCTATTTTATCCTTGTGATAAAATAGGTATTTTTTTGTCGAAATAAGGAATTTTAAGATATTTTACATAATTAGTGGAGGATAGTGGTGAGATGTGGTAAATTATAAATAAGGTGAGGTGATAATAATGTTCATGGGAGAGTACGAGCATCAACTTGATGCTAAAGGTCGTATGATTATTCCTGCAAAGTTTAGATATGACTTAAGTGAACGATTTATTATCACACGAGGCCTTGATAAATGTTTGTTTGGTTATACGCTTGAAGAATGGCAACAGATTGAAGAGAAAATGAAAACCTTACCTATGACAAAAAAAGACGCACGTAAGTTTATGCGTATGTTCTTCTCTGGTGCAATCGAAGTGGAGCTAGATAAACAAGGGCGTATTAATATCCCTCAGAATTTGAGGAAGTACGCTAATTTAACTAAAGAATGTACAGTAATAGGCGTTTCCAATCGTATTGAGATTTGGGATCGAGAAACATGGAATGATTTCTATGATGAATCTGAAGAAAGTTTCGAAGATATTGCTGAAGATTTGATAGATTTTGATTTTTAAATGGAGGAATTTACCGTGTTTCATCATGTAAGCGTTATGCTAAAAGAGACAATTGATTATTTAGACATCAAAGAAGATGGCATATATGTAGACTGTACGCTTGGTGGTGCCGGTCACGCACTCTATTTGTTAAATCAATTGAACGATGATGGTAGATTGATTGCGATTGATCAAGATACAAATGCTTTAGAGAATGCTAAAGAAGTCTTGAAAGATCATCTACATAAGGTCACGTTTGTACATAGTAATTTTAGAGAATTGACTGACATTTTAAAAAACTTAGAAATTGAAAAAGTAGATGGCATCTATTACGATTTGGGCGTTTCTAGTCCACAATTAGATGTCCCTGAAAGAGGATTTAGTTATCACCACGATGCTAAACTCGATATGCGTATGGATCAAACACAAGCGTTAAGTGCTTATGAGGTCGTGAATGAATGGTCTTATGAAGCGCTTGTTAAGATTTTTTATCGTTATGGTGAAGAGAAATTTTCAAAACAAATAGCGAGACGTATTGAAGCACATCGTGAACAACAACCGATTGAAACAACATTAGAGCTTGTAGATATTATTAAAGAAGGTATTCCAGCCAAAGCTCGTAGAAAAGGTGGTCATCCTGCAAAGCGTGTCTTTCAAGCGATTCGTATTGCAGTGAATGATGAATTATCTGCATTTGAAGATTCGATTGAACAAGCAATTGAATTAGTCAATGTAGGAGGTGGAATTTCAGTTATTACTTTCCATTCATTGGAAGATAGACTGTGTAAACAGATTTTCCAAGAATATGAGAAAGGACCTGACGTACCTCGAGGGTTACCAATTATTCCTGAAGAGTATACACCTAAACTAAAAAGAGTTAATCGCAAGCCCATCACTGCTACAGAAGCAGATTTAGATGAGAATAATAGAGCGCGTAGTGCAAAATTACGTGTCGCAGAAATATTAAAATGAGGAGTAATTGAAGATGGCTGTAGAAAAAATATATGAACCATATGAAGAAGTCCAGCACACAAGCATACCGAAGCAACAACCACAATCTGAACCTCAGACCCGCACGGTTACCAAAAAGGTAGTTGTTCAACTTACAAGGTTTGAGAAGTTTTTATACATAACACTTGTTACTGCTATTGCTGTCATTGCAATCTATCTGCTATCTTTAAAAATGGATGCGTATGATACAAATGGCAAAATAGCAGATTTGGATCAAAGAATTGAACAACAATCTAGTGAAAATAGTGCAATCCAATCTGAAATTAAGAAAAACTCTTCTTACGAACGCATTTACAATAAAGCTAAACAACAAGGTATGAGCTTAAAGAACGATAATGTAAAGGTAGTGCGTACTAATGGCGAAGCGAAAAATTAAAATTAGAAAAAATAAATTAGGAGCAGTCCTCCTTGTTGGTATATTCGGACTGCTCTTTTTTATATTGGTTTTAAGATACTCTTATATCATGTTAACTGGACATTCGGATGGGCAAAATTTGATTATGCGTGCCAATGAAACGTATCTTGTGAAAAATCAGGAACAACCTGAACGAGGTAAGATTTATGATAGAAATGGCAAGATACTAGCTGAAGACGTTGAAAGGTTTAAAGTTGTCGCAGTCGTAGATAAAAGCGCAGGTGAGAATGGAGATAAACCTCGCTACGTGAAAGATAAAAAGAAAACTGCAGAACAATTATCCAAAGTGATTGATATGAAACCTTCGGAAATTGAAAAACGTTTAAATCAAAAAAATGCCTTCCAAGTTGAATTCGGACAAAAAGGAACGAATTTAACGTATCAAGACAAGCAAAAATTAGAGAAAATGAATTTACCAGGTATTTTATTATATCCTGAGACAGAAAGATTTTATCCAAATGGTAATTTTGCTTCTCACTTAATAGGTATGGCGCAAAAAAATCCAGATACTGGAGCATTAAATGGTGCTTTAGGTGTCGAAAAAATCTTCAATAGTTATTTAAATGGTCAAAAAGGTACCTTATCTTATATTCAAGATATATGGGGTTATATAGCACCTAATTCCAAACATGAGAAAGCACCTAAACGTGGCGATGACGTTCATTTAACACTTGATTCAAATATTCAAGTATTTGTAGAAGAAGCGTTAGATGATATGGTTAAGCAATATGATCCTAAAGATTTATTTGCTGTAGTAATGGATGCTAAAACTGGTGAAATTTTGGCCTATAGTCAGCGACCTACGTTTAATCCAGAAACAGGTAAAGACTTTGGTAAAAAATGGGCAAATGATTTATATCAAAATACGTATGAACCTGGATCGACATTTAAATCATTTGGTTTAGCTGCAGCAATTCAAGAAGGCAAATTTAAACCGAATGAAAAATACGAATCAGGACATCGTGACATTATGGGTTCTCGAATTTCTGACTGGAATAAAACAGGTTGGGGCGAAATTCCTATGTCTCTAGGTTTCACGTATTCTTCAAATACCTTAATGATGCACTTACAAGATTTAGTAGGCGCAGATAAGATGAAATCTTGGTATGAAAAATTTGGTTTCGGTAAATCCACAGATGGCATGTTTGATGGCGAAGCGAGTGGCAATATTGGATGGTCAAATGAATTGCAACAAAAAACGTCTGTATTCGGTCAATCAACAACTGTCACGCCTGTTCAAATGTTACAAGCGCAATCTTCATTCTTTAATAAAGGCGATATGTTGAAACCTTGGTTTGTACAAAGTATTGACAATCCAATTTCTAAAAAAACATTCTATAAAGGTAAAAAGGAAGTTGCTGGTAAACCAATTTCTGCAGACACAGCAAGTAAAGTTGAAACTGAGTTAGATAAAGTAGTTAATAGTAAGAAGAGTCATGCTATTAACTATCGTGTGGATGGCTATGATATTGAAGGTAAGACAGGTACTGCCCAAGTTGCCGACGAAAATGGCGGAGGTTATGTTAAAGGTGCCAATCCTTACTTTGTAAGCTTTATCGGCGATGCACCTAAGAAAAATCCACGTGTCATTGTTTATGCAGGTATGAGTTTAGCTCAGAAAAACGACGAAGAAGCTTATCAATTAGGTGTAAGTAAAGCATTTAAACCAATTATGGAAAATACTTTAAAATACCTAAATGTTGGTTCAAATAAAGATGAAACTAAATCTGCTCAATATAGTAAAGTGCCGAATGTTTCAGGACAAAGTGCTCAAAAAGCAGAAGATAGTTTGAAATCTCAAAACCTACAACCTGTAGTTATTGGAAATGGTGACAATATTAAATCTCAATCTGTAAAAGCCAATACAAAACTATTACCAAATAGTAAAGTGATGTTATTGACTGATGGAGATATTACAATGCCAAATATGAAAGGCTGGACAAAAGATGATGTCCTTACTTTCCAAGAACTGACAGGCATCAATGTTACGACGAATGGCAACGGCTTTGTTACTAAACAATCTGTTTCAGAAGGTGCTACGTTGAAAGACAATAGTAAGATTGAAGTAGATTTATCTCCTGAGGATCCAGATGATTCCTCAAGCAGTACATCAAGTGATAATGCTTCAAATTCGGATAATAACAGTTCTGACAACAAAGCTTCTGAAGATAAAAATGATAGTAGTTCATCTTCAGACAATAAAAATTCTAAAAATAAAAATGACAGTAGTTCATCTTCTGACAACAATCAAACATCATCTGAAAGTGATTCAAACTAAGATAGAATGAGGTATGAATAATATAAGTTAGGAAAATAATAGAAGAGGTTGAAATAAACAGAAACACTTTAATTTCTATTCGAATAGAAGCTAAAATATTAGATAAAAAAACTCTAATTCTATTCTATTTCAGCATCACTTCTATTTTCCTAAACTTATTTCATACTTAAACTATGTGAAGTTATTTCGAAAATTGATAAACTTAAGATGATTAAAAATGAAAACCAGAAATTTATACTTAATTTCGCAAAAATTTAATATACATAAAGGAGAATATCATGCTTTTTATACTTGCGATTATCGCACTACTCATCACCTTCATTTTGGTGCCGGTATTAATCCCAACGCTTAAACGAATGAAATTTGGTCAAAGTATACGTGAGGAAGGGCCACAAAGCCATATGAAAAAAACAGGTACACCTACAATGGGTGGACTTACATTCCTCATCAGTATTGTCATAACTTCTATCATAGCTATATTTTTTGTTGACAATTCTAACCCAATTATTTTGTTATTATTTGTAACGATTGGATTTGGTTTAATTGGTTTTATTGATGATTACATCATTGTAGTTAAGAAAAATAATCAAGGCTTAACAAGTAAACAAAAATTCTTAGCTCAAATCGCTATTGCTGTTATTTTCTTCATTCTTAGTGATGTCTTTCATTTAATTGAATTCTCAACTAATCTTAATATTCCATTTACTAATGTAAGTATTCCATTATCATTTGCATATATTATTTTCATTGTCTTTTGGCAAGTTGGATTTTCAAATGCAGTTAACTTAACTGATGGTTTAGATGGTTTAGCAACTGGTTTATCAATCATTGGATTTACAATGTATGCCATTATGAGTTTTGTTATAGATTCACCAGCAATTGGTACATTCTGTATCATTATGATTTTCGCATTATTAGGCTTCTTACCTTATAACTTAAACCCAGCTAAAGTTTTCATGGGTGATACAGGTAGCTTAGCATTAGGTGGTATATTCGCTACTGTTTCAATTATGCTAAATCAAGAATTATCATTACTTCTAATTGGATTAGTATTTGTAGTTGAAACACTATCAGTTATGTTACAAGTTGCTTCATACAAGTTAACTAAGAAGCGTATCTTTAAAATGAGTCCTATTCATCATCACTTCGAATTAAGTGGTTGGGGCGAATGGAAAGTTGTTACAGTATTTTGGACAGTAGGTTTAATTTCAGGATTAATCGGATTATGGATAGGAGTGCATTAAGATGCTAAATTATACAGGATTAGAAAATAAAGAAGTTCTTGTAGTAGGATTAGCAAAAAGTGGCTATGAAGCAGCAAAATTGTTAGTCAAATTAGGCGCCAAAGTCACTGTAAATGATGGTAAAGATTTATCTCAAGATCCCCATGCAAAAGATTTAGAAACTTTAGGAGTTAAAATTGTTGATGGCGGTCATCCAGTTTCATTATTAGATAACAATCCCATCATTGTAAAAAATCCAGGTATTCCGTATACAGTTTCAATCATTAAAGCAGCAGAAGAACGTGGATTAAAAATTTTAACCGAAGTAGAGTTAAGTTATTTAATTTCAGAAGCGCCAATTATTGCCGTGACTGGTACAAATGGTAAAACAACTACAACTTCATTAATTGGAGATATGTTTAGTAAAAGTAGGCTTACAGGCCGTCTATCTGGAAATATTGGTTATGTAGCTTCAAAAGTTGCTCAAGAAACTAAACCAGAAGAATATTTAATTACTGAATTATCATCATTCCAATTATTAGGCATTGAAACATACCGACCTCATATTGCAATTATTACTAATATATATTCAGCACATTTAGATTATCACGAAACACTTGAGAATTATCAAAATGCTAAAAAACAAATTTATAAAAATCAAACAGAAGATGATTATTTAATTTGTAACTATCATCAACGTCATCTTATAGAATCTGAAAATTTAAAAGCTAAGACATTGTACTTCTCAACACAACAAGAAGTTGAAGGTATCTATATTAAAAATAATTTTATTATCTACAAAGGCATTAGAATTATTAATATTGATGACTTAGTTTTACCAGGACAACATAACTTGGAAAACATTTTAGCTGCGGTACTAGCTGCAATCTTAGCTGGCGTACCAATTAAAGCGATTGTTGATAGTTTAACTACGTTCTCAGGTATTGATCATAGATTACAATATATCGGTACTAACCGCACAAATAAATACTACAATGATTCAAAAGCAACAAATACTTTAGCGACACAATTTGCTTTAAATTCATTTAAACAACCTATTATTTGGTTATGTGGTGGTTTAGACCGCGGTAATGAATTTGATGAGCTTATTCCTTACATGAAAAATGTTAGAGTAATGGTTGTCTTCGGTGAAACTCAAGAAAAATTTGCTAAATTAGGTAATAGTCAAGGTAAACTTGTTATTAAAGCTACTGACGTCGAAGATGCAGTGGAAAAAGTGCAAGATGTCATTGAACCTAATGATGTCGTATTATTATCTCCAGCTTGTGCAAGTTGGGATCAATATAATACTTTTGAAGAACGTGGAGAACGATTTATTGAAAGCTTCCGTGCACACTTACCGTCTTACTAAAGGGTGTGAAATTTCGTGGATGAACGTAAAAATAATAGAAATACTAAAGTGAGGTCTATTAAGGATTCAATTGAACGAAAAAATCGTGAATTAAAAGATAAAGAGATTGATGATAATGAAGACAGTAAATTCAATCAATCTTCAACTTTTGAAAATGAAGATAGACCTAGCGCAACGCAAGATAGTAATGAAAAACAGCATCATAAAGAAGAACCTTTAGAGGAATCTAAAGAAGAACTTAAAGAAGATTCGCAAGAAGAACACAAACAAGAAGAAATAAAGCAAAATGAGAGCAATCGACATACTAGCTCTAGAAAAGATAATCAATTTCAAAATTTTAAAACCAAAGCGACTGAGCTATTTACTAATCCAAAGAAAAAACGTGAGAATAGAAAAAACACCGCGACTAACCGTAAACAAAAAGAAGATAAATATGCACATATGACGTTACAAGAAAAACGTGAACAACAAAGAATTGATCGACGTAAACGCCAAAAGAGAATTCAATATATCATTCTAACGTCATTAATATTATTAATTCTTTTATTTTTAATATATATGTTTACGCCATTAAGCAGAATTTCTCATATAAATATTAGTGGAAATAAAAACTTGAGTAATCAACAGGTTGAAAAGGCTCTCGATGTCAAACCAGGTTCTCGCATGTACACTTATAGTAAAAGAAAAGGGATTAATAATTTAGAACAAAATCCTTTAGTGAAGAATGTAGAGATAAAAAAACGTTTACCTAATACGTTAAATGTTCAAGTAACTGAAAACAATGTCGTAGGGGTAGTCAAAGATAAAAATAAATATACTCCGATTATTGAAGGCAACAAAGAATTGAAAGATTATAAAGGTGACATCGCTGGAAGTGGACCTATCTTAGACGGCTTCAAAGGTTCAGATAAAGACAACATGGTTAAAGCACTTTCGAATATGTCTTCAGAAGTTAGAGACATGATTTCAGAAATTAGCTATGCACCTGAAGCAAATAAGCAAAGTAGAATATTGTTGTATATGAAAGATGGCATGCAAGTGGTTGGTGACTATAAAACCATTGCGGATAAATTAAAATATTATCCGCAAATGTCACAATCACTTAACAAAGATGATTCAGGTAACCTTCAAACTCAAGGTTATATCGACTTATCTGTAGGCGCATCATTTATTCCATATAACGAAAGTGACGCCAATAATTCTAAATCTAATCAAGTTTTACAACAAAAAACGCAAGAAGAAAACGATGCTAAAAATGAATTACAAAGTGCATTGAATAAAATTAACGAACAATCAGACTCAAATAATTAAAAAATTTCGATATTAATATACGTTTATAGTTCACAAGCCAATCGACGTATTGTAAACTAAATATAGTGTATTTTAATAGTAATTTGTCAGGAGGTGCCTATCTATGGAGGAACATTACTATGTAAGCATAGATATTGGTTCATCAAGTGTTAAAACAATAGTAGGCGAAAAATTTCACAATGGTATTAATGTGATAGGTACAGGACAAACCTACACTAGTGGTATTAAGAACGGATTGATTGATGATTTTGATATTGCTAAACAAGCAATTAAAGATACAATTAAAAAAGCTTCTATCGCCTCAGGTGTAGATATAAAAGAAGTTTTCTTAAAGTTACCTATCATTGGTACTGAAGTGTACGATGAAGCAAATGAAATTGATTTTTATGAAGATACTGAAATTAATGGAACGCACATTGAAGATGTGTTAGAAGGTATCAGACAAAAAAATGAAGTTCCAGATACAGATGTTATTGATGTCTTCCCAATTCGATTTATTGTAGATGGTGATAATGAAGTTTCTGATCCTAAAGAATTAATTGCTAGACATTCTTTAAGAGTAGAAGCGGGCGTAATTGCAATTCACAAATCTATTTTAATAAATATGATTAAATGCGTTGAATCATGTGGCGTTGACGTGTTAGATGTTTATTCTGATGCATACAACTATGGTTCAATTCTTACAGCTACTGAAAAAGAATTAGGCGCATGTGTAATTGATATTGGTGAAGATTTAACTCAAATCGCTTTTTATGAGCGTGGTGAGTTAGTTGATGCTGATTCTATTGAACTCGCTGGTCGTGACATTACAGACGACATAGCTGAAGAGTTAAATACTACATATGAAACAGCTGAAAAGGTTAAACATCAATATGGACACGCATTTACTAATTCAGCGTCTGATCAAGATGTATTTACTGTTGATCAAGTAGATAGCGACGAATTAGTAGAATATACTCAAAAAGATTTAAGCGCTATCATTGAAAGAACAATGCAAGATATCTTTGATGAAGTATTCGATGTGTTAGTTGATTTAGGTTTAACAAAAGTGAACGGTGGTTTCATTGTTACTGGTGGTACTTCAAATTTACTTGGTGTTAAAGAGTTATTAAACACAATGGTAAATGAGAAGATAAGAATCCACACACCATCTCAAATGGGTATTAGAAAACCTGAATTTACTTCAGCTATTTCTACAATATCTAGTAGTATCACTTTTGATGAATTATTAGATTATGTTACAATGAATTATCAAGACAATGATGAATTTGAAGAAGAAGTTATCGAAAATAACGACAAAGATAACGCTTCTAAATCTGGCGGTTTTGACTGGTTTAAACGTAAGTCAAACAAAAATGAAGATACTTATGAAGAAGACTACCACGAGCCACAAGAAAGAGTGGACAGAGTAGAACAACATGATAAGTATGATAGCCATGATGAACATCAAGATGTAGAACACCACTATGATGAACATGAAAGACCTGAAAAAGAAGAGAGCAAATTTAAAAAATTTATGAAATCTCTATTTGAATGATTGGCCATTAAGACTAGGAGGAAATATAAATGTTAGAATTTGAACAAGGATTTAATCATATGGCGACTTTAAAAGTCATCGGTGTAGGTGGTGGCGGTAATAACGCTGTTAACCGCATGATCGACCACGGCATGAATAATGTTGAATTTATCGCAATTAATACAGATGGACAAGCTTTAAACTTATCTAAAGCTGAATCTAAAATCCAAATTGGTGAAAAATTAACACGTGGACTTGGTGCAGGAGCTAACCCTGAAATTGGTAAAAAAGCTGCTGAAGAATCTCGTGAACAAATTGAAGATGCTATCCAAGGTGCAGACATGGTATTCGTAACTGCTGGTATGGGTGGCGGTACTGGTACAGGTGCTGCTCCAGTTGTTGCAAAAATCGCTAAAGAAATGGGCGCTTTAACTGTTGGTGTTGTAACTCGTCCATTTGGTTTCGAAGGTCGCAAACGTTCTACACAAGCTGCTGCAGGTGTAGAAGCAATGAAAGCTGCGGTTGATACATTAATCGTTATCCCTAATGACCGTTTATTAGATATCGTTGATAAATCTACACCAATGATGGAAGCATTTAAAGAAGCAGATAACGTATTGCGTCAAGGTGTACAAGGTATCTCTGATTTAATCGCTGTATCTGGTGAAGTAAACTTAGACTTTGCTGACGTTAAAACAATTATGTCTAACCAAGGTTCAGCATTAATGGGTATTGGTGTATCTTCAGGTGAAAACAGAGCTGTTGAAGCTGCTAAAAAAGCTATTTCATCTCCATTACTTGAAACATCAATCGTTGGTGCACAAGGTGTGTTAATGAACATTACAGGTGGAGAATCATTATCACTTTTCGAAGCTCAAGAAGCTGCAGATATCGTTCAAGATGCTGCTGATGAAGATGTAAACATGATCTTCGGTACTGTAATCAACCCTGAACTTCAAGACGAAATCGTTGTAACAGTTATTGCTACAGGTTTCGAAGATAAACCAACATCACAAGGCCGTAAAGCTTCAAGCACAGGCTTTGGTTCAAGCGTAAGTGCTACAGGCACTTCAACACAAAGTGCACCTAAAGAAGACTCATTCTCTCATAGTTCTTCAAGTTCACGTGCATCTGAAAGTGTAAATGAAAGAAGTCATTCAACTAAAGATGACGATATTCCTAGCTTTATCAGAAATAGAGAAGAAAGACGTTCTAGAAGAACTAGACGTTAATCCATAAATTATCAGGTTAGAATATTATAATATTAAGCATAGAAGTAATTAACAAATGATTATTGTTGATTTAACTATGTAACTATATTAGTTGGAGTAGAACTGGACATTCTTTAAAGAATTCTGTTCTACTCTTTTTCATATACTTTAAAACAGAGTGAAGAATGTTATATAATAAATTTATATTCATATTTAGAGTAAAGTTAATACGACCAAACGTTTATATATACAAACATAACTTTTTACAAGGTGGTTATTCACGTGTCTGAGCAATTTGTTAAACATCCTCATTATTTGAACTACGAAGCTGAAGATTTAAAAAATATAACACTAGGCTTTACGACGCGCGATGGGGGTTATAGTATATATCCAGAGCATTCATTTAATATGGCACGATACATAGATGATGACCAAGATAATGTCACACGTCATCAAGAGATTTTAGCTGAAGCTATTGGATATCCAAGAAATGAATGGATTTTCCCTATTCAGACCCATGAAGATAAAATTGCACACGTCACTCAAGAACATCAAGGTGCAAATATTAATCAACTTAGCGATCAACTCCACGGCATCGACGGCCTCTATTCATATGATTCTAACGTTTTATTAACAATGTGTTATGCCGACTGTGTGCCTGTTTACTTTTATAGTGAGAAACATCATTTCATAGGACTAGCACATGCTGGATGGAGAGGGACATATAGTCAAATCGTTGTGAAAATGTTGAATCATGTTGATTTTGATTATAAAGATTTAAAAGTTGTTATTGGTCCTTCAACTTCAATGAGTTACGAAATCAATGACGATATTAAATCTAAATTTGAAACTTTACCAATCGATAGCACTCAGTATATTGAAACACGTGATAAAGACCGTCATGGTATTGATTTAAAACGTGCTAATGCTCTTTTACTAGAAGATAAAGGTGTGCCTAAAGAGAATATCTATATTACTGATTATGCAACATCAGAAGACTTATCAATGTTCTTCTCTTATCGCATTGAAAAGGGTCAAACTGGAAGAATGATGGGATTCATAGGTCAAAAATATTAATTTATTAATTTTCAAACATCACATGTTAGCTTGACGTTAAAGTAATTAAAATTTTACAGACTGTTTGATAGAAGAATTGTTATTTTGAAATCCTATTATGAACTACTATCCAATGTCAGAACATAGATAAATGATAGTATTTATCTACATTTTACAATTTTCACTCTATAACTCGAGGTTGATATTTAAATGGAAGTAAAACAAAATTTAGAAGCAATTAAAAATGAAATTAATAAACATATTGACAAAAGTGAGACATCTACAGTACCTGACGTGATTGCGGTTACAAAATATGTTACAATAGACCGAGCTAAAGAAGCATATGAAGCAGGTTTACGCCACTTTGGAGAGAACCGTTTAGAAGGATTTCTTGAGAAGAAAAAAGCGTTGCCTGACGATGTTACTATGCATTTCATTGGCTCTTTACAATCAAGAAAAGTTAAAGAAGTTATTAACGAAATAGATTATCTTCATGCACTAGATCGCTTAAGTCTTGCCAAGGAAATTAATAAAAGAGCAGACCATGTTATTTCATGCTTTGTGCAAGTTAATGTTTCAGGTGAGGAAAGTAAGCATGGTATTGCATTAGATGAGGTAAATGATTTTATTCAACAACTTCAACAATATAGTAATATTAAAGTTGTTGGTTTAATGACAATGGCACCTTATACTGAAGATAGTGACTATATTCGTCAATTATTTAAACAATTAAGATTAAAACGTAACGAAATTAAAAACCTTAAATTAGATTATGCACCGTGTGAGTTCTTATCTATGGGAATGAGTAATGATTACCAAATTGCTGTAGAAGAAGGTGCTTCATTTATCAGAATAGGGACTAAACTTGTTGGAGAATAGGAGTGAGCCCCGTGGCTATTAAAGATTTATTTAATAATTTTTTTCTAATGGAAGATGAAGAAGAAGTAGAAAGCCCTGAAGAGCGTCAACAACGTGTCGTTCAAAGGGAAGAAACACAAAATAATGCACAACAAAATCAAACAACAGATCGACCTCAAACACAACAAAATAATCTAAAGACAGTACCTCAAAAGAAAACATCACGAAATTATAACACAGAGGAAAGGAAGAATCGTATGAACAACACGCCTACTAAGTCGAATTCTAAAAATGTAGTAACAATGAACCAATCTGCACAAGGTTATTCTACATATGAAAGTTCAAAAATGTGTTTATTTGAACCTCGTGTTTTCTCAGATACACAAGATATTGCAGACGAATTAAAAAATCGTCGTGCTACTTTAGTTAATTTACAACGCATTGATAAAGTATCGGCTAAACGTATTATCGACTTTTTAAGTGGTACTGTGTATGCAATTGGTGGAGATATTCAACGTGTTGGTACTGATATTTTCCTTTGTACGCCTGATAATGTAGAGGTCGCTGGAAGTATTACTGATCATATCGAACAAATGGAAGCGCATCATTACGAGTAAGGAGAATAGTCTATGGACATCGGCCTGTTAGCTAATATATTTCACTTTATACTTGTGTTAGTACAAATCTACTATTTTGGTATGATTATTTATTTCTTCACATCATGGGTACCAAGTATAAGGGAATCTAAATTTGGCGAAATTTTATCTAAAATATATGAGCCATTTTTAGAGCCGTTTAGAAAAATTATTCCCCCAATTGGTATGATTGATATTTCATCACTTGTAGCATTATTTGTACTAGTGTTATTCCAATGGGGACTACAAAGTATTTTTGCTATGATTATAAATTATTTAATAATGAAATAAATTTTTAAAGAGGCTAGGACATTCATTTGTCTTAGCCTTATATCATGTTTAGTCTTAAGCTCATAGTTAATATAATAGTAAATTCATTTTCCGAAAAAATAAAAAAGGGAGGTAACTATAATAGATATTTATCAACACTTTAGAAATGAAGAACATCCTTTGATTGATCAATTAATCGATAAATGTGATCAAGTGAATCACCAATATGCTCCAATACTAACAAACTTTTTAGATCCTAGAGGACAATATATTCTTGAGGTAGTTGTAGGAAGTTTCGATGATATGCATGTGCAATTTTTTGGTGGCCCTCATTCTGAGAGAAAAAGAGCCATTATTGCGCCAAGTTACTACGAACCTACTGAAGAGGATTATGAAATTACATTAATTCAAATTGATTATCCTGAAAAGTTTGTTACGCTTCAACATCAACATGTATTAGGAACATTAATGTCGCTAGGTATTGAAAGAGAACAAGTAGGTGATATTGTAGTAGGAGAAACGATACAATTCGTTTTGACAAAACAATTAGAATCATATATTATGACAGAATTAACAAAGATTAAAGGTGCGTCAGTTAAACTTAATTCTATTCCATTTAAAGATATGATACAATCAGTAGAGAATTGGAAGAGTCATGGTAGCACAGTTAGCGCGTTAAGATTAGATGTTGTTTTAAAAGAAATGATTCATAAATCGAGAGCCATTGCTAAACAACTTATTGAGAAAAAACGTGTGAAAGTGAATCATACCATTATCGATTCTCCAGATTTCCAAGTACAAATCAATGATTTACTATCCATTCAAGGTTTTGGGCGAGCTCAAATTACCGACGTGGGTGGTCGCACGAAAAAAGATAAAATTCATATTACTTACCAAACATTATTTAAATAACGGTATAAGATTTGGAATAAATGTTTATAAAAAGTCCGATTTGAGGAGGATATAAGATGCCTTTTACACCGAATGAAATTAAAAATAAAGAATTTACAAAAGTAAAAAATGGTTTAGAACCTGCTGAAGTAAGTGATTATTTAACTCAATTAAGCAATGAAATTGAACGTTTAAAAGAAGAAAAAAAACAACTTGAAAAAGTAGTTGAAGAGAGAGATACTAATATTAAATCTTATCAACAAGTTCATCAATCTGTAAGTGATGCTTTAGTTCAAGCACAACAAGCAGGTGAGCAAGTTAAAGTGGCGGCAAACAAAGAAGCAGAAGCTACAATTTCTAAAGCTCAAGCTCAAGCAGATATGATTGTAAATGATGCGATTGAAAAAGCACGTCATTTATCATTCCAAACTGAGGATATGAAACGTCAATCTAAAGTTTTCCGTTCTCGTT
The DNA here is from genome assembly GCF_002902565.1 of Staphylococcus petrasii. GTDB lineage: Bacteria > Bacillota > Bacilli > Staphylococcales > Staphylococcaceae > Staphylococcus > Staphylococcus petrasii. The sequence goes on along the minus strand of NZ_PPRC01000128.1, from coordinate 5,376 downwards.
TCCGCATGCTTGTTGAAGCTCAATTAGATTTATTAAAAAATGATGATTGGGATTATTTATTAAATTACGATATAGATGCTGAACAAGTTACTCAAGAAAATTTTCAACATTTAAATAAACAAGATATTACACCTGAAGAACAACTTAATGCACAAAATCAACAAGCTGAGAATACAAATACTGATACATCAGCTACATCAACACATACTAGTGAATCTGCTACTTCTACAACAAATGTAAGTAACAGTGAGTCAACATCTACTAAATAATATGATTTGAATTAAGTCAGACACGTGAGAAATAGTTACCTTTTCACAGCGAGCTAGGATATGGTGAGAGCCTAGTAAAAGCATATTTCTTATATCACTGACTTGCGATATTAAAATAAGTAATATGAGAGAACTCTAAGTTGAGTTAATAAGGGTGGTACCGCGGAATTTCCGTCCCTGTTAATTGAACTTAGAGTTCTTTTTTATATTTAAGGAGTGAAACAAATATGAACTATAAAGATACTTTATTAATGCCTAAGACAGATTTTCCAATGCGTGGGGGACTTCCTACTAAAGAACCTCAAATTCAAGAAAAATGGGAAGCTGAAGATCACTATCAAAAAGCGTTAGATAAAAATAAAGGAAATCAAACGTATATTCTTCATGATGGCCCACCGTACGCCAATGGTAATCTTCATATGGGACATGCGTTAAATAAAATTATCAAAGATATCATTGTTCGTTACAAAACGATGCAAGGTTTCTATGCACCATATGTTCCAGGTTGGGATACTCATGGTTTACCAATTGAACAAGCGTTAACTAAAAAAGGTGTAGACCGTAAAAAAATGTCTATCGCTGAATTCAGAGAAAAATGTAAAGAGTTTGCGTTAGAACAAGTTGAATTACAAAAACAAGACTTCAAACGTTTAGGTGTGCGTGGAGATTTTAATAATCCATATATTACGTTAAGACCTGAATACGAAGCAGCTCAAATTCGTTTATTCGGTGAAATGGCTGATAAAGGCCTTATTTATAAAGGTAAAAAGCCTGTATATTGGTCACCATCAAGTGAATCTTCATTAGCAGAAGCTGAAATTGAATACCATGACAAACGTTCAGCATCAATTTATGTTGCATTTGATGTCAAAGATTCAAAAGGTGTAGTTGATGAAGATGCTCAATTTATCATTTGGACTACTACTCCATGGACTATTCCATCAAACGTAGCTATTACAGTTCATCCAGAACTTAAATATGGTCAATACAATGTGAATGGTAAAAAATATATCATCGCTCAAGCTTTAGCTGAATCAGTTTCAGAAGCTTTAGGTTGGGATAAAGATGCTATTCAATTAGAAAAAGAATTTACAGGTAAAGAATTAGAATATGTTGAAGCACAACATCCGTTCTTAGATCGTGTATCTCTAGTAATTAACGGTGACCACGTTACAACTGATGCAGGTACTGGTTGTGTTCATACGGCTCCTGGACACGGGGAAGATGACTATGTAGTAGGTCAAAAATATGACTTACCAGTAATTAGTCCTTTAGATGATAAAGGTGTCTTCACTGAAGAAGGTGGCCAATTTGAAGGTATGTTCTATGATAAAGCGAATAAAGCAGTTACAGATTTATTAACTGAAAAAGAAGCTTTATTAAAATTAGACTTCATTACTCACAGTTACCCACATGACTGGCGTACTAAAAAACCTGTTATTTTCCGCGCTACACCACAATGGTTCGCATCAATTAGTAAAGTAAGACAAGATATTTTAGATGCGATTGAAGATACAGAGTTTAAAGTAGATTGGGGTAAAACACGTATCTATAACATGATTCGTGACCGTGGCGAATGGGTTATCTCTCGTCAACGTGTATGGGGTGTACCATTACCAGTATTTTATGCTGAAAATGGCGACATCATTATGACTAAAGAAACAGTTAATCATGTGGCAGATCTTTTCGCTGAACATGGTTCAAATGTTTGGTTCGAAAGAGAAGCTAAAGATTTATTACCAGAAGGCTTTACTCACCCAGGAAGTCCAAATGGTGAATTTACTAAAGAAACAGACATTATGGACGTATGGTTTGACTCTGGTTCATCTCACAGAGGCGTATTAGAAAATCGTCCAGAATTAAGTTTCCCAGCTGATTTATACTTTGAAGGTAGTGACCAATATCGTGGTTGGTTTAACTCATCAATCACAACTGCAGTTGCTACAAGAGGTCAAGCACCATATAAATTCTTATTATCTCACGGTTTCGTAATGGACGGAGAAGGTAAGAAAATGAGTAAATCACTTGGTAACGTTATTGTGCCAGACCAAGTAGTAAAACAAAAAGGTGCCGACATTGCACGTCTATGGGTAAGTAGTACTGACTATTTAGCTGACGTACGTATCTCAGATGAAATTTTAAAACAAACTTCTGATGTATATCGTAAAATCAGAAACACATTAAGATTTATGTTAGGTAACATTAATGATTTCAATCCTGATACAGATGCTGTACCTGAAGCGGAATTATTAGAAGTAGATCGTTACTTATTAAATCGTTTACGTGAATTTACAGCTAGCACTATTAATCATTACGATAACTTCGATTACTTAAACATTTATCAAGAAGTTCAAAACTTCATTAACGTTGAATTAAGTAATTTCTATTTAGATTATGGTAAAGATATTCTTTACATTGAAGAGAAAAATGCGCATAAACGTCGTAGCATGCAAACAGTGTTATATCAAATTTTAGTTGATATGACTAAATTATTAGCGCCAATCTTAGTTCACACTACTGAAGAAGTATGGTCTCATACGCCACATGTTAAAGAAGAAAGCGTACATTTAGCTAATATGCCTGAAGTAGTCGATGTTGACCAAGCATTATTAGATAAATGGAACCAATTTATGGCATTACGTGATGATGTGAACCGTGCGTTAGAAGCGGCTCGTAATAATAAAGTCATCGGTAAATCATTAGAAGCTAAAGTCTTCATCGGTAATAACGATAACTTTAAAGCAGCTGATTTCTTACAACAATTTGCTGATTTACAACAATTATTTATCGTTTCACAAGTTGAAGTTGCTGACTCAATTGAAAATGCAGAATCATACCAACACGGCGATGTACGTATTGAACATGCTGAAGGTGAAAAATGTGAAAGATGCTGGAACTATAGTGAAGAATTAGGTTCAGTAGGTGAACTTGAACACTTATGTCCACGATGCCAAGAAGTTGTTAAAACATTAGTTTAATGTTGATTATATAACTTAATATTAATTGAAAGTCATATTTGTGATTGCACTTATCACAGATATGGCTTTTTTTATATAATAATTTAAAACTACAACTTAATTTTTAAAAAATACATTTTACTTCATTTAATTTAATTAATGCTTAATGTTTGGTATCAGTTTGAAAGGGCTATTACATCTTATAAACAAGTTTAAACGCTTTCTTATAAGAGAGTTTAAATATAGATATGTTATGAATATAAAAGACAAAAGGAGTGGCATCATGGGTAAAGTATTATTAACAGGAGCTTCGGGTTATATTGGGGGTCACTTAAAAGAACAATTAAAAGAGAATCATGAAATTATAGCAATTTCGCGACATGCAGACAGTAAAGAAGATGAAAAGAATGTAACTTGGAAAGCAGCAGATTTATTTGATTTAGATGAAATTACAGAAGTTATGGAAGGTATCGATACTGCAATATATTTAGTCCATTCTATGATGCCAAGTGCGAAATTAACTCAAGCTAATTTTGAAGATATGGATGCATTACTGGCAGATAACTTTGCACGTGCCGCTAAAGCACAGGGAGTAAAACATATTGTTTTCATGAGTGGCATCATTCCTAATGAAAATAATCTATCACCTCATTTACGTAGCCGTTTAGAATGTGAAAAAATTCTTGGTTCATATGGTATTCCAGTAAGTACACTACGTGCTGGTTTAATTATTGGTGCTAAAGGTAGTTCATATCCTATCTTAAAAAGATTAGTTGATCGTTTACCAGCGATGATTCTTCCTAGCTGGGCCTACAATATGATTGCACCAGTAGCAATCGAAGATGTTATTAATAAATTAGCAGCATTAGTAGACCGTTCACCGGATGAAAATGAAGCATTTGATATTACGGGACCAGAAGTAATGAACTATAAAGAATTAATTAAGCGCACAGCTAACGTGTTAGATAAATACTTACCTATTTTAGATTTACCAATTATTCCTATTTGGGCAAGTCGCTATTGGGTACAGTTAATATCACAAGTGCCGAAAGAAATGGTCTATCCTTTAATGAATAGTTTAGTTCATGACATGATTCCGCAACCTCACCGTATCCATCCTGAACTTTCAATTGGCGAGATTGATTACGAGGATAGCGTGAAAAAAGCTTTAAAAGAAGAAGAAAAGCACGGACAAGTGAAAAAAAGTAAGCAATCTAAATCTAACAGTTCTAATGACAAAGATAAAAAAGAAGAAATCAAAGATGTTCGTGCTATTACAAGATTTAAAATACCTGAAAGTTATTCAATGCGTGATGTAGCACAAGAATATGCAAAATTCATTAATGATATTACATTACACTTAGTTAATGGCAATATTAATGAATATGAATTCAATATTCGTTTACCGCTAATTAATAAATTCATTTTAAAAATGGAGAGAGATGAACACGATACTACAAATGAAATGATTGTATATAGAATCGTGGGTGGCGACCTTGCATTAGCTAGAGATGGTGGTAATGCTAGGTTTGAATTCAGACGAATTTTAGATACGAATGAAGGTTTAATCGCACTTCAAGAATATGAACCAACTTTACCATGGGCGATTTATAAATTTACACAAGCGAATGCTCATAAAGTTGTAATGGATGTATTCATGAAACATATGAATCATCTAGCAGAAGAAGAGGAAGAAAAACAACTCTCATCTCAAAAAGAAAAATTTGTAAGTAATTTAGTTATGACAACAGGGGCTATTGTGGGCGCATTTGTAGGCGCTAAAATTTATAATAGTTTTAAAAAATAATATAAGTCTCACTGATAGGTCAATTCACTGATTAAATTGCTTCAGTGAATTGGCATTTTTTTATAAAAAATTTGGAAATAGTAAACTAATAAATTGCAAACTATATATATTACTGGTAAAATATTTAATATTTTGTAGTAAATTTAAACAAATTATTTCACATAAGTGATTTTTGAAATATGTAAGTAGAAGATGATTTTTATAGAATATTTTGGTTTAGAACGCATAGCTTCCATAGATAATTTCTCTCTTTATTAGCTTCTGTCCAATGATACCATCATGCAACTCACTCATAATTATCTAGTTTAAAAATGATGAGAATAATTCTACTTATTGCTTATAT
>NZ_PPRC01000127.1 GCF_002902565.1 Staphylococcus petrasii | reverse complement strand
CTTCTTATATAAAATATATTATTATTTTACTACAATTTTAATGAGTTAGTATTTAAAAAATAAAATATATATTTGAATTTTAGGTGTTTACTTAATTTATACATTTAATTTACTGTTTTTTTACATGAATGTGATAAATATTAAGTGAATAGGATGTGATATATTATGAATAAAAAATTACTTAAAAGATACTTTGAAAATAAGGATTTCAAAGCTATTGCAGTCGTTGTTGGTTCAAAGAAAATGGTATTAGAAAACGATATTCATTTAGACTATGAAAATGAAGTAATTATTTATCCGCTTAAAAATTGTACGCGTATTATTCCGTTCAGTTCTATTTCTTACATTGATTTATTAGAAGAAAATGAGCATTTTATTAATTACTTTAGAGAAACAGTCTAACTATCACAAACAGGTTAATTAGCATTTTGCGAAGAGAATGACAAATTAAAAAGGCGGGAAGAAATCACTTATGAATTCTTCTCGCCTTACTTTCTTATAGATTTAATATGTTTTAACTAATTTGAGTCGGTAATCATCCGTAAAATTATCTACTAGGGCATAAGGTGAAATGATAAGTAAACCTTGATCATTTACTGCATTCTTATTTACACCATATTTATAAGCCTGATAGATAATTTTTGTGCAATAGGTAAAACGCTCGCTTTTAGGATTGATTGTAACTAAGTATGTCTTATCACTATCTTCGTAATGTCGCCTTGCCCAATTGGCAGCTTGTTGACCAGCTCCAGCTTTAGAACATCGATAGACTTTAATCCAGTCATCTTTACCTTCTCCAAAACGTTCTTTAAATGACTCAAACGATTCAGTAATAGGCTTCTGTCCAGGACCTTCAATTTGTAAAACTGTGTCATGATCCAGTGCAATACTAGAATGGCCAAAGAATCCAAATAATACTGGACCTTTAGTTAAAATAATATCACCAGGTTGTAGTTCGAAATCATCATTCTTAGCAGAAGTGGTTGCTGAATAATCAGATTGAGCATAAGTGTTAAATGATATACATAACCATCCTAATAATATGATAGAAAAAATTTTAACAATAAGTCGTTGATTGAATGTCACTTCAATTCTCCTCAATTATATACGCTAAGTTATAAGTAATCTAAATTAAGGAAAAATAAAATATAGCTATTAGATTTCTTGATTAACTTTAACTATAAAATACCAAAGATCAATACATATATCAGTAAAGCAAAACCGAAAATATAAAATACTACTGTGAATCCTAGGTATGATTCTTTACGTTCTTCTTTTTTAGATTTAAGCAGTAAGCCTAATATAATTGAGGCTGCTATCACGAAGAAAATACCTAGCCATAGTAGAATGGTTAAATGTGTACTCATATTTCAAGCCTCCTATAACGTAGTTTAAAAGAAATTGTATATTAATGGATACAAGTAATATAACAATAAAACTATATTAATTAGAAAAATAATTTCGCTTACAAGGTTCTTGTATACTGCTGCAGTACTTAAACTAACAATAATAATGATACTACTAACAATTAAACCAGGTATAAGCCAAAAAAATCATCTAATTTAGGATAGTAGGTGACTATAATATTAAACCCTAAAAACGCAATTGTCATGACAATATTTAACCAAAATAGTTTGCTTGAATTCATGGGTGCCACCTCTTAAATTTTATAAAATCATTATTCTAATCATATCATTAATTGAAGGTGGGGCAAACTTACTATCTAATCGAAATGCATAACATTTTTATAATGACTTAATTTTGACAAAATTCCATTTAAATTACGGCATAAAAAAACCGTCAACTAAGACATTTAAGCTTGGTCAACAGTAATATATTTCAATCTAAACGATAAAATTATATAAATGAATTATGTTAAAAAATCCAATGTCAATCAGAAAGGGAATTTGATATAAAAATAAATAGATAAATCACTTCGAATGTTCACAATTTCGACATATTTATAAAAAATAAAGTGGCCCCATAAAAAAATAAAGTGATTATTTAAAAGTTACGTGGTTTAATATTTTTAAATGGACAATTAATTTTTGCACAATATATTAAACTTGATAATCAATTATATGTTATCAATAATTGCAATACATTAATAGTTAGAATATAAGTCGAATTATAAATTCGAGTTTTCTTATATGAATACACAATATATAAT
>NZ_PPRC01000012.1 GCF_002902565.1 Staphylococcus petrasii | reverse complement strand
GACAGATATATGATATAGATTAAAGACTGAGAGAATTTGATGTAATTTCGGCATAGCACATATGATTATATATTTGCTTAAGAAGTTTAAAATTAATTTCTTTCAGTCTTTAAAAAAATGTTGACATATCACAATAAACAGGTTATATTACTTATTGTGATTATTTTACCTAAGACAGTAGGAGTTATATAATAACTTAAAACTTATCCTACCGAGGCTAAATTGACTTGAACGTGATGATTATTAAAATGATCTTTCAAGCACTTTTTGCCGTGGGTAGAAAGTGCTTTTTTTATTGAAAAATAAAAAAAAGCACCAAAAATAAAAATGGAGGTGTCTGAATGTCTGCTATTATTGAAGCTAAAAAACAACAAGTTGATGTTATTGCTGAACAACTTAAAAATTCAGTTTCAACTGTTATCGTTGACTACCGTGGCTTAACTGTTGCCGAAGTAACTGAACTTCGTTCACAATTACGTGAAGCTGGTGTTGAGTATAAAGTATACAAAAACACAATGGTTCGTCGTGCAGCTGAACAAGCAGGTATCGAAGGCTTAGATGAATTCTTAACTGGTCCTACAGCTATCGCTACTTCTACTGAAGATGTAGTTGCTCCAGCGAAAGTTATCTCAGGATTTGCTAAAGAACACGAAGCTTTAGAAATTAAAACAGGCGTTATGGAAGGTAGCGTTATCTCAGCAGAAGAAGTTAAAACTGTTGGTTCATTACCTTCACACGATGGTCTTGTATCTATGCTTTTATCAGTATTACAAGCTCCAGTACGCAACTTCGCTTATGCGGTTAAAGCTGTTGGAGAACAAAAAGAAGAAAGCGCTGAATAATTGCGCGTAAAATATTAAAATAAATGGAGGAATAATAAAATGGCTAATCAAGAACAAATCATTGAAGCAATTAAAGAAATGTCAGTATTAGAATTAAACGATTTAGTAAAAGCAATTGAAGAAGAATTTGGTGTAACAGCAGCAGCTCCTGTAGCAGCAGCTGGTGCAGCTGGTGGCGGCGACGCAGCAGCTGAAAAAACTGAATTTGACGTTGAATTAACTTCAGCTGGATCTTCAAAAATCAAAGTTGTTAAAGCTGTTAAAGAAGCAACTGGCTTAGGCTTAAAAGATGCTAAAGAATTAGTTGACAACGCTCCTAAAGTAATCAAAGAAGGCGTTGCTAAAGAAGAAGCTGAAAAACTTAAAGAACAATTAGAAGAAGTTGGAGCTACTGTAGAATTAAAATAATTCTAGTATCTTAACTTAATATTAAAGTTATCTATATAACTCATTACTTTTTTAAAGCAAAGAGGCTAAGATAGCTTGAATTCTTTGAGAAATTAAAACCCCGTTATCACGATAACGGGGTTTTTACTTCATTTTCTAGCAAATAAAAGATGGACAATGATAGAGAGGTGTAATAATGGGGCATTATTATGATGAGAATCCTGAAGTTCAAAGTGATGAAAAGGTGATTCGTTACCATTATCACCAACATGAATTAACTTTAACTACGGATGCTGGTGTATTCTCTAAAGGGAAAGTTGACTTTGGTTCTGATACGCTTGTTCAAACATTTCTAAACGAACATCCCCCAGGTCCAAGTAAAAAAGTTATTGATGTTGGCTGTGGTTATGGACCAATTGGTCTTATGATTGCGAAAGTTTCACCACATCATCACATCACGATGGTTGATGTGAATCAACGTGCTTTAAACTTAGCTGAAAAAAATAGAAAAGCGAATCACATAGATAATGTAGAGATAAAAGAAAGTGATGGCTTATCGCAAGTTGAAGATAATAGTTATGATTTTGTTTTAACTAATCCTCCTATCCGTGCAGGCAAAGAGGTTGTTCATCGTATTTTTGAAGAGGCATATTCAAAGTTAAAAGATCAAGGTGAATTATACGTGGTCATTCAAAAGAAACAAGGTATGCCTTCTGCTAAAAAGAAAATGGAAGAAATATTTAATAATGTAGAAACTGTGAATAAAAATAAAGGCTACTACATCTTGAAAAGTCGAAAAGGTTGATTTCAAGGTAGTATTCTGATATAGTTATAGAATGTAAAAATTTATGTTCAATAAGTGTGTACTTTTACGCAAAATGAGTACGTAAAACAAGAATAATTGCAGAATCGAAAATGGTGTCATCAGTTGTGTTGCCGTTTTCTTTTTGTCTTGTTACGCGACTTTTTGTTTTGTGTATTAGTTTAGCACGCAATATTTGAGGGGTGAATCTGTTTGGCAGGTCAAGTTGTCCAATATGGAAGACATCGTAAACGTAGAAATTATGCGAGAATTTCAGAAGTATTAGAATTACCAAACTTAATAGAAATTCAAACTAAATCTTACGACTGGTTCTTAAAAGAAGGTTTATTAGAAATGTTCCGTGACATTTCACCAATTGAAGATTTCACTGGTAACCTTTCTTTAGAATTTGTAGATTACAGATTAGGTGAACCAAAATATGATTTAGAAGAATCTAAAAACCGTGACGCTACTTATGCTGCACCTCTTCGTGTTAAAGTACGTCTAATTATTAAAGAAACTGGAGAAGTCAAAGAACAAGAAGTGTTCATGGGTGACTTCCCATTAATGACAGATACAGGTACGTTTGTAATTAATGGTGCAGAACGTGTTATCGTTTCTCAATTAGTACGTTCACCATCCGTTTATTTCAATGAAAAAATCGACAAAAATGGTCGCGAAAATTATGATGCGACAATTATTCCTAACCGTGGTGCATGGTTAGAATACGAAACTGATGCTAAAGATGTAGTTTATGTACGTATTGATAGAACACGTAAATTACCTTTAACAGTATTATTACGTGCTTTAGGCTTCTCTAATGATCAAGAAATCATTGATTTATTAGGTGATAGTGAGTATTTACGTAATACACTTGAAAAAGACAGCACTGAAAATACTGAACAAGCATTATTAGAAATTTATGAACGTTTACGTCCTGGTGAACCACCAACAGTTGAAAATGCTAAGAGTCTATTATACTCACGTTTCTTCGATCCTAAACGTTATGATTTAGCAAGTGTTGGTCGTTACAAAACAAACAAAAAATTACACTTAAAACACTGTTTATTCAATCAAAAATTAGCTGAACCAATCGTTAATAGCGAAACTGGTGAAATTGTTGCTGAAGAAGGCACAGTTTTAGACCGTCGTAAATTAGACGAAATTATGGAAGTTTTAGAAACTAATGCTAATAGTGAAGTGTTTGAATTAGAAGGTAGCGTTATTGACGAACCTGTCGAAATTCAATCTATTAAAGTATATGTACCAAATGATGAAGAAGAGCGTACAACTACTGTAATCGGTAATGCTTTACCAGATTCAGAAGTAAAATGTATTACTCCTGCTGACATCATTGCCTCAATGAGTTATTTCTTTAACTTATTAAATGGCATTGGTTATACAGATGATATTGACCATTTAGGTAACCGTCGTTTACGTTCAGTTGGTGAACTTTTACAAAACCAATTCCGTATCGGTTTATCAAGAATGGAACGTGTTGTACGTGAAAGAATGTCAATTCAAGACACTGATTCAATCACACCACAACAATTAATCAATATCCGTCCTGTAATTGCATCAATTAAAGAGTTCTTCGGTAGCTCTCAATTATCACAATTCATGGACCAAGCTAACCCATTAGCTGAGTTAACACATAAACGTCGTCTTTCTGCCTTAGGACCTGGTGGTTTAACACGTGAACGTGCTCAAATGGAAGTACGTGACGTTCACTACTCTCACTATGGCCGTATGTGTCCAATCGAGACACCAGAGGGACCAAACATTGGTTTAATTAACTCATTATCAAGTTATGCACGTGTTAATGAATTTGGTTTCATTGAAACACCATACCGTAAAGTAGACTTAGATACTAACTCTATTACAGATCAAATCGACTACTTAACAGCTGATGAAGAAGATAGCTATGTAGTTGCCCAAGCGAACTCTCGCTTAGATGAAAATGGCCGTTTCTTAGACGACGAAGTTGTTTGTCGTTTCCGTGGTAACAACACAGTTATGGCTAAAGAAAAAATGGACTACATGGACGTATCTCCTAAACAAGTAGTATCAGCTGCGACAGCATGTATCCCATTCTTAGAAAACGATGACTCTAACCGTGCATTAATGGGTGCGAACATGCAACGTCAAGCGGTACCATTGATGAATCCAGAAGCACCTTTCGTAGGTACTGGTATGGAACACGTAGCAGCACGTGACTCAGGTGCAGCAATTACTGCTAAACACAGAGGTCGTGTTGAACACGTTGAATCTAATGAAGTATTAGTACGTCGTTTAGTTGAAGAGAACGGTACTGAACACGAAGGTGAATTAGACCGTTACCCATTAGCTAAATTCAAACGTTCTAACTCAGGTACTTGTTACAACCAACGTCCAATCGTTTCTGTTGGCGATGTAGTTGAATACAACGAAATCTTAGCTGACGGACCTTCAATGGAACTAGGCGAAATGGCTTTAGGCCGTAACGTTGTAGTTGGTTTCATGACTTGGGACGGTTATAACTACGAGGATGCCGTAATCATGAGTGAACGTTTAGTTAAAGATGACGTTTACACTTCAATTCATATTGAAGAATATGAATCAGAAGCGCGTGACACTAAACTAGGACCTGAAGAAATCACTCGTGATATTCCTAACGTTTCTGAAAATGCGCTTAAAAACTTAGACGATCGCGGTATCGTTTATGTTGGTGCTGAAGTTAAAGACGGTGACATCTTAGTAGGTAAAGTAACGCCTAAAGGTGTAACTGAATTAACAGCTGAAGAAAGATTATTACACGCTATCTTCGGTGAAAAAGCACGTGAAGTACGTGATACATCATTACGTGTACCACATGGTGCAGGCGGTATCGTACTAGATGTTAAAGTATTCAATCGTGAAGAGGGCGATGATACTTTATCTCCAGGTGTAAACCAATTAGTACGTGTTTATATCGTTCAAAAACGTAAAATCCATGTTGGGGACAAAATGTGTGGTCGTCACGGTAACAAAGGGGTTATCTCTAAGATCGTTCCTGAAGAAGATATGCCTTACTTACCAGATGGACGTCCAATCGATATCATGTTAAACCCACTTGGTGTACCATCACGTATGAACATCGGACAAGTTTTAGAGTTACACTTAGGTATGGCTGCTAAAAACTTAGGTATCCACGTTGCATCACCAGTATTCGATGGTGCTAACGATGATGATGTATGGTCAACAATTGAAGAAGCTGGTATGGCTCGTGACGGTAAAACTGTCTTATACGATGGTCGTACTGGTGAACCATTCGATAACCGTATCTCTGTTGGTGTAATGTACATGCTTAAACTTGCACACATGGTTGACGACAAACTACACGCTCGTTCAACTGGTCCATACTCACTTGTTACACAACAACCACTTGGTGGTAAAGCACAATTCGGTGGACAACGTTTCGGTGAGATGGAGGTATGGGCACTTGAAGCATACGGTGCTGCATATACATTACAAGAAATCCTAACTTACAAATCTGACGATACTGTAGGTCGTGTTAAAACTTACGAAGCTATCGTTAAAGGTGAAAACATCTCTAGACCAAGTGTTCCAGAATCATTCCGTGTATTGATGAAAGAATTACAAAGTTTAGGTTTAGATGTAAAAGTAATGGATGAACATGATAACGAAATCGAAATGGCTGACGTTGACGATGAAGATGCAACTGAGCGCAAAGTAGACTTACAACAAAAAGATGTTCCAGAAACTCAAAAAGAAACTACTGACTAATTAGCAATTAAGTATAGAAATAATATGAAGTAAAAGATAAAGGTTCTAAGGAAAGTTAAGGTCGCTACTTTAACTTTCCTGGACGCTATCTTTTCTGATTTATTTTTAGTTTCAATAAATGTGAATCAATCAAATAGCACAGCTAATCTAAATTGAAGGAGGTAGGCTCCTTGATTGATGTAAATAATTTCCATTATATGAAAATCGGTTTAGCTTCACCTGAAAAAATCCGTTCTTGGTCTTACGGTGAAGTTAAAAAACCTGAAACAATTAACTATCGTACTTTGAAACCAGAAAAAGATGGTCTTTTCTGTGAAAGAATTTTTGGACCAACAAAAGACTGGGAATGTAGTTGTGGTAAGTACAAACGTGTACGCTACAAAGGCATGGTATGTGATAGATGTGGCGTAGAAGTAACTAAATCTAAAGTACGTCGTGAAAGAATGGGACATATTGAATTAGCAGCTCCTGTATCTCATATTTGGTATTTCAAAGGTATCCCAAGTCGCATGGGTCTTTTATTAGACATGTCTCCTAGAGCATTAGAAGAAGTTATTTACTTCGCTTCTTATGTGGTAGTAGATCCAGGCCCAACTGGTTTAGAGAAAAAATCACTATTATCTGAAGCAGAATTCAGAGATTACTATGATAAATACCCAGGCCAATTTGTAGCTAAAATGGGTGCTGAAGGTATTAAAGACTTATTAGAAGAAATTAACTTAGATGAAGAATTAAAAACGTTACGTGATGAGTTAGAATCTGCGACTGGTCAAAGATTAACTCGTGCCATCAAACGTTTAGAAGTTGTAGAATCATTTAGAAATTCTGGTAACAATCCTTCATGGATGATTTTAGATGTACTTCCAATCATCCCACCAGAAATTCGTCCAATGGTTCAATTAGATGGTGGACGTTTTGCTACAAGTGACTTAAACGACTTATACCGTCGTGTTATCAACCGTAACAACCGTTTAAAACGTTTATTAGACCTTGGTGCTCCTGGCATCATCGTTCAAAACGAAAAACGTATGTTACAAGAAGCAGTAGATGCTTTAATTGATAACGGTCGTCGTGGTCGTCCAGTAACTGGTCCAGGTAACAGACCATTGAAATCACTTTCTCACATGTTGAAAGGTAAACAAGGTCGTTTCCGTCAAAACTTACTTGGTAAACGTGTTGACTACTCTGGACGTTCAGTTATCGCAGTAGGACCAAGCTTGAAAATGTATCAATGTGGTCTTCCAAAAGAAATGGCACTTGAATTATTCAAACCATTCGTAATGAAAGAATTAGTTCAACGTGAAATTGCTACAAATATCAAAAATGCTAAAAGCAAAATTGAACGTATGGATGACGAAGTATGGGATGTATTAGAGGATGTTATTAGAGAACACCCTGTATTACTTAACCGTGCACCTACACTTCACAGATTAGGTATCCAAGCATTCGAACCTACTTTAGTAGAAGGTCGTGCAATCCGTCTTCACCCACTTGTAACAACTGCTTACAACGCGGACTTTGACGGTGACCAAATGGCCGTTCACGTACCTTTATCTAAAGAAGCACAAGCTGAAGCTCGTATGTTAATGTTAGCTGCTCAAAACATTTTGAACCCTAAAGATGGTAAACCAGTAGTTACACCATCACAAGATATGGTATTAGGTAACTATTACTTAACTTTAGAACGTAAAGATGCTGTTAACACTGGTGTTATTTTCAATGACACTAACGAAGTGCTTAAAGCTTATGCAAATGGTTATGTTCACTTACACACTCGTATTGGTGTACATGCTAAATCATTTAACAATCCAACGTTCACTGAAGAACAAAACAATAAGATTTTAGTTACATCAGTAGGTAAAGTTATATTCAATGAAATCATTCCAGATTCATTTGCTTATATTAACGAACCTTCTCAAGCTAACCTTGAAGGTAAAACACCAGATAAATACTTCATCAATCCAACTGAATTAGGTGAAGGTGGTCTTAAAGAATACTTCGAGGACAAAGAACTTATTGAACCATTCAATAAAAAATTCTTAGGAAACATTATCGCTGAAGTCTTCAACAGATTTAGCATTACAGATACATCTATGATGCTTGACCGTATGAAAGACTTAGGTTTCAAATATTCATCTAAAGCTGGTATCACTGTTGGTGTATCTGACATCGTGGTACTTCCAGACAAACAACAAATCTTAGATGAACACGAGAAATTAGTTGAACGTGTATCTAAACAATTCAACCGTGGTTTAATTACTGAAGATGAACGTTATAACGCTGTTGTAGAAATTTGGACTGACGCTAAAGACCAAATTCAAGGCGAATTAATGCAATCTCTTGAGAAAACAAACCCAATCTTCATGATGAGTGACTCTGGTGCCCGTGGTAACGCATCTAACTTTACACAATTAGCTGGTATGCGTGGATTAATGGCTGCGCCATCAGGTAAAATTATCGAGTTACCAATCACATCATCATTCCGTGAAGGTTTAACAGTATTAGAATACTTCATCTCTACACACGGTGCGCGTAAAGGTCTTGCCGATACAGCCCTTAAAACAGCTGACTCAGGTTACCTTACTCGTCGTCTTGTTGACGTTGCACAAGATGTTATCGTTCGTGAAGAAGACTGTGGTACTGACCGTGGTTTATTAGTTTCTGATATCAGAGAAGGTACAGAAATGATCGAACCATTCATCGAACGTATCGAAGGTCGTTATTCTAAAGAAACAATTCGTCACCCTGAAACAGATGAAATCATCATCCGTCCAGACGAATTAATCACAGCAGAAATTGCTAAACAAATTACAGATGCTGGTATCGAACAAATGTACATCCGTTCAGCATTTACTTGTAACACTCGTCACGGTGTATGTGAAAAATGTTACGGTAAAAACCTTGCTACAGGTGAAAAAGTTGAAGTGGGTGAAGCAGTTGGTACAATCGCCGCTCAATCAATCGGTGAACCAGGTACCCAACTTACAATGCGTACATTCCATACAGGTGGGGTAGCCGGAAGTGATATCACACAAGGTCTTCCACGTATCCAAGAGATTTTCGAAGCGCGTAACCCTAAAGGTCAAGCGGTAATTACGGAAATCGAAGGTGTAGTTGAAGATATTAAATTAGCTAAAGATCGCCAACAAGAAATTGTGATCAAAGGTGCTAACGAAACAAGATCTTACTTAGCTTCAGGTACTTCAAGAATTGTAGTTGAAGTTGGTCAATCAGTTGAACGCGGTGAAGTATTAACTGAAGGTTCTATTGAGCCTAAGAACTTCTTAGCTGTTGCTGGTTTAAATGCGACTGAAAGCTACTTGCTTAAAGAAGTACAAAAAGTTTATCGTATGCAAGGTGTAGAAATCGACGATAAACACGTTGAAGTAATGGTTAGACAAATGTTACGTAAAGTTAGAATCATCGAAGCTGGTGACACTAAACTATTACCAGGTTCATTAGTTGATATCCATAACTTTACAGACGCTAACAGAGAAGCATTCAAAGAACGTAAACGCCCAGCTACTGCTAAACCAGTATTACTTGGTATTACTAAAGCTTCTCTTGAAACAGAAAGTTTCTTATCAGCTGCTTCATTCCAAGAAACTACTCGTGTACTTACTGATGCTGCTATCAAAGGTAAACGTGATGACTTATTAGGTCTTAAAGAGAACGTTATTATCGGTAAGTTAATCCCAGCTGGTACAGGTATGAGACGTTATAGTGACGTTAAATATGATAAAGCTGGCACACCGGTTTCTGAAACTGAAGAAGTTGAAGTTACTGAATAATAGATGAGATAAAATCTATTTAAGATTTATCTTCAATACTGACGAGACGGGGCTTATCAATCTTTTGAGAGTGAGGCCTCGCTCTCGTTCTTTATTTTTTGAAAATGAGTAAAAAGTCTACAAAAATTGTTGACTTGATACGTTTAAAAGTGTTACTATAGTAAAGGTTGATGCAAGCAGAACTTTGGAGGATATTTTAATGTCTAATGAAAAAGTTGCACGCTTTAACAAACAACACTTTGTGGTTGGTCTTAAAGAAACGCTTAAAGCGTTGAAACGAGATCAAGTTGCATCATTGATTATTGCTCAAGACGTTGAAGTCCATTTATTGGCTCGCGTATTTAGCCAAATCAATCATAAAAATATATCTATTTCATATTTTCAAAGCAAACAAGCTTTGGGGAAATATGTAGGTATCAATGTTAATGCAACAATTGTTGCGTTATTGAATGAGAATTAGTAAGTATATTGCTTACTAAATTTTATTTAACCTAAAAATGAACCACCTGGATGTGTGGAATTAAAAAGTGAAGAGAGGAGGACATTTCAATGCCAACTATTAACCAATTAGTACGTAAACCTAGAAAAAGCAAAACTAAAAAATCAGATTCACCAGCTTTAAACAGAGGTTTCAATAGTAAAAAGAAACAATTTACTGACTTAAACTCACCTCAAAAACGTGGTGTTTGTACTCGTGTAGGTACTATGACACCTAAAAAACCTAACTCAGCTTTACGTAAATATGCACGTGTGCGTTTATCAAACAATATTGAAATCAACGCATACATTCCTGGTATCGGCCATAACTTACAAGAACACAGTGTTGTACTTGTACGTGGTGGACGTGTAAAAGACTTACCTGGTGTGCGTTACCATATCGTACGTGGTGCGCTTGATACTTCAGGTGTTGATGGACGTAGACAAGGTCGTTCATTATACGGAACTAAAAAACCTAAAAATTAAGATTAAGATTGTGTAAATTTTAATATCAATTTTTGAGAATATACTATAATAGGAAGGGAGGATTTTCATTATGCCTCGTAAAGGATCAGTACCTAAAAGAGACGTATTACCAGATCCAATTCATAACTCTAAGTTAGTTACTAAATTAATTAACAAAATTATGTTAGATGGTAAACGCGGAACAGCACAAAGAATTCTTTATTCAGCATTTGACCTTGTGGAACAACGCAGTGGTCGCGATGCTTTAGAAGTATTTGAAGAAGCAATTAACAACATTATGCCAGTATTAGAAGTAAAAGCTCGTCGTGTGGGTGGTTCTAACTACCAAGTACCAGTTGAGGTACGCCCAGAACGTCGTACTACTTTAGGATTACGTTGGTTAGTTAACTATGCTCGTCTTCGTGGTGAAAAAACTATGGAAGATCGTTTAGCTAACGAAATCTTAGACGCTGCTAATAATACAGGTGGTGCAGTTAAAAAACGTGAGGATACTCACAAAATGGCTGAAGCGAACAAAGCATTCGCTCACTACCGTTGGTAAGATAAAAGCTTTAACCCTGAGTGTGTTCCGTCGACAAATTGGTTTACCAAGTTAAAGATGGTTCGTGCTTAGGGCATCGCCATATTCTATAGTACTTATTCAGTAATAACTGGAAGGAGAAAAACAATGGCTAGAGACTTTTCATTGAAAAACACTCGTAACATCGGTATCATGGCTCACATCGATGCTGGTAAAACAACTACGACTGAACGTATTTTATACTATACAGGTCGTATCCACAAAATTGGTGAAACACACGAAGGTGCTTCACAAATGGACTGGATGGAACAAGAGCAAGACCGTGGTATTACTATCACATCTGCTGCTACAACAGCACAATGGCAAGGCCACCGTGTAAACATTATCGATACTCCAGGACACGTAGACTTCACTGTAGAGGTTGAACGTTCATTACGTGTACTTGACGGTGCGGTTACTGTACTTGATGCTCAATCAGGTGTAGAACCTCAAACTGAAACAGTTTGGCGTCAGGCTACTACTTATGGAGTACCTCGTATCGTATTCGTAAACAAAATGGATAAATTAGGTGCAAACTTCGATTACTCTGTAAGCACAATTCATGATCGCTTACAAGCTAACGCTGCACCTATCCAATTACCAATTGGTGCCGAAGACGAATTTGAAGCTATCATCGACTTAGTTGAAATGAAATGCTTCAAATATACAAACGACTTAGGTACAGAAATTGATGAAATTGAAATTCCTGACGATCACAAAGATAGAGCAGAAGAAGCTCGCGCTAACTTAATCGAAGCAGTTGCTGAAAGCAATGACGAATTAATGGAAAAATATCTTGGTGACGAAGAAATTTCAGTTGAAGAATTAAAAGATGCTATCCGTCAAGCTACTACTGACGTAGAATTCTACCCAGTACTTTGCGGTACAGCATTCAAAAACAAAGGTGTTCAATTAATGCTTAACGCAGTAATCGATTACTTACCATCTCCTTTAGATGTTAAACCAATCATTGGACACCGTGCTGAAAATCCTGAAGAAGAAGTTATTGCTAAACCTGACGATTCAGCTGAATTCGCTGCATTAGCATTCAAAGTTATGACTGACCCTTATGTTGGTAAATTAACTTTCTTCCGTGTATATTCAGGTACATTAACATCAGGTTCTTACATTAAGAACTCAACTAAAGACAAACGTGAACGTGTAGGTCGTTTATTACAAATGCACGCTAACTCACGTCAAGAGATTGATACTGTTTACTCAGGTGATATCGCTGCTGCAGTTGGTCTTAAAGAAACAGGTACTGGTGACACATTATGTGGTGAAAAGAATGACATTATCTTAGAATCAATGGAATTCCCTGAACCAGTTATCCACTTATCAGTAGAACCAAAATCTAAAGCTGACCAAGATAAAATGACTCAAGCTTTAGTTAAATTACAAGAAGAAGACCCAACATTCCATGCTCATACAGATGAAGAAACTGGACAAGTTATCATCGGTGGTATGGGTGAGTTACACTTAGACATCTTAGTTGACCGTATGAAGAAAGAATTCAACGTTGAATGTAACGTAGGTGCTCCAATGGTTTCATACCGTGAAACATTCAAGCAATCTGCACAAGTTCAAGGTAAATTCTCTCGTCAATCTGGTGGTCGTGGTCAATACGGTGATGTTCACATTGAATTCACACCTAACGAAACTGGCGCAGGCTTCGAATTCGAAAACGCTATCGTTGGTGGTGTAGTTCCTCGTGAATACATTCCATCAGTTGAAGCTGGTCTTAAAGATGCTATGGAAAATGGTGTCTTAGCTGGTTATCCATTAATCGATGTTAAAGCAAAATTATTTGATGGTTCATACCACGATGTCGATTCATCTGAAATGGCCTTCAAAATTGCTGCATCATTAGCACTTAAAGAAGCTGCTAAAAAATGTGATCCAGTTATCTTAGAACCAATGATGAAAGTTACAATCGAAATGCCTGAAGAATACATGGGCGATATCATGGGTGACGTAACAGCTCGTCGTGGACGTGTTGATGGTATGGAACCTCGTGGTAATGCACAAGTTGTTAACGCTTATGTACCACTTTCAGAAATGTTCGGTTATGCAACTTCATTACGTTCTAACACTCAAGGTCGCGGTACTTACACTATGTACTTTGACCACTATGCAGAAGTTCCAAAATCAATCGCTGATGACATCATCAAGAAAAATAAAGGTGAATAATTAAACTTGTTTTAACTAGTAAATCTAGGTAAAATACAGCTTGAGCTTATTATTTAAGCTATCATCTTTATGAATTGATTTTTTGCGAAAAATACATTATAAAAGAACTATGAATTCTTTTAAGAACAATCATTATTTCTCATGATGGTGAGAAACTATCATGAGAGATAATATTGAAATAACTTTTACTAGAATAGGAGAGATTTAATAATGGCAAAAGAAAAATTTGATCGCTCAAAAGAACATGCCAATATTGGTACTATCGGTCACGTTGACCATGGTAAAACTACTTTAACAGCTGCTATCGCAACTGTATTAGCTAAAAATGGTGACACTGTAGCACAATCATATGACATGATTGACAACGCTCCAGAAGAAAAAGAACGTGGTATTACAATCAATACTGCACACATCGAATATCAAACTGACAAACGTCACTATGCTCACGTTGACTGCCCAGGACACGCTGACTATGTTAAAAACATGATCACTGGTGCTGCTCAAATGGACGGCGGTATCTTAGTAGTATCTGCTGCTGACGGTCCAATGCCACAAACTCGTGAACACATCTTATTATCACGTAACGTTGGTGTACCAGCATTAGTAGTATTCTTAAACAAAGTTGACATGGTTGACGATGAAGAATTATTAGAATTAGTTGAAATGGAAGTACGTGACTTATTATCTGAATACGATTTCCCAGGTGACGATGTACCTGTAATCGCTGGTTCAGCATTAAAAGCTTTAGAAGGCGATGCTCAATACGAAGAAAAAATCTTAGAATTAATGCAAGCAGTTGATGATTATATCCCAACTCCAGAACGTGATTCTGACAAACCATTCATGATGCCTGTTGAGGACGTATTCTCAATCACAGGTCGTGGTACTGTTGCTACAGGCCGTGTTGAACGTGGTCAAATCAAAGTTGGTGAAGAAGTTGAAATCATCGGTTTACACGACACTTCTAAAACAACTGTTACAGGTGTAGAAATGTTCCGTAAGTTATTAGACTACGCTGAAGCTGGTGACAACATCGGTGCTTTATTACGTGGTATCGCTCGTGAAGACGTACAACGTGGTCAAGTATTAGCTGCTCCAGGTTCAATCACACCTCACACTAAATTCAAAGCAGACGTATACGTTTTATCTAAAGACGAAGGTGGACGTCACACTCCATTCTTCTCAAACTATCGTCCACAATTCTATTTCCGTACTACTGACGTAACTGGTGTTGTTAACTTACCAGAAGGTACAGAAATGGTTATGCCTGGCGACAACGTTGAAATGACAGTAGAATTAATCGCTCCTATCGCGATTGAAGACGGTACTCGTTTCTCAATCCGTGAAGGTGGACGTACTGTAGGATCAGGCGTTGTAACTGAAATCATCGAATAATTTTAATTATTCTTTGTTTTAAAGACTCCCTTAGGGGAGTCTTTTTTTGGGGAGCAGGACAGAAATTAAAATAATTTCGTCGTTCTGCCCTGGCAAGGGTGACTAGATTTGAAAAGCTTAATTCAAGCGTATTTTCAAATCAGTCAGCTACTGCCTAAATGTTTAAAGAGGCTAAGACATTTAATCTTGTTTTAGCCTCTTTTTTATATGCCTGAAAACAGACACTTTTGACTTTTTATACGATTAATAGTTATCACGCTATGCTATAAAAATCTCACACCCTATAATAAATAAAAAATGTCTATGATTAACTCAATGTAAGAGTCATCATAGACATTTCTTTATAAAACCATCTTTATCCAATTTTAAAACACGTTTTCAATTTCTAATATTTTCAAGAATTCACTAGCGGCATACTTAAATGCTGCTTCATCAATATCAAAATGTGGGTTATGATGAGGCGCTGTAATGCCTTTATCACGATTGCCACAGCCTGTTAAGAAAAATGCTCCTGGGCGAACTTTTAAATAATGAGAGAAATCTTCGCCAATCATCATAAGTTCAGATTCATTGAAGCGTAAATGCATCTCATTAGCTGCTTGTTTTATTACTTCATAGCCACTGTTATGGTTATGCACTGGTAAATAACCACGAATATATTCCATCTCATAAGTAATATCATTTGCTAGGGCAAGTCCTTGCAATAATTTATCCATTTTATTTTGAATGTGCGCCTGTAACTCTGTATCAAACGTACGTACAGTGCCTTTACAAAATGCTGAATCTGGAATAACGCTATCTGAAGAACCAGCTTGCACCATGCCAAATGTCAACACAGCTTCTTTAACTGGGTCGATCGTACGTGATACTATCTTTTGTGCACTAAGAATAAACTCGGCCATAATTACAATAGGATCAATCGTTTCATGAGGTTTTGCGCCATGGCCACCTTTACCTTTAATTGTAATTGAGAATTCATCTGGAGAGGCCATAATCGCCCCAGGACGTGAATAAATGGTACCTGTAGGGTAACCGCTCCATAAATGCGTGCCATATATCTTATCGACGTCTTTGAGACATCCATCATCAATCATTTCTTGTGAACCACCAGGCATAATTTCCTCGCCATATTGGAAGATAAATACAACATTCCCTTTTAATAAATGACGATGTTCATGTACGATTTCTGCCACGCCTAATAGGATGGCTGTATGTCCGTCATGACCACATGCATGCATAAAGCCATCATTTTTTGATTTATAAGGAACATCATTTAACTCTTGGATAGGCAACGCGTCAAAGTCAGCTCGAAACGCTACTGTAGGACCATTTCCTTTGCCTTTGAATGTAGCTTTAATGCCATTACGTCCTACAGGCGACTCAATTTCGCAATTTAAATGACTTAATTGATTAAGAATATAATTATGCGTCCATGTTTCCTCGAAAGAAGGTTCAGGATATTGATGCATATAACGACGCATCTGAATCATTCTACTTTCCTTTTTACTGGCTAATTGAAACCAATCCATTACATTAACGCCTTCTTCCTCTTTATTATGATTTTTAGTATATCAAATTATTAAATCTCTCAATAGTTTCTTTTTTTATTTTTTGAAAATGAAGAACCAAAATAGCTGAAAATCCGTAATAAATACACATTGAAAATACAACTGTACATGACATGAAGAATATGAAATATATTGAATTTACAAGCATGATAGTGCTTTCA
>NZ_PPRC01000126.1:705-3264 GCF_002902565.1 Staphylococcus petrasii | reverse complement strand
ATCTTGAGCAGTTGAAGATTTTCTATTGGTAAAAAGAAAATTAAATTTTTCTCGATTTAACGGTTCTTTTAAAAATAAATCTTTAGCAGTTAAATCATTTGTAGTTTCTGGAAAATTTCTATTTATAAATTCAGAAAATAGCTCAATGTTATCATTTACCTTTTTATAATCTTTAATTATATTTTTTATTTTTTGGTTACTAAACGAAGGATGAATTAGATGAATTATAGTTAAAAAATCCAGTTGTGGAATATTTTGGTAATTTTTAACCATTTCTAATGCAACACGAAAAGGATAAAAGTAATCTTTTTTATTTGATGAATAAATTTTTAATTTTAATAATTGACGAGTAAAAAGCAAATTGTTTATATCAATACCGAGAGAGCGTTCGATATCATCTCTACGCAGGGTATCTTCATTTATCCAATTATTTGCTACTTCAGAAAGTTCTCTTTGTGGATTAGTTAAACCAATTTTTACTAAAGCATTTGTAAGAGTTCGACCTCTTTTTTCTGGATCTTCCTCATTATTCCTAGAAAATAAATCTGTTTCTACTAAAACTTTTTCATAAAATTTAGCTTGTGAGTTTTTATCCCATTGTTTATATTTTAAATTTATTTCTTGTAAGTAGGGTAATAAAGTCTTGTAATCGTCAATTAGTGCTTTTCTTCTAAAACTAGTATCGCCCAAATTAAAAGTTTCGGCAGTTTTTTTAAGTTTCATTAATTTTTACCTCTCATAGTTTGTTACCAATACTTCTACGGTTTTGCTTTGTTTTGCTTTGGATTGATAGTTACTATTATTATAATTGTAATTTAGTTCATATAGATTATATTTTGAAGCCCAATTTTTAAGAATATCATTTACTTTTCCTTTATGTTCTAAGACATTAGAAAGAGCAAACTTGATATTTTTTTCATTGGCTTTATCAAGGTATTCATATAAATCTTGTTCATCTTGCTCAGACCATCCGCCATTTTCATTATAGGCTGCATTTGTTATTAGATATGGTGGATCAGCGTAAATAAAGTCACCTGCTTTTATATTTATTTCACGAAAATCTTTTGAAGTATAATTTACATTTCCACATTTTAATACTTCTACAAATTTTCTAAGTTTTTCTTCCATTTTTT
Source organism: Staphylococcus petrasii (assembly GCF_002902565.1). Lineage (GTDB taxonomy): Bacteria > Bacillota > Bacilli > Staphylococcales > Staphylococcaceae > Staphylococcus > Staphylococcus petrasii. The sequence continues at coordinate 2,131 of NZ_PPRC01000126.1, read as the reverse complement.
TATTGAAATCACGTTTGCCTACAGGAAGGTTATAGTTTCCTTTTGAATTAAAGCGAATCTGATTATTAAAACCAAATATTACAAGTAAATAAAACAAAACTGTGGAAGAAGAGGAATTATAATCATTTCTCAATTTTATAAATTTTTCTTTATTATATTTGCCTAAACCATCAGCACTATTAGAGGAATAAAATTTATATCCATATTTTTTAGTATTAGATAAACCATAATCTTTTATTTTTTTTTCGATCTCTTCAATAAATATATCAATATCAATATTAGATATATCTTGAAAGAATTCAATAACATGATGTTCTTTATCATTCATAAGATATTGATTAGCGTATTTATTTTTAATCATATTCACCGTAACACTGCCTCCACCTGAAAAAAGATCAACAAATCTATTTGATTTTGATGGAAAATGGGCTTTTAATTGAGGTAACAACTTTTGTTTACCCCCAGTATAATTTAGTGGAGATTGGATAATATTATCATCGATAGTACATAAATAAAGCAACTCTTTATGATTTTCTATTTTTGATTTCCCAGTTGTAAAAGCATTGAAATCAATATCGAAGATTTTTACTTCTCCACGCTTTTTCAAAGCTGCTATGATTTCTTCATTTGAAATTTTTGCGTTAGAACGAGAATTACCCTTTTTAGCCATATTATTATAAGAAACTAAAATATAACGGGCATTTATATTTTGAATTAAATCTTCAAATACTTGAGGAGCTTTTGATTTATTATAATTTGATGATTTTTCAGAACGATTAACTGCTTTCATAGCAATACCCTCAACTTCAGGTTTTTTCCATTCCATAACATTTTCAAGAACATGATATGCGCTTTCGTAACCTCTTGAATTATATGGAGTATCAATATATACCAAATCTGCTTTAATTTTTTTTACTAGCTGATTTGCATCTTCATTAAAAATTTCATTTCGTGAATTTTTATTGAATTCAGGGACTTTTAAATAAATGGGATGAAATGTATCCATTTTCTTTCTGTATGCATCAAAATGACCAACAGTATTTGCTACTTTATCCATTGAATATAGTAGAGACGTTAAGAGAAATGCTTTTTCACGTTTATTAATATCGTTATAAGTATCAATTTTTTCTCTTATGGCATCAATTTTTTTAGAATTTTCAATTGAAAAATATTTATTTCCGAAATTTTTATAAACATACCCAGAAATACCACTTAAATTATTAAGTTCTGTTATTTTGAAACGGATTTTCTTTTCATCAATTTCTTCATTACCAAACCATGTTTGATAAGAAATATAATTACTAGTGAGAATGTCGTTAACAATAATTTTCTTACCTTGTTTATTAAATAAATCTGCAACGACCCCTGTGCCGCCAAATATGTCCGCTACTGATTTTACGTTTTTAGTATGTTTAGTCACAATTTC
>NZ_PPRC01000126.1:0-686 GCF_002902565.1 Staphylococcus petrasii | reverse complement strand
TATTTTTTGTTTACTACCTAAATACCTTCTATTATTTATTTGAAGAGGGACAGGCATGGTTTTAAATAGTTCTAACTGTTCCGTACGATTTTGTTTCATTTTTTGATCTATTAATTTCACTTGATTAAATGTCCATGCATTTTGACGACCTTTTTTTTCAATCGGTTCTGGAATTTCTTTTTTTCGAATCCAATTATTTATTGTTTGTCTTGAAACATTATATTTTTGCATTAATTCTTGAGTTGTAATCAATTAGGCATCAACCTTTCTTTACAGTTAAAGCCATTCTAACACATCTAGCTTTAAAAGTAATCATAAAAAAATTTGAATATTATATACCTTCTATTGATAGATTTAATTTATTAAAACGAATATTTATATTTAAAATATAGTTTGTGTTGAAATAAATTGATTAAATTAAGGTAAATAATACAGATAAATTCATTTTATTTAAAACTAGTAGGAAAAAGAAGAAAGTTAAAGTGTATATATTAGTAACTCAATAATTGGTATTTATAGGGATTTGAAATAGAAAAGTTTATTTAAATAAATACTTGACTTAGCTTATCAACTAAGCAAAGTGTTACTAGTGTTATGTATAAATTAAACAGGTTTTTAAGTGGTATTGTTTTTAAAAATTGGATAGTAATTATAGCATATATAAGCACAACCATAAGCTATCAATT
>NZ_PPRC01000125.1 GCF_002902565.1 Staphylococcus petrasii | reverse complement strand
GATTTTAAATCTCCACAATATATTGAAGAATTAAACAAAGAAGAATTATCACTAATTGAATTGGAGCAGTCATATAAGGAAGAAGAAAGAAGCGAAAAATTAAATAAACTTTTGTTAATAATAAGTCTTTTATCAATTTTCCAAGTAGTAGAAATTTTTTTCAGTGATAAAAATAATATATTTAATATCAGTATGATACTTATAATGATTTTGCTAGAAGTATTTCGAAAAAGGTAATTATAAGAACACTATTTAAACTTTTTAAAAGTTTAAATAGTGTTAAGTGATACTACAAACGTTAGCATTATTTAAATTATATATATTATTGTTAGTATCAGAAAAGGAAAATGTATTACTAATTTCATCCTTTTTTAAAATTTTTCCTGTATATTTTGAAATGTTACCGTCTTCCCAATATGAGATTGTACATAACTCATCATTTTGAATTTTTATTTGAAAAATCTGATCTAAATTATCTAATGAATCATGTGTTAGCAATGGTTTTTCTATTTTATTTTGATCCTTTATAATTTGTTCTAAAATTTCAAACTGTTGCGGGAGAGTCGCAAAAGCTTGCCATTTGATTTTTCCACGCCCTTGAGGGATTTTAGGGTTTAAATATTTTCTTGGTATTTTTCTATAATCAGTTTCATATTTATATTCATCTGGCGCATTAGGATTTGGAATCATGTTTACCACCTCATCATCATTGTAGAACGTATGTTCTTTTTTGGCAAGGATTATATAATTTTTTAATGTGATTAATTAATTAATTTAAAATAAGTTATTTTCTATATGGAAAAGTTGAGTAAGATTATCGAGCATTTATAATTATAGTAACTGGAATTATGATGTTTGGTATGTTAATAGTATTTTCTCTTTTAAAAAATGTGAACATAAAAAAATAGAACATATATAATTATAAATAATATATATGTTCTTCGATATTATGAAGTTTTATGAAAGATAGAATTATATCAGTTTTTGTAG
>NZ_PPRC01000124.1 GCF_002902565.1 Staphylococcus petrasii | reverse complement strand
ATCTGTATGTAATAATTTCGGAAGTTGCTTATCTGTACCATTATTACTACGGTCAATAACATATAACTTATCAGGATTCACTTTATTTAAATATTCATAACTGATTAAATTCCCACCGACATTTTCTTTCATCGCTGTATCTGCATATTTAATCCCTAAATCACGTGTTAAAAATCCACCAAAGCGCCCAGTAGCGTTGAAAGCTTTGATTCCTTTATCATCAACACTTAAAAATAAAACTTTGCTATTATCTACTGTTTTTTTAACTTCTTCAACTTTTCTAGTTAATTCCGCGTTAAGTTGTTTAGCTTTATCTTCTTTTTCAAAAATTTTACCAATAATCGTGGTACTTTCTTTAATTGAAGCTATATAATCGCTATTATTTGGGCTAATAAACACTATTTTAGCATTAGGCGCTGCCTTTTTAAGTTCATCCAATGTTTTAGTATGTGCTTGTCTAAAAGATGTAAAAATAATTTCGGGTTTAGATTTAGCTAATGCCTTATAATCAGGTTGGCCAGGATTACCTAAATTTATGTATTTGTTGTCTTTAAATTCTTCTAGAGAGTGGGGTAGAAATGCCATTCCTTTTCCTTTAGAAATAGAGACAATTTTATTTTCTAATCCCATTTGTTTCATAATATCTAAAGCTCCATAATCCATTACAGCAACACGTGTAGGGTTTATTGGCACCTCGACTTTATTATTTTGCATTTCGCCTTTACCTTTATTAGTTTTATCAGCTCTAAATTCATATGTATTGTTAATAGTAATTGTCTTTTTATTCGTATTACTCTTAGAATCTTTATCACAAGCTGAAAGAATAATTAAGATAGATGCAATACATAAAATATATTTAATAACTTTATTCATAATTAACCTCCTTATAATACACTATTATAATTGAAAGTGATAATCATTTTCAATTATAATTTGGCTAATTATTAATCAAAAATTTTAACTATCCAGTAGTTGATCAAGTATTTTACATATTGAGGCTGCATTCGGCTCTATAGAATTTAATTTATAATTATTTTCAAAAATAGGGAGATTAAGCGCCTTATTATTAACAAAATAACCCGTCTCAGCATTGTTCAACATCGTAATATCATTATGGTCATTACCAAAGGCAATATACACTGGGTTTGTGCCAAGTATATACTCAATAGCAGTATATTTATTGATGTGTTGCGCAGTAATATCTATATTTAGTTCATTTGAATGATTAATTAAAGATAAATGGGGCGCTTTTTCACTTAAATGTGTTGCAATAGCTTCGAAATGCTGCGTTGATATATTCAACAATATAACTTTAATAGGTGAAGTTATTACGTCTATAGATTGTTTTTGTGCTAAATGTAATGGATCTAAACGTTTGTAAATTTCATTCGTAGCACTAACATTAGCAGCATAATCCCATTCATCATCGATTATATAATTTAAATCATACTTTTTGATAACGTCTTTAATAATTTGAAAATCTGTATGAGATATAGTAGCTAAAGTTTGAATTGTTTGTTTTTCAGAAATAATTGAACCATTGCCACCAATTAATGACATATCATGAAAGGCTTTTGGCAAAATTGGAAGTAAGTCGCGTATTGGTCTTGCCGATGCAAAAATAATTCTATGTCCTACGTTATGTAAACTAGTTAATCTTCGAGTTATTTCTTCGTCAATTTGCTGTCCATCAAAGCATATTGTGCCATCAATATCAAAAACTAAATTCATATGTAATATAAACTCCTTTATATAGTGTATATATGTATAGATATTATCATAAAATGTATTAATAACTTGCTAGAGCTTAGCAAATGGATAATCGCCAAATAATTGATAGTAAACTAAACAGTTAATTAAACTGAAATATGGTAAAAGGATAGCTCCCCTAAAGCTCAATACATAACTTCCTATAATATATATTATGTAAACTAAAATATTGATTAACAAATATCTTGTATTTATAGACGCTGTCAGGACGATTTCTGAGCATTTTTATTATCTCTTATGTACAGTTATCTTATTTATGTTCATATCTACTAAGTTAAATTTTGCTTTTCAGTTCTAATCCAGATTTGATTAACAACTAATATTTTTATACGTATATAAATATGCTAAGTTTAAACGCAACAAAGCACCAAACTTCGTTATTATATAAAGTTATATTTGGAGTTGCTAAGCTAGTAATACATTTAAATATAATATGTATATAATCTGTCTCTTATACACATCTCCGAGCCCACGA
>NZ_PPRC01000123.1 GCF_002902565.1 Staphylococcus petrasii | reverse complement strand
AAAATATTATCCGGTATTAGCTCCGGTTTCCCGAAGTTATCCCAGTCTTATAGGTAGGTTACCCACGTGTTACTCACCCGTCCGCCGCTAACGTCAAAGGAGCAAGCTCCTCGTCTGTTCGCTCGACTTGCATGTATTAGGCACGCCGCCAGCGTTCATCCTGAGCCAGGATCAAACTCTCCATAAAAAATTATGATGTTTGATTAGCTCATAAAACTAAATAGTGTTTGTAACTTATCGTTACATTTATTGGAATTAACGTTGACATATTGTCATTCAGTTTTCAATGTTCATTTTAGAAATTTTATAAATGGTGGAGACTAGCGGGATCGAACCGCTGACCTCCTGCGTGCAAAGCAGGCGCTCTCCCAGCTGAGCTAAGCCCCCATATTATTTAAGAAGTCGGGAAGACAGGATTCGAACCTGCGACCCCTTGGTCCCAAACCAAGTGCTCTACCAAGCTGAGCTACTTCCCGTATTTAATTAAATAAGGTTTGAATTTTAAATGGCGCGCCCGATAGGAGTCGAACCCATAACCTCTTGATCCGTAGTCAAACGCTCTATCCAGTTGAGCTACGGGCGCTATATTTAAAAAGATGGTGCCGAGGACCGGAATCGAACCGGTACGGTGATCTCTCACCGCAGGATTTTAAGTCCTGTGCGTCTGCCAGTTCCGCCACCCCGGCAAAAAATGGAGCGGAAGACGGGATTCGAACCCGCGACCCCCACCTTGGCAAGGTGGTGTTCTACCACTGAACTACTTCCGCATGTGGCTATTAAAATAATCGTATGAGCCATAGAGGATTCGAACCTCTGACCCTCTGATTAAAAGTCAGATGCTCTACCAACTGAGCTAATGGCTCAAAGATGGTGCCGGCCAGAGGACTTGAACCCCCAACCTACTGATTACAAGTCAGTTGCTCTACCAATTGAGCTAGGCCGGCTATATAATTGAAATGGTGGAGAATGACGGGGTCGAACCGCCGACCCTCTGCTTGTAAGGCAGATGCTCTCCCAGCTGAGCTAATTCTCCAATTTAGTAAGCCTGGCAACGTCCTACTCTAGCGGAACGTAAATCCAACTACCATCGGCGCTAAGGAGCTTAACTTCTGTGTTCGGCATGGGAACAGGTGTGACCT